>NZ_JBHXTE010000048.1:0-73653 GCF_042677545.1 Streptomyces sp. NPDC127108 | reverse complement strand
CCCCCGGCGGGTGAGGGCACGGCCCCGTCGGCACGGCCCGCCCCGAGGGCCCGCGGTGCGCCGCCGCTCAGGGCGCACCGCGGGCCTTCCCCCTGTCAGCGGGTCCCGACCGCCGCGCGCACGGCCCTGCGGGCCATCTGGCAGTCGTCGTGCAGCCGCCGCAGCAGCAGCCGCTGTTCCTCCCCGGACGGCGCGGCGCCGGGGTGAGCCTGGCCCGATGCCGTCGGGGCCGTCTCGTGCAGCGTCCGCTGCACGGCTGTCTCGCACATCCTGATCTCCCGGGTCAGCACCAGCATCAGGTTGACCAGGAACGCGTCGCGGGCCGCGGGACCCGCCGCCTGGGCGAGCTGGCTGATGTCGCGGCGCGCCACGGGGGAGTCACCGAGCACCGACCACAGCGTCGCCAGGTCATAGCCCGGCAGGTACCAGCCCGCGTGCTCCCAGTCCACGAGGACCGGACCGGCGGGGGAGAGCAGCACGTTCGAGAGCAGCGCCTCACCGTGACAGAACTGCCAGGTCAGCTGCGGACCCGACGGGTGGGCGTGTGCTATCCCGTGCAGCAGCTTCTGCAGGTCGCCCATGTCGCGGTCGGTGAGCAGCCCCAGCTCGTGGCAGCGGGAGATCCGACGGCCGTAGTCCAGCGGCCTGCCGAACATCTCCTGCGGCGGCCGCCACTGGTTGAGGCGGCAGACGGCGCTCAGCGCCGCCCGGACGTCCGCGCGCGGCGGGGCGTCCGCGGGGTGGCGCTGCAGGGCGGCCACCCGGCCCGGAACCCGCTCGATCACCAGCGTGCAGTCGTCCGGGTCGGCCGCGATGAGCCGCGGCGCGCGCACGGGCGGACGGTGCCTGACGAACGAGCGGTAAGCAGCTATTTCGTGCCTGATGCGCTCGGCCCACAGGGGTGAGTTGTCGAGCAGGCACTTGGCGACGACGGTCGCGCGGCCGGCCGTGCCGACCAGGAGCACGGTGCGCCCGCTGCGGCGCAGCACCTGCACCGGCTGGAACTCCGGGCAGATGCGGTGGACCGAGGCGATCGCGGTGCGCAGCTGCGCTCCTTGTGGGCCTGACAGGTCGAGTCTCCCGCTGAGCGGTCCGGTGCCGGGTGCCGGGACGCGCCGGGGCCGGCCGGTGCCGAGTGGCGCGGTCGTGGTCCGCGCCGGGGCCAGATAGGGGCCGCCGCCGGTCAGCGGGACCTCCGCCGCGCGGGCCGTGCCGCGGGAGGAGGGGTGCGGGCGCAGCGGCCGAGGCGGGGCGGACACGGAGGACGATGCTGCGTACATGGGCGATACAGATCCCTTCGTGTGCCAGCGAGTTGCGGCGCCCTCCCGCCCCGGCCGCTGTGGGTGCACCCTGGGGAATGCCTTGAGGCGGCCGGGTCGGGGTGGCGCATTCCTACCTGACACCCGTGAGCCCGTGGCACACCATGTGGCGCACCCTGGCGAACCCTGGCGAATAGTCGCTCAGCAACTGACAGACGGTTACTGTCAATTCAGCCGAGAACCTGGGGGCTTGACGTGAACGGACAACCCAACACCCGCTTGTCGGATCTCTTCGGCCTCGCGGGCTGGTCCAAGGGCGAACTCGCCAGAATGGTGAACCGGCAGGCGGCTGCGATGGGTCATCCGCAGCTGGCCACCGACACCTCGCGGGTGCGGCGCTGGATCGACATGGGAGAGATCCCGCGCGATCCGGTACCCAGGGTCCTGGCTGTTCTGTTCACCGAGCGTCTCGGTCGTGTCGTGACCATCGAGGACCTCGGTCTGGTCCGGCACGGGCGCGTAGGCAAACAGCGCGCCGACGGGAGCACAGAGCACCCCGACGGCGTGCCGTGGGCGCCCGAGCGAACCGCCGCGGTCCTCACCGAATTCACGGGAATGGACCTCATGCTCAACCGACGCGGCTTGGTGGGCGCGGGTGCCGCGCTCGCCGCCGGCTCCGCACTCAGCAGCGCCATGCACGACTGGCTGCACACCGATCCGACCCTGAAGGCCGACGCCCCCCGCACCGACGATCCCCTGCACGCCGACCCCGCCGGATTCGACCGCTACGAGGCCGCCCCCATCGGGTCCCAGGAGATCGAGGCGCTGGAGCGCTCGGTCGAGGTGTTCCGCGCCTGGGACGCGTCCCGGGGCGGCGGCCTGCAACGCAAGGCCGTGGTGGGGCAGCTGAACGAGGTGGGCGGCATGCTCGCCTACCGCCACCCCGACCATCTGCAGCGGCGCCTGTGGGGCGTCGCCGCCAACCTCGCCGTCCTCGCGGGCTGGATGTCCCACGACGTCGGCCTCGAACCCACCGCCCAGAAGTACTTCGTGATCGCCGCGCACGCGGCGAGAGAGGGCGGCGACCGGCCGCGCGCGGGTGAGGCACTGTCCCGGGCCGCACGCCAGATGGTGCACCTGGGCAAGCCCGACGAGGCGCTCGACCTGATGAAGCTCGCCAAGTCCGGCTCGGGCGAGCAGACCCTGCCGCGCACCCAGGCCATGCTGCACACCATCGAGGCCTGGGCCCAGGCCTCGATGGGCAAGGGCCAGGCCATGCGCCGCACGCTCGGCCGGGCGGAGGACCTGTTCGTCTCCGACAAGGGCGACGTGCCACCGCCCAGCTGGATGCAGATGTTCGACGAGGCGGACCTGCACGGCATGCAGGCCCTGGCGTACCGCACCCTCGCCGAGCACGAGCCGGCCGCGGCGCAGCTCGCCCAGCGCTACGCCAAGGAGGCCATCGAACTGCGCACCAAGGGCCGCGACCGCTCGACGATCTTCGACTACATCTCGCTGGCGTCGGCCTGCTTCATCGCCGACGACCCCGAGCAGGCCGACCGGTACGCGCGCCTGGCGCTGGTGTCGATGGGCGCCAACTCCTCGCACCGCACCTGGGACCGGCTGCGCGAGATGTACCGGCTCACCGGTCAGTACGCGGGCTATCCGAAGATCGAGGACTTGCGTGCGGAGATCAAGCAGGCGCTGCCCAAGGCGGCGGGGCGGCCGGGGGGAGGCAAGTGGGTCCGGGCATAGCACACGGCCGGTGCGGGGCCGGTGGATACGGCGGTGACGAAGTCGTGGCTAGGTCTTCGTCTTCGGCCGCGTACCCGGTCCGGTCCCCGGAATCGGCCACGAGCAGGCGGGCTGAGTCCTGCCAGGTCCCAGGCAGCGTGCGGGGCTAGGCCTCGACCTTGGCCACCAGCAGGCAGGCGTCGTCCTCGCGCGAGGTCACGCCGAACTCCTCGACAGCGATGCGCACACAGTCCTGCGCCACCTTCGCGTCGGCGAAGCGCGGTGCCAGGGCGAGCAGCCGGTGCGTCGCGGCCTCTCGGGAACGCCGCGGCACCAGGCCGTCGGTGTGCAGCAACAGCAGGTCGCCGGGGCGGAGTCGCTCCTCGGCCTGTTCGTAGGCGGCACCGGACGTCGCACCGAGGAGCACGCCGTCCGGTGGTGTGAGCGCGCGCCCCGTCCCGTCGCGGAACAGCAGCGGGGCGGGGTGTCCCGCCTGCGCCCAGGTGAGGGTGTGCTCGGCCGCGTCGTACAGACAGCAGACGGCGCTGCCGAGTGCGGGCTGCACGGACGCGTCGAGTAATTGGTTCAGCCAGCCCATGAGGCGGCCCGGGTCGGCTCCGGCGACGGCCATGCCGCGCAGGGCGCCGAGGAGCATCGCCATGCCGGAGGTGACCGTGACGCCGTGGCCGGTGAGGTCGCCGACGCTCAGCAGGGTGCGGCCGTCGGCCAGTTCCAGTGCGTCGTACCAGTCGCCGCCGATCAGGGCGGTCGACGACGACGGGAGGTAGTGGGCGGCGAGGTCCAGGTTCGTGGAGCCGCCGTGCGGGAAGCGCAGGGAGCCGCGCCACGGCGGCAGCACGGCTTCCTGGAGTTCGACCGCGAGGCGGTGCTCGGTCTGCGCGATGTGCCGCTGGCGCTGCAGCGAGTCCCGGGTCTCGCGCACCACGCGCTGGCTGCGGCGCAGTTCGCTGACGTCTCTCAGGACCGCCCACATCGAGGCGGTGGAGCCGTCGGGGGCGAGCACGGGCTCGCCCATCATGTGCACCTGGCGTTCGGCGCCGTCGGGGCGGACGATGCGGAACTCGCCGTCGATCGGCTTGCCGTCGACCAGGCAGTCCGTGACCATCACGGTCAGCATCGGCTGGTCGTCGGCGTGGACCAGGGAGGGCAGCTCGTCGAGGGAGAGGGGCGGCGCGGACGGGTCCCTGCCGAGGATCTGGAACAGCTCGCCGGACCAGTTGGCCTCGTCGGTGAGGAGGTTCCACTCGGCGCTGCCGACCCGGCTGAGCAGTGAACCTTGCTGCGGCTCCGGCCGCGCGGGCCCGGGTTCGGGGGTGTGGGTGCGCGGCGGGCCGTCCCGCAGCTGGGCCAAGTGTCCGTGCAGGTCGTTGAGTTGATGGACCGCCAGTTCGCACAGGGCGCGCTGCCAGCGGCCGGTGGGGTCGCTGTGGTCGGCCACGGCTTCGCGGCGCACGGCGTCGACCTCCCCCCGCAGTCGGCGCGTCTGCGAGATGAGCGCGTCGACCGCGTCGTGCTCCTGCGGCCGGTCGGGGCGGTCCGCGAACACATGGGACGGCATGGGGTGCTCCGTTGACGATGCGATGCGACCGGGGTTGCTGTGGGGATGGCCGGCCATGGCTCCTCGACCGGTAGCGGTGTGGCGTTCGTACTGGTCTTCGTGCGTCGGGTACGTGACGTACGCGCGTGATGGGGGTGACGTGCGTGTCGGTTCCGTACTGACTTCAGTGACAACTCTTCGACCGCTAACGACTCTGGCACAGCGCGCCCATGCTCGTAAGGGATTTGGCAACACCCGATGCGGTGGTGCTTCTGGCATATGTCGCTGTCCTTGCGGTGGCAGTGCCTGACATGGAGGGTTCGTCGCTCGCTCTCACGGGCGGAAATGGGGGCGCGGTTGACCTCAAGTCCGCTTGAGGTTGTTGAGTTGCTGATGGCGGCGGACACGTCGCCCCGGAGGGATCCGGTGACGAACATCCGGTCGGTCCGGCCGGATGACGAAAGGGCGCGGTCATGACGAACGAGATCCTCGTGGTGGGGGCCATCACGGCAGAGACCCAGGCGGCGGTGACGGCGGTGGTGAAGGATCTGGAGAAGGCCTTCAACGCCCATGACCCCATCGCCCTGGGGGAGCAGTTCGCCCAGGAGGCGTCCTGGACCAACGCCGTGGGCACGCGCCTCGACGGCCGTGCGGCCGTCACCGAGTTCAGCGGGCCCGCGATGAAGGGTTTCCTGCGCGACTCCTACGCCCGCTACGACGTGGTCAAGCTCCTCGAAATAGCGCCCGAGGTGATCGGCGTGAACGTACGGCAGACCCCCACGGACAGCTCAGGGAACCCGGTCGCGGGCCCCCACGGCGCGACGACCTACGTGATCGCCCGGCAGCGGGACGGCTGGAAGATCGTGGTCGGCCAGAACGCCGCCGTGGACGCCCCGCCCGCTGCCTGAGCCGGACGTCCGCCCGCGGGTCGGGACACACACGGGGGTGGTGTCTCGCCTCGCGGGCGGTGACGGGTACGGCGGGTCCGGTCCGGGGCGCCCCGGACCGGTCCGTCAGTCGCGCAGATAGCGCAGCACCGCGAGGACCCGCCGGTTGGCGTCGTGCGACGCGGGCAGCCCCAACTTGTCGAACACCGCGGCCACATGCTTCTCGACCGTGCCCGCCGAGACCACGAGGGTCTGGGCGATCGCGGCGTTCGAGCGGCCCTCCGCCATCAGCGAGAGGACCTGGCGCTCGCGCGCGGTGAGCGGCGCGAGCTCGGCCGCGCGCCGACTGGCGCCCGCGAGCTGCGTGACGACCTCGGGGTCGAGGGCGGTGCCGCCGTCGGCGACCCGGGCCAGCGCGTCGGTGAACTCGGCGATGTTGGCGACCCGGTCCTTGAGCAGATAGCCGACGCCCGCCGACCCGGCCGCGAGCAGCCGCGTGGCGTACTTCGTCTCGACGTACTGGGAGAACAGGAGCACGCCGGTGCCCGGGTGGTCGCGCCGGATGTCGATGGCGGCGCGCAGGCCCTCGTCGGTGTGCGACGGCGGCATCCGGATGTCGACGACCGTGACGTCGGGGCGGTGCTCGGCGACGGCGGCCCGCAGCGCGTCCGCGTCGCCGACCGCCGCGCACACCTCATGGCCGCGCTCCACCAGCATCTGGGCCAGCAGTTCCCGCAGGACAGCGGCATCCTCAGCGATTACGACACGCATGTCGAAATGATCTCACGCGTGCGGCGGCAGCTCGACGACGACCGTCGTCGGCCCGCCCTCGGGGCTGTCCACGCGCAGGCTCCCGTCGACCGTGCGCACCCGCTGTGTCAAACCGATCAGGCCGCTGCCCGCGCCGAGGGAGGCACCCCCGCGCCCGTCGTCGGTCACGCACAGCCGCAGCACCCCGCCGGTGTCGGCGCCGCTCCCACCGTCATCGGCCGTGACCTGGGTCGCCGTGATCACGACCTGGGACGCGCCGCTGTGCTTGATGACGTTCGTGAGGAGTTCGGCCGCGCAGAAGTACGCGATGGTCTCGATGGCGGGGGTCGGGCGCCGGGGGATGTCCGTGGTCAGTTCGACGGGCACGGTGCTGCGGGCGGCGAGGGTGGCGAGGGCGTCGGGCAGGCCGTCGTCGAGGACCGGCGGGTGGATGCCCCGGGCGAGGTCGCGCAGCTCGGTGAGGGCTTCGGTGGCGTTGCGGTGCGCGCCGTCGACGAGTTGGCGTACGCGGTCGAGGTCGATGGGCGGGCGTGCGGTGCCTTGGCCGGCCGGGTCGGCCTGGTCGCTCCGGTCCTGGACTCCCTGACCTGTTCCGCCCCGGCCCCCGCCGTCCGGCTCGCCGAGGCGCTCCTTGATCATGTCCAGGCTCATGGCCACCGCCACGAGCCGCACCTGCGCGCCGTCGTGCAGATCGCGCTCGACCCGGCGAAGCAGCGCCACCGAGTCGTCCACCGCCAGGGCCCGGGTCTCCTCCAGGTCCCGTACGCGGGCCGCGAGGCCGGGCCCGAGCAGGGCGCGCAGCAGCCGCCGGTCGGCCTCCACGACGAGCCGCGTCGTCCAGGGCGCGAGCAGCAGCAGCGCGAGGCCGAGCGGGACCGCCACGAACGTACCGGCGAAGGTGTGCACGTCGAAGCCGCCGACCGGAACCGGCGTGACCACGGGCATGCCGCCCCCGTCGGCGGGCGAGGCCTGCTGCCCGAACACGCCCCACCGCAGCGGCGCCGTGAGGTTGATGAGGCCGGTGCCCCAGAACAGCACCGCGTACATGCCGAGCGCGCCCACCGGCAGCTTCGCCAGGACGTACCAGACGGCCCGCCAGCCCGCGCTGTCCCGCAGCCGCGCGTCGACGCGGCCGAACAACCCGGAGCCGGGGCGCGGGGGCACCGGCCCCGGCACCCGCTCGCCGAGCAGCCCCGACGCCAGCCCCCGGTGCAGCCCGCCGAGCCCCCGCGCCAGCCACAGGCACCCCACGAGTACCAGCACGCCGATCACCGCGCCCACCAGGGACACCGTCAGACCCGCGCCCAGCGCGAGGAACACGAGCAGCACGACACCGCCCGCCAGACTCAGCGGGAACGCGAGGAGGCAGTACGCCGCCTCGGCCCAGGCGCGACGGGTGAGCGGGGCGCGCAGGGCCGTGGCAACGCGTGCCAGGGGTGCGCCGGGTGTGGGGCGCGGGGTGGGCCGGGGGGAATCGTGCGTGGTGGGGCGGGGAGAGCCGTGCGGGGTGGGTCTTGGGGAGTCGTGCATGGTGATCATTTTCCCTGTCAGGCGTCGCGATGGGCCAGCAGCCTGGCGCCCGCGCCGAGGGTGACGGCCACGTACAGGCACAGCACGGCGAAGCCGGTCCAGGGCGCGAGCATGTCGGAGACGGGTTTGGCGACGGCCAGGGAGTTCCCGGCGATCATCGTCGGGAAGAACTTCGCGACGGTCGGGCCCGAGAGGCCGCCGATGACCGCGGGCAGTACGAAGGTGACGCCGACGAGCGCGGCGACGGCGCTCGCCGTGTGCCGGGTCAGGGCCCCGATGCCGATGCCGAGCAGCCCGACGAGGCTCAGATAGGCGCCGGAGAGCAGCACCGCCCGCAGGACGCCCGGGTCGCCGATGCCGGGGCGCGGCACGCCCTCGGCCAGGGCCGCGCGGCCCGCGAAGAACGTGACGAGCGCGACCGCCTCACCCACGACGAGCGTGACGGTGCCGTACACGGCCGCCTTGGCCGCGAGCATCGTGCGCCGGTCGGGGACCGCGGCGAGCGTGGCGCGGATGGAGCCGCACGCGTACTCGCCGGTGACGACGAGGACGCCGAGTACGCCGACGACCAGCTGGCCGAGCGCGACGCCCGCGAGCACGTTGTTCGTCGGGTCGAACCGGGCGGCGTCGGCGGGCGACGGCGCCTCGGTGTTGGCCATCGTGACGACACCGACGGCGATCATGCCCGCGACGGTGAGCAGCAGCGCCCACGCCGTGGAGCGCAGGCTGCGGAGCTTGATCCACTCCATGCGGGCGGCACGCGCGAAGGGGGCGGAGCGCCCGGTGGACGCGTGGGCGGTGAGGGCGGTCATCGGGGGTTCCTCTCCGGCGTTCCCTGGTACGAGGACGCGCCTTCCGTGAGGGCGAAGAACGCCTCCTCCAGCGACCGCCCCCGCCCGGTCAGCTCCCGCACGGACGTGTCCGCGAGCAGCCGCCCCTGCCCGATCACCACCAAGTGGTCGGCGGTGAGGGCCATCTCGCCGATGAGGTGGCTGGAGAGGAGCACCGTGCGGCCCTCCGCGGCCAGCGACCGCATCAGATCCCGGATCCAGCGCACGCCCTCCGGGTCGAGCCCGTTGACCGGCTCGTCGAACAGCAGCACGCCGGGGTCGCCGAGCAACGCGGCCGCGATCCCGAGCCGCTGGGCCATGCCGAGCGAGTACGTTCCGGCGCGCCGCCCGGCGACATCGCTCAGGCCGACGGTGGCGAGGACCTCGTCGACACGCGCGGGCCGGATGTCACCAGCGGCGGCCAGGGCGGAGAGATGCGCCCGCGCGCTGCGGCCCGGGTGGAACGTGCGCGCTTCGAGGAGCGCGCCCACCTCGCGCAGCGGGCGCCGCAGTTCCCCGTAGGGGCGGCCCGCGATCAGTGCCTGCCCGGCGTCGGGCCGGTCGAGGCCCATGATCATGCGCATGGTGGTCGACTTGCCCGAGCCGTTCGGCCCGAGGAAGCCCGTCACGGCTCCGGGCGTCACGTCGAAACTCAGCGCGTCGACGGCGGTGTTCGGCCCGTACCGCTTGGTCAGGCCCTTGACCTCGATCATCACCACTCCTGCCGCGAACCTGGCGTTGTCATGTCGCTCACGCTAGGTCTGGGGCAGGCACCGCCGTAACGCGGCTTTCCTCCGACTGAGCTGGGGGTTTCCCCCCAGGAACGGAGCGTCCCGACCGCACCCGCGCGCTCAGCCGGGGCTGTGTACGCGGGTGCGGTCGGACCAGTTCACGACGAGCGGTACGAACTGGCCGACGACGAGGAGGAGAACTCCCACGACGAGCCAGCCCGGCTTGCCCCAGCCGAGGCAGAGCAGGCCGAGCATCGGCGGGCCGATCGCGTTGGAGAGGCCTTGGCCGATGGCGAACAGACCCGAGTACTGGCCCTGTGCGTGCTCCGGGGCGAGCCCGAAGGACAACTCGAACGAGGCGGCGGCGTGCCACAGTTCGCCCAGGGTGTGGACGACCACGCCGAGCACGATGATGACCACGGCGACCCATCCGGGCGCGCCGCCCGCCGTCGCGATGAGGGCTGTGGCGAGGAGGAACGCCACCCCCGCACGGCGTGCCACCCGCCCGGCGGCCTTGTTGTTGTCGACGCCGCGGCTGACCCGTACCTGCAGGCAGACCACGAGGGCGGTGTTGACCGCCACGCTCGCGCCGACGAACCAGCGCGGCGCGTCGGTGTGCCCGATGATCCACAGCGGTAGGGCGAAGATCAGCACCTGGTTCTGGATGGTCATGATGCCGTCCAGGGCGGTGAGCGTCACGTACGGCTTGTCCTTGAGGGCCGGCCAGCGGCTGCCCTCGGCCGGGGCGGCCAGCGGCGACACGGACGGGATGCGGGAGGCGAGGGCCGCGGAGGCGAGGAACGTGGCGGCGGTGCCGAGGATGAGGCTCACGTACGCGGTCCTGGTGTCCAACTGGACGGCGACGCCGGCCGCGAGGGCTCCGCAGCCGACGGCGATGTTGTTGAGGGCGCGCAGGTAGGAGCGGTAGCGGGTGGGGTTCGGGGCGCCGAGGGTGCGGGTCAGCGGGCCGCGGGCCGCCGTACCGGCCGAGGTGGCCAGCTCGACCACGCACACGAACGCGATCAGCGAGAGGAGGGATTGCACGAAGACCAGTCCCGCGACGGCGAGGGCCTGCACGATCACCGAGAACCGGAAGACCTCGCGCGGTCCGCGCCGGTCGGCCAGGCGGCCCACGGGGATGCCGGCGACGAGTCCGATCAGGGCGGCGGCGCCCAGGGCGAAGCCGACCTGGGAGACCGGGATGCCCACGGAGCGGGTGAAGAACAACGCGGCCCCGGCGATGAAGAGGCCCTTGCCTGTCTGGTTGACGAAGGTCGCGGCGGCGAAGACACGTTTGGGGCTCGTCTCGGGTATGAGGCCGCGGGCCACCAGCCAGGCCTGTAACCCTCCTCCGGCGCCCTTCGCGGCCGCCGTCGCGGTCCGTTCGCTCTGCTGGCGCTGCTCATTGGTGTCCAACGGGCTGTTCCTCCGGCTCTGGGTGATGGCGTGTGCTCGGGTGCGTGCCTGCGTCGAGGCCCCGGTGCTTCAACGAAACTGGGAGCAGCTATGGGCAAGGCCTACAACGTGATGGCGGAGACCTGTCCGAGCCGCACGGTGCTGCACCGCATCGGCGCCCGCTGGACCGTGTTCGTGGTCAACGCGCTCGACGACGGGCCTCGCCGCTTCAGCGAACTGAAGGGGCACATCCGGGGCATCACCCCGAAGGTCCTGACGGAAACGCTGCGCTCCCTGGAAGCCGACGGTTTGATCAGCCGTCACGAGTACGACGAGAACCCGCCTCGCGTCGAGTACGCCCTGACACCGCTGGGCCGCTCCCTGCTCGTCCCGCTCCGTGCCGTACGACGCTGGGCCGAGGAGCACGTCCCGGACATCGAGGCGGCGAGGGCCCGTCAGTCGACTCTCTGATGTGGTCGGCTCAGGAAACGAGGCCGACGTATTGGGCGTAGAGGGCGGCCTGGGTGCGGTGGGTGGCGCCGATCTTCACGTAGATGCTGCTGAGATGGTTCTTCACGGTCTTCTCGGATATGCCGAGTTCCCGGGCGATGAGCCGGTTGCTCAACCCCAGTGCCAGCAGGCGGAGTACGCCCTGCTCGCGTGCGGTGAGGGTGGGGCCGCCGGGCGGCGCGTCTCCCAAGGGGACGGGAATGGACGCCGGAGCGGACAGGGCCGCTTCCCCGGGGCTGATCAGGCCGGCGTGTCGGGCATAGAGAGCGGCCTGAGTGCGGTCGGTGGCGTTGATTTTCACGTAGATGCTGCTGAGATGGTTCTTCGCGGTCTTCTCGGATATGTCGAGTTCCCGGGCGATGAGCCGGTTGCTCAACCCCAGTGCCAGCAGGCGGAGTACATCCGACTCACGGCAGGTGAGCTTTGTGTCCGCTGGATCTTCCACGTCTTGCCTCTTCCTTTCCTCTCCCAGGGGCATGAGAAAAAATGCCCAAGGACGTCATCCACGGCAGGCGGCCGGGCGTCTTGCCCAGCCGGGCCGTGCGGGCCCTGGAGCGCGGGACGTCGGCGTGGCCGCCGGGGAAGGCATGGAAGGAGAAGGGGTCGGGCGTGACGTGGGGCGAGGGGACCAGGCCAAGGGGCGCTGATCGATGGAAAACGCATATGGGCATGAGCTCATTGAAATATCCCCCGTGTGAGCATGCCGGATCGTTCTTGGACGAAAATGAGAACGTCGCAAAGAATGGGAAGGACGACTGGAAAGCGGCACGCGGTCGGCCGACTACGGTGTCCCTCTTGACGCTTGAGGTCTAGATAGAAACTGCTCAAGCGTGGCTAAAAGCTACACGCTTGTGCGGGCAATTGGCTAGGGTTTCTCGGTTGAATCTTGGATTTCTTGCACCGAGATCTGTCCGAAGCTGTCGACGAAATTCCAGGCTCTGTCCAAAGAAGTCGACGGAATTCCGGGGTCCGTCCAAGGCCGTCGACGGAATTCTGAGGTCTGTCCAACGCTGCCGGCGAAGACGCGGCGGACGGGACGGGGGCTGCGCCGGGGAACCTACACCCGCCAGTCGCCCACGACCTTCAGCAGACGGTCGTTCTCCTCGGGAGTGCCGACGGTGATCCGTACCCCCTCGTCGCCGAAGGGGCGCACCATGACTCCCGCCGCCTCAGTTGCCCCGGTGGCCCAGACGAGCAGCGTGCGGAGGAAAGGGGTTCTCGTTCGACGACAACTTGTCCACCAGGGCGCTGGGCGCGGCGCGGCCGGGGACGTAGCGAGGCACCCCGGAGACGTCGGCGCGCAGTCGGACGGGGCGCGCGGGCGTGAGGTCCAGCCCGCGCGCCGACTCCTCTGCCACGGTCAGCCGACGGTCTCGGCGGGTGCGTTCTCCTCCTCGGACTCGTTCTCGACGGCCGTGGCCCGTACCCCTGCCCTGGCGAACTCCTCGAGGAACGTGGGAAAGGACAGCCGGACGTCTTCGAAGCCAGAGAACCGGTTGGCGGACCGCATCCGCAGGCCCGCCACGAACAGCGACATGAAGATGCGGTGGTCGCCCCAGCTGGACAGCGTCACTCCGCCGGGGTACGTCCGCGCGCCGCGAACCTCGAAGCCGTCGCAGATCCCGTCGTCGTACAGGACCTCGATGTCCACGCCCGCGCGGGTCAGTTCGGCGGCCATGGCCTCGATGCGCGACGCCTTGTGGAAGCGGGTGAGACGACCGCCGGTCACCCGCAGGCTCCCCTGTACGTACGCCCCGAGGGCGGCGAGCGTGGGCACGATGTTCGGGCAGTCCCGCGCGTCCACCTCGAAGTCGCCGCACAGGCTGCCCGGCGGGTTGTCGACGGTCAGCGACGAGGTGGACCGGTCGAAGGTGACGCTCACCCCGAGCCGCTCCAGGATCGGGACGATCGCGAACTCGCCCTGCATGCTGTCGCCGTACACGTTGCTCAGGACGGTCCGGCCCGGGAAGAGCGCGGCGGCGGCCAGCAGATACGAGGCCGAGGTGTAGTCCTCGTGCGTGGTGACGTCCTGGGCCTGGTAGGCGGAGGGCTCCACCTCGTAGTGACGCAGGTCCTCCGACGCGGAGACCTTGATGCCCGCGTCGGTCAGGCTCGCCAGTGTCTGCCGGATGTACGACTGGGAATAGACCTCGCCCGTCACCTCGATCTCCACCGGTCCTTCGGCCAGCGGCGCGGCGAACAGGATGGCGGTGATGAACTGCGAGCTGATGTCGCCCGGCAGTCGGCAGGTGCCGCCCTTCAGTCCGCGTCCCCAGTTGACGATCGGCGCCTTGTTCTCGCCGACGATCGACTCGATGTCCGCGCCGAGTTCGCGCAGTGCCTGCAGCAGGGGCTCCATCACGCGGTTGCGCAGCGTCGCGTCGCCCGTCACGACGACCGGCGACGGCTGTACGGAGGCCAGCGCCGTCACGATGCGGAACACCAGACCCGAGCCACGGGACTGGATGACGCGCCGGATGTGCGGCAGCGACTGTCCGATGCCCTGGATCTCCAGGAATCCGTCGTGCTCGGTTATCTTGGCGCCGAAGGCACGGCAGGCGTCCTTCATGGTCTCCGTCTCGTCGCAACGGAGGTCGTTGAATACCCGTGACGTACCCTCGGCCAGTGTGCCGGTAAGAATGGCCCGTTGCGTCTCCGGTTTCGAAGAGGGGACGCGGAACGTTCCGGAAAAGGAATCGACCGGATCAACCTGCAGCAGCATCCTTGTATCTCCCGTTTGCCGTCATTCGCCGTCTGATACCTGTATTAGCGATGTCGCTCTGACGTCCGGGCCGGCGATGTCCGCGGAGCGAGAAAATGTCGTCCCACCGCTTGGCGCCCCGATCTCGGGGCGCCTCTTTGCTTTCTCAGGCAAGGAGCCGGAAGGACCTGTCGTAATAGACCATGGGGGTCCCCGCGCCCTCGCTCAGGCGCGCGCCCGATACCCGGCCGATCAGGATCATGTGGTCGCCGGCCGGGTGCCGGGCGTGCACCTCGCAGTCCAGCTCGACGAGCGCCCCCGCCACCGTCGGCAGTCCGCCGGGCGTACGGGACAGGCCGTCCGGCGCGAACTTGTCGGCGCCCTTGGTCGCGAACCGCTCCGCCAGCCGCTTGTGCTGGGGGCCAAGCACGCTCACCGCGAAGTGCCCGCAGGAGGCGAACGCCCCGAAGGAGTCGGCCGAGTTCGCCAGACAGACCAGGACCAGCGGCGGGTGCAGCGACACCGAGCAGAAGGAACTCGCCGTGAAGCCGCGAGGCGACCCGCCGTCGCCCAGAGTCGTCACCACCACGACCCCGGCCGCGAACCGGGCCATGGCGGCCCGGAACTCCTCGGAGCTCGCCCGCCGTACCGTTTCTGTCGCGTGCGCCACGGCAGCACCACCACCTGTCCCGTGAAATGAAGTCAGATTTCGAAGCCCAGTTGCAGGGCCGTGTCCCCGCTGCGCGCGATATCGGCGATATCCACGGAGCGGGAAAATGTCGTCCCACCGCTTGGCGCTTCGATGTCGGTGCGGCAGTTCGGGGAATGGCTTCCTGGCGCGCAGACGGATCTCCTCCGGCGGTGGGGGCGCGACAAGAGTTTTGTGTCCCGCGCGATGCGCGGGCAATAGGTCCATCTGCCCATGGCGTTTCCGGCACAAGGCGGTCCGGACCCTCTTTGCCGCCGTTACCGGCCAGTTGGACACACGGATCGCCATGCCGCTGTCCCGACACCGGGTGCGCCGCGCGCTCGCGAACCTGCTGCCGGGGGGCGCTGGGACTTAGGTCCTATTCTGACCAGGTCGGCCCCATGCCAGGCTGAGGCAGCGCGAACGACGCGTTGGGGGCCGTTCCCGGGATTCAGGTCCGGGTTCATTCTTCGGTTCCGAAAGGCCCGCCGTCGCCGCCGTCGACCGGCCGCCGAGGCCGGGCACATTCATGCATTCTGTAAACCGTGAGGACACATCCATGTCCGGCGCCATCCTGTTCCTGAACCGCTGGCCCTTGTACGAGGACGAGCGGCGCTGGGAGAACCGCCTCGCCGCTCCCGAGATCGTCTTCCGCCCGGAGACCGACCGCGTCACGTACGTCTGCGACGAGGGCGGCCGCAGCGGAGTGCCCGCCGACGCCGAACGGGTCCACGTCGTACCGGACTTCGGCGACCTGGACGGCGTCCTCGGGCTCGTCGACGCCGTCGTGTGCGACGAAGGCCCGTTCGACCACGTCATCGGCTTCTCCGAAATGCTCCTCGACCTCGCGGCGACCCTGCGCGAGCGGTACCGCATCCCGGGCTCGAACCCCGAGGAGACCTCCCGGTTCCGCGACAAGACCGTCATGAAGGAGACGGTGTCGCGGGCCGGCGTCCGAGTACCACGCTGGGCGTCCTGCCGCACCGAGGAGCAGTTCCTCGCGGCCGCCGAGGAGTTCGGCTACCCCGTGATCGTCAAGCCGGTGCGGGGGGCGTCCAGCCAGGGGGTGCGCGAGATCGCCTCGGCCGAGGAGCTGCGGGCCCTGTGCGCCGAACGGAGCCTGCACGACCTGGAGATCGAGGAGTTCGTACGGGGTGAGATCCTGCACGTCGACGGCGTCCTGGACGCCGCGGGCAAACCGCTGTTCCTGTGCACCTCGCGCTACGTCTCCACGTGCCTGGACTTCGAGCTCGTGGGTGAACCGCTCGGCTCCGTCTTTCAGACGGACCCCGCGGTGCGCGGCCGCTGCGAGGACTTCGCCCTGCGGTGCCTGACCGCCCTCGGCCTGCGGAGCTCCGCCTTCCACCTCGAACTCTTCGACACCGGCGACGAGTTGGTGTTCCTGGAGGTCGGAGCCCGGGTGCCGGGCGCCGAAGTGCCGTACGTCATCCACGACGTGCACGGCGTGAATCTCTTCCGGCTGTGGGTCGACGTGCTGCTCGACCGCCCGGTGGACCCACCGGTCCCCGACCCGGACCTGAGCGGTGGCTGGCTGATCGTCCCGGGCCCCAAGCCGCTGCCCCAGAAGGTCACCGCCGCCAGCTCGCTCCTGGGTGAAGTGCCCTACGTGTACCGGGAGTTGGTGCCGAGGGCGGGTGAGGTCCTGGTCTCCCGGCCCGGCTCGTACGCCACGCTCCAGGGCGGTCGCTTCCTCTTCCGGGGAGGCACCCAGGAGCAGATCGAGCAGGCCGTGCGCCAAGCGCGAGCGCAGTTCCGCCTGACGACCGAGCGTGTCCCGTAGGGCGACGCCCGAACCATCTCGTGCCACCGGAAATCGAACCATCGAGTTTGTGGAGGAAGACGTGGATCAGTTGATCCATACGGAGCTGGTCGACAAGAACTTCGTACTGTTCGCCGAGGGGTGCTTCGGACTCTTCACGAGCAAGATCGCCGCCTCGCTGATCCGCTACCGCGGGGACCGCTGCGTCGCCGTGATCGACAGCCGCAAGGCCGGCCGAACCGTCCAGGACGTCCTCGGCTACGGCGGCGCGATCCCGATCGTCGGCCGCGTCGAGCACGCGCTGCCGCTGCGCCCCGAGGTCATGGTCATCGGCAAGGGACTGCATTCCGCCGAATTGCCCTCCGGCTGGAAGCCGCACCTTGTCGCGGCCGTCAGGAACGGCCTCCACCTGATCAACTCGATCCACTACCGCCTCACCGACGACCCGGACATCGCCCGTGCCGTCCGTGAGCGGGGCATCACCGTCTGGGAGACCAAGGACGCCCCGGCGGTGCCGCTCAACAGGGCCCGCGTCCTGGACCTGGACACCTGGGTCGTCCACACGTGCGGCAGCGACTCCAACATCGGCAAGAAGACCGCCGCCCTGCAGATCTGGCACGAGGCCAACCGCAGCGGCATCCCCACCGGCTTCGCCGCCACCGGCCAGAGCGGCATGCTGATCTCCGGGCACGGCGTCGCGGTCGACGGCGTGGCCGGCGACTTCATGGCCGGCGCGGTCGAGCACGTCGTCATGGAGGCCGCCGTCGGCAACGAATGGGTCGTCGTCGAGGGGCAGGGCTCCCTCAACCACATCGGGTTCAGCGGCGTCGCGCTCGCGATCCTCCACGGAGCCCTGCCGCACGCCCTCGTCTTCTGCCACCGCCTCGGCGCCGAGCGCACCAAGGTCTGGGAGACGCCCATCATCCCCATCCCCGAGCTCATCCGCATGAACGAGGAGCTCACCGTCTTCGAGCGGCCCGCCAAGGTCGCCGCCGTCAGCGTCAACAGCGTCGGCTACACCGAGGAGGACTACCGCCGAGAGGCCGAGAAGCTGGAGGCCGACACCGGACTGCCCGTCGTCGACCCGGTCCGCGAGGGCGGCGCCGCCCAGCTCGTGGACATCCTGCGCGCCCACCGGCGCGAGACCCAGGCCCGGCAGTTGGCCCGCCGGCGATGAGGACGGCCCCGCGACTCCGAGGAGACGCACAGATGAAGAAAGCGATCCTGCTCCTCATGCACCAGGGCAAGTCGTACACCGAGGAGGTCGCCGCGGCCACCGCCGGGCTCGGCCTGTCCCTGGTCGCCCTCAGCTCCCGGCCGGAGATGCCGGAGGTCCTGGAAGCGAGCCGCCGCCACCTGGCGGACTGCGTGGTCACCGAAGAACCCGAACTGCACTCCGGCGACGTCGAGAAGGCCGTTCGCGAACTCGCCGACCGGGGCTACCGGGTCGAGGCCGCGCTCGCCACCTTCGAGGGCTACCGGCTCCTGATGGCCGAGCTCAACGGGCGGCTCGGCGCGCGCGACTGCGCCGAGCCCGCGCTCCGCCTCTGCCTCGACAAGTACGAACTGCGCCGCCACCTCTTCGCCGAGGGGCTGAGCGAGGTCAGGCTCCACCGCGTCGCCCCGGGCGTGACCCCCGAACTCGACGCCTCCGCCCGCTGGTTCGTCAAGCCGGTGCGCGGTGCCTCGTCCTTCGCGACCTTCGTCCTGGACGACATCGACGACCTGGCCGACCTGCCCGCGATCCAGGAGCAGATGCGCTCCGACCGGCGCATGAAGGCGATCTTCATGGACCGGTACGACTTCCTGGTCGAGGAGTACGTCGAGGGCCCGGAGTTCAGCTTCGAGACGTTCCTCCTCGACGGCCGGATCCACCACCTGTGCGTCCACGAGAAGGCCCGCGTGGAACGCCTGGAACGGACCGTCCTGGAAGGGATGTCGGTCAGTCCGCCCGTGAGCCTCGACCGTGAACTCGTCCTGGCGGGAGCCGACCACGTCACCCGCTGCCTCGCCGCCCTCGCGGGGCACGGACTCACCGACGGCGCCTTCCACGTCGAGGTCAAGTACTGGGAGTCGAGGAAGCGCTGGGAGATCATCGAGATCAACCCCCGGATGGGCGGCAGCCTCATCAACCCCAGCGTCCAGGCCGTCACCGGGCAGTCCCTCCTCGACCTGTGGACCGGGTCCCTGCTGCTGCCCGACGCCGAGCGGGACGCCTTCCACGACCGGCTCGCCCAGGCCTCTCAGGTGGAGGCCCTGCGCACCGGCGCGCCCACCCGGGCGACCGTGTTCCTCAGCAAGTACGGGGAGAAGGGGCGGACCGTCGACACGATCCGCTTCGAGCCGCCCACCCGCCCGCCCCGGATCCTGCGCGTCCACGTGGCGGCGGGAACCGAACTCGACGCGTCCGACCGGGGGATCTGCCTGATGGACGCCCTGTGGGACGTGGCGGCCGACCGCCTCGAAGCCGAGACCGACTTCCTCGACCGACACGCGACGGAGCACTTCCACGTCCGCTACCGCTGACCCCGCCACCGCCGACCCCGTAGGACCGATCGTCGACCTTGTGAAGGAGAACCCGATGAACCGCGTGCAGAACACCGGGATCACCCACCCGAAGCCGCTCTACAACGAGGAGCAGAGCCGTCTGAAGAAGGCCGAGCTCGACCGCTACCTGGACAAGAAGATGGCGGAGTGGAAGGCCACCGTCCCCTTCGCGTCCCACCTGAGCGAGCCCGAACTCCACCGGGCGTACTACCGCCGCACCCTCATCGAGCACGTGTGGCGGATCCGCCTCTCCCGGGTCAGCCAGTCCAAGGCCATCCACAAGATCGCCCAGGTCGCGCCCAGGGCCGCTCGCGACTACGCGCAGTACCAGGCCGACGAGATGCTCCACGACCGGCTGTACATCAGCGACGCCGCGGCCGCCGGCGTCACCGAGGAGGAGATCCTCGCCACCGAGCCCTACCTCTCCACCCGCCTCTTCGAGGGCTTCTTCTACTACGCCCTGGAACACGAGTCGGCCCTCGCCCCGGTCGTCTCCAACTACCTGGTGGAGTACACCCAGGTGAAGCTCCAGCCGGCCATCGTCGACAACCTCCAGAAGCGGCTCGGCAAGGAGAACGTGAAGGGGCAGGCCGCCCACCTCCACGTCGACACCTCCGAGGACCACTCCCAGGAGATGTGGGACATCCTCCACCAGCTGATCTTCAGCGAGGAGGACTACCAGAAGGTGTTCAAGTACATCGACGACGTGCAGGAGATCCTCGCGATGTTCTTCCGGGAGATCTACGAGGACACCGTCGCCAAGCACGCCGAGACCGCCGTGTGACCCACACGTCCCGGCCCACGCCACCCAGCAGAGAGGGAACCCCGCGCATGTCCGCACCCGACACGGCCGCGCTCGTCAAGGAGTACCGCGAGAACGGCTTCGCGGTCGTCGAGCGCCTCTTCGACCCGAGTGAAGTGGCCGAGCTCAACACCGCCATCACGGAGATCCTGGACGTCCCCGACATCGGCTCCGTCGCCGAGGTGGAGCCGGGCGACAACGGCATGGCCCGCCGGATCTGGTCGCCCACCAAGCAGCACTCCGCGTTCGAGCGGGCCGCCGCACACCCCGCGCTGCTCGACCACGTCGAGGCACTCATCGGCCCCGACATCCTGTTCCACTACAGCAAGCTCCACCTCAAGGCCCCGCACGTGGGCAGTGTCGTGGAGTGGCACCAGGACTTCGCCTACTACCCCCACACCAACACCGACCTGGTGACGGCCCTCGTCTACCTCGACGACACCACCACCGAGAACGCCGCCCTCCAGGCCGTCCCCGGTTCGCATCGGCGCGGCCTCGCCGACCACTACGTCGACGGCTACTTCCGCGGCAAGGTGGCGGGCGCCGACGCCCCCGGCCCGGAGCTCGCCGTGCCCATCGAGGCGCCCGCCGGCAGCGTGATCTTCATCCACTGCCTGCTCCTGCACTACTCGTCGCCGAACCGCTCCGACCGGTATCGCCGCGCCTACCTGCCCGCCTACCGGGCGGCCGACGCCTACCCGATCCACTTCGGTGCGCACGCCGGCCACAACGAGCCCGGGGTGAAGCTGCTGCGCGGCAGCGTGTCGGACACGGCACGTGTGGAGGCCGGGGTGTGGCGACTCCCGCTCGCGGAGCGCCCCTTCGGCTCGCTCTTCCAGCTCCAGGAGGGCGCCAACACCACCACGACCGCGGCGAGCACGGGGTACGCGACGCTGGAAGAGGCGAAGTGACAGCCCCATGAGCACGCCGAACGTGACGGTCGTCCGCGCCTGCCTGGTGGGGGGAACCGCACGGGTCCTGACGGAGCAAGACCAACGGATTGTGATCGATCGGAAGGTACGAACGTGGACGCCAGCGGCTTGCCAAGCCAACCACAGCCGGGCTCGAACGAGCTGAGAGTGCACTGGAACTCGCCGCTCAGCGGGCAACAGAAGGCGTCGGGGAAATACCGGATCGGCCAGCTCGACTTCGACGGGATCCTCGACTTCGCGCAGGAAGCCGACCGCCTGGGCGTCGACTCGCTCCTCATGGGGATCGGCTTCCACATGCCTGATCCGCTCCCGATGCTCGGCGCCCTGGTCCGCGGGACCGAGCGCGTGAAGTTCCTCCTCGCCTACCGTCCCGGACTGCTCCCACCGACGCTCTTCGCCCAGGTGGTCAACACGGTCTCGTGGATGTCGGACGGGCGGATATCCCTCAACGTGGTCGCCGGTACCTCCCCGGCGGAGCAGGCGTACTACGGAGACTTCCTCGCCCACGACGAGCGCTACGCACGCTCCAACGAGTTCCTGGAGATCCTCCACCGATTCTGGCGCGGCGAGACCCCGCTGTCCTACGAGGGCGAGCACTACCGCATCAAGGACGCGCAGATCGGCCTGGGATACAAGGGCGGAGGACGCCCCGAGATCTACATCAGCGGGGCGTCCGACGTGGCACAGCGGACCGCACTCGACCACGGCGACTGCTGGCTGCGATACGGCGACACCCCCGAGGGACTGGCCGCCGCGGCGAAGCTCGTCCTGACGGAGGGCGGCCGTGTGGGAACGCGCATGCACGTACTGGCGAGGGAAAGCCGTGCGGAGGCGTTGGCGGATCTCGCCGACATGATGCGCGATCCCGACGAAGAACACCGCAATCGGATCGCGGCCGCCGTGGCCTCCTCGGATTCCGTGGCGGTGAACACGTCCTTCCAGCTCGCCGAGTCCACGGAATCCGGCTGGCTCTCTCCGATGCTGTACTCCGGTGCCGTGGCCTATCGGGGCGGGCCGGCCCTGTGTGTGGTGGGCAGCTATGAGGAAGTCGCGGCGTATCTCCACCAGTACAAGGAGGCCGGGATCAGCGAGTTCATCTTCTCCGGCTGGCCGACCCGGGAGGAGATGCGGATCTTCTACACCCGGGTGCTGCCGCTGCTGCGCCAGTACGAACGCGCCGGGCCGCCCGCCGACCGCTCTCAGTGAGCGATCGAGTCGATCAGTTCGCGTGCCCCCTGACGCAGCAGCGTGACCGCCACCGACGTGCCGAGGGTGGCCGGGTCCAGCGGTCCGGCCCACTCGTGGGCGTTCAGGACCGTCTTGCCGTCGGGCGTGAACACCCGGGCGCGCAGGGACAGGTCGCCGCTCGGCTCGCTGCGGGCGTACCCGGCGATCGGCGAGTTGCAGTGCCCCTGGAGCACGTGCAGGAACATCCGCTCGGCGGTGGCCTCCCGCCAGGCGTCGCGGTCACCGAGCCCGCTCACCGCGTCGATCGTCGTCGTGTCGTCCTCACGGCACTGCAGGGCGAGGATCCCGGCGCCGATGGGCGGGCACATCGCCTCGACGGAGAGCACCTCGGAGATGTGCTCCGTCGCGCCGATGCGTTCAAGACCCGACACCGCGAGCAGCAGCGCGTCGGCGTCCCCGGCGGCGAGCTTCGCGAGGCGGCGGCCCGCGTTGCCGCGCATCGGTACGCAGTCCAGATGCGGGTGGGACGCGGAGAGCTGCGCGATGCGGCGCACCGAGGACGTGCCGATGCGGGTGCCGGGAGGCAGCTCGTCGAGCGTCAGGCCCTTGGGGTGGATGAGCGCGTCCCGGATGTCGTCGCGCCGCAGGAACGCCGCGAACGTCGTGCCCGCGGGCAGCGGCCGGTCCGCCGGTACGTCCTTGACGCAGTGCACCGCGAGGTCCGCCTCACCGGCGAGCAGCGCCGCGTCGACCTCCTTGGTGAACGCGCCCTTCCCGCCGAGCTGGGCCAGGTCGCCCATCCACCGGTCCCCGGAGGTGGTCACGGGCAGGACCTCGGTGCGGATGCCCGGGTGGCGGGCGGCGAGTTCGGTGCGTACCCGCTCGACCTGGGCGAGCGCCATGGGGGAGGAGCGGGAGACGATGCGGATCAGCTCGGGAGCGGACATGGCGTCCACCATAGGCCCTGAGCGGCGGCCGCCCCGCATCGGAGCCTGCGCCAACTGGGTTACGCGGCCGAGCTGTTGATGTGCCCGCTGGAGGCTGGGATACTCCGGCGCACGCGCGCCGGTACGGCCGCCGACCTCGGCGTTCGCCGTCGTCAGGCCCGGCCGCACTCACCCGGCTCCAGCGGCGGCGACGTCACCGACATGTTGGCCGTGCAGTGCGGGGTGTTGCCCTCGTCCTCGTGCCAGTCCGCGGGGCGCGGCCGGATGAACGCGAAGGCCGCGGCGGCCGCCAGGACGAACAGACCGGCACAGCCCCAGGCCGCCTTCCCGAACGCGGAGTCGAGGGCGTCGGGGTCGGTGTACGCCGTGCCGGTCAGGCCCACCGCGAGCGGCAGCGCGGCGACCACCAGGAGCTGGGCGATGCGGGCCGCCGTGTTGTTGACCCCGCTGGCGAGCCCGGCGCGGCTCGCGTCCACCGACGCGAGCACCGTCGCCGTGAGCGGGGCCACGAACACGCTCATGCCGAGGCCGAGCACGACCACGGCGGGCAGGACGTCGGCGGCGTAGGAGGCTCCGGGGCCGATCCGCAGCATCAGCAGGACGCCCGCGGCGGCGATCAGCGGGCCCGCGCACAGCGGCAGGCGCGGGCCGATCCGCCGGGCCAGGTCGCCCGCGGGGGCCGAGAGGAGCAGCATCAGGACGGTGATGGGCAGCGTCGCCGTACCGGCCTGGAGGGCGTCGTAGCCGAGCGTCGTCTGCAACTGCACGGGCAGCATGAACAGGATGCCGCCGATGGCCGCGTACAGGCACAGCGTCATGACGTTGGCCGCCGAGAACAGACCGGAGCGGAAGAGTTCCAGGGGCAGCATCGGATCCCGCCGCCGGTGTTCGACCAGCAGGAACGCCGCGCCCGCGGCAAGCCCCACCAGAGCAGGAAGCACCCCCGCCACGAACGAGGAGTCGCCGGACGCGCCGATGAGCGCGAAGCTCACGCCCGCGAGGAACAGCGCCGCGAGCACCGCGCCCGGCACGTCGAAGCGCTGCCCGGCGGCGCTCTCGTCGCGGCTCTCCGGCACGTGCCGCACCGCGAAGAGCACCAGCGCGGCCAGCGGCACATTGATCAGGAAGATCCACCGCCAGCCGGGACCGTCGATCAGCCAGCCGCCGAGGAACGGCCCGACCGCCCCCGCGACCCCGCCGAGCCCCGACCACGCGCCCACCGCCCTGGCCTGGTCCCGCGCCCGGAACGAGGAACGCACCAGCGCCAGCGAGCCCGGTGTGAGCAGCGCGCCGCCCACGCCCTGCAGGGCGCGCGCCGCGATGAGGGTGCCCGCGTCCTGCGCGAGGCCGCACAGCGCGGACGCGAGGGCGAACCACACCACGCCGATGACGAGCGTGCGCCGTCGGCCGATCCGGTCGCCGAGCGCCCCGCCGAGGAGCAGCAGCGCGGACAGCGTCAGCATGTAGGCGTTGACGACCCACTGGAGCGCGGAGATCGACGCGTCGAGGTCACGGCCGAGGGTGGGCAGCGCCACGTTCACGACGGTGCCGTCCAGCATCGCCATGCCGGAGGCGAGGACCGCGCTGGTCAGCACCCAGCGGCCGCGCGCCGACGCCAGGGCCACCCCGCCGTCGCCGGGGGAGGCGCCGGGAGCGTCCCGGGCCCCGGAGGACGATGCCATGGACCCACCGCCCTCCTGGCCGATCTACGCGGACTCCGTGCCGGGACGCGCGGCCTACATGTGGACGACGCCCTCGCCGAGGTGGCTGTCGGCGGGACGCCCCTTGCGGTACAGCACGAACGTAACGAGGAAGCCGACGGCGAAGAAGAGGGCCGACCACCAGTACGCCGTCTCGTAGCTCTGCACCTGGGCCTGGGCCTGCACCTCGGGCGTCGGCCGCTTGCCGACGAGGTAGTTGGTGGCGGCGCTCGTCGCGAGGGTGTTCAGGAGCGCCGTGCCGATCGAACCGCCCACCTGCTGGGTCGTGTTGACCATCGCGGAGGCCACACCCGCGTCGTGCGCGGCCACGCCCGAGGTGGCCATGCTCATCGCCGGGGCGAAGATGAGGCCGAGCCCGAGCCCGAAGACGAGCAGGGGCGGCAGCACGTGCAGGGCGTAGCCGCTGCTGGTGTCGAGCGTCGTCAGCCACACCATCCCGCCAGCCGAGAGCAGCATGCCGAGCGGCACGACGGGTTTCGGCCCGAAGCGCGGTACCAGGACGTTGGTGGTCAGCACGGAGATCACGACCATCACCACGACCATCGGGATGAAGGCGAGGCCCGTCTTGACGGGCGTGTAGCCGAGGATCTGCTGCATGTAGTACGTCAGGAACAGGAACACGCCGAACATGCCCGCGCCGGAGATGAACATCGCGAGGAACGACGCGCCCCGGTCCCGGTCGAGCACCACCCTGAGGGGAAGCAGCGGATGCGCGGCTCGTGTCTGCCACCAGGCGAAGGCCGCCACGAGCACGACGCCGATGACGAGGAACCCCCACGTCAGCGGGTCGCCCCAGTCGTGCGTCTCGGCGTTGGCGAAGCCGTAGACGATGCAGAACAGGCCGGCCGACACCAACAGCGTGCCCGGCACGTCGAGTCTGGGCCGGTCCTCCGGCGCCCCCGGGTGCAGCAGGCGCCAGCCGCCGATCATCGCGGCCACGGCGAAGGCGAGGTTCACGTACAGGCACCAGCGCCAGTCCAGGTACTCCGTGAGCACGCCGCCGAGCAGCAGCCCGACCGCCGCTCCCGAGCCCGCAACGGCGCCGTAGATGCCGAACGCCTTCGCGCGTTCGCGCGGGTCCGTGAACGTGGTGCTGAGCAGGGAGAGCGCGGCGGGCGCGAGGAGCGCGCCGAACAGGCCCTGGAGCGCGCGGGCGACCACCAGCATCCCGAAGCTGGTCGCGGCACCGCCGAGCGCGGAGGCGAGGGCGAACCCGGCGAGACCGGCCAGGAAGACCGCCTTGCGGCCCACCAGGTCCGCGATGCGCCCGCCGAGCAGCAGCAGACTGCCGAAGGCGAGCGCGTACGCGGTGACGACCCACTGCCGGTTGCCGTCGGTGAAACCCAGGTCCTGCTGCGCCGACGGCAGCGCGATGTTCACGATCGTCGCGTCCAGGACCACCATCAGCTGCGCGACGGCGATGACCGCGAGGATCAGCCAGCGGTGCTCGTGCTTGCCGCCGGTGTGGTGGGCCGCGGGCGGCGGAGCCGCAGCATCCGTGACCGGTTGTGACAACGGCTGTGGAATGCCTTCCGGTATGCCCTCGGGGCCGGAGCCGGGCGAGCGGTCCATCGTGACCTCCAGACCCCCCGCGTCAAGAGACACCCCTGTCACACGCTAAGCGCCCGGCCCAGGGCCCGCGACCCGGGCGATCACGGCCCCGCGGGATCGGTGCTCTCGGGGCCCGTCGGGTCGGTCGCGGTGGCGGGTACGGTCTCCAAGGGCTCCGGCACCTCGGACCCACCGGTGTCCCGGCCGGCGTCCTGGCCGGTGTCCCGGCTGGTATCCCGGCGACGGGACAAGCGCCCGGCCAGTGCCGCTGCGGGCTCCGCGTAGCGGGCGGTGAGAGGTCCCACCACGACCAGGATCAGTACGTACGCGGTGGCCAGCGGGCCGAGGCGGGGCTCGATGCCCGCCGTCACCGCGAGCCCCGCGATCACGATGGAGAACTCGCCGCGCGCCACGAGCGCGCCGCCCGCACGCCAGCGGCCCTTGACGGAGATGCCCGCGCGCCGCGCCGCCCAGTACCCGGTGGCGACCTTCGTGCACGCGGTGACCACGGCGAGGGCCAGCGCGGGCAGGAGCACCGGCGGGATGCTCGCCGGATCGGTGTGCAGGCCGAAGAAGACGAAGAACATGGCGGCGAACAGGTCCCGCAGCGGCGCCAGGAGACTGTGCGCGCCCTCCGCGGCCTCGCCCGACAGCGCGATGCCGACGAGGAACGCGCCGACGGCGGCCGACACTTGGAGCTGCTGGGCGATGCCCGCGACCAGGATCGTCAGGCCGAGGACCACGAGCAGGAGCTTCTCCGGGTCGTCGCTCGACACGAACCGGGAGATGATCCGCCCGTAGCGCACCGCGACGAACAGCACCGCGCCCGCCGCGCCGAGCGCGATCGCCAGCGTGAGACCGCCCGCGGCCCAGCCGACGCCCGCGAGGAGCGCGGTGATGATCGGCAGATAGACGGCCATCGCGAGGTCTTCGAGGACGAGGATGCTCAGGATGACCGGGGTCTCCCGGTTGCCGAGCCGTCCCAGGTCGCCGAGGACCTTCGCGATGACGCCGGACGAGGAGATCCAGGTGACGCCGGCGAGGACGACGGCGGCCACCGGACCCCACCCCATCAGGAGCGCGGCGGCCGCGCCCGGCAGCGCGTTGAGGGCGCAGTCCACGATCCCGGCCGGGTACTGGGTCTTGAGGTTGCTGACCAGGTCGCTGGCCGTGTACTCCAGGCCGAGCATGAGCAGCAGCAGGATGACGCCGATCTCGGCGCCGATGGCGACGAACTCCTCGCTGGTGCCGAGCGGCAGCAGCCCGCCGGTGCCGAAGGCGAGTCCGGCGAGGAGGTACAGCGGGATCGGGGAGAACTGGAGGCGGCCGGCGAGGCGGCCGAGCAGCCCGAGCGCGAGGATGATCGCGCCGAACTCGATGAGCAGGACGGCAGAGTGCACGCGATCACTCCCGGCCGAGTATCGCCGCGGCGCTCTCGACGCCTTCCCGGGTGCCGATCACGATGAGGGTGTCGCCGCCCGCGAGCCGGAAGTCCGGTGTGGGGGAGGGGATGGCGTCGGCCCGCCGCAGCACCGCCACGACGGAGGTGCCGGTCTCGGTGCGCAGCCGGGTGTCGCCGAGCACGCGCCCGTTCCAGTGCGAGGTCGCCGCGATCTCGATGCGCTCGGCGAGCAGGCCCAGGTCGGTGGTGTGCAGCAGGTTGGGGCTCTGGTGCGTCGGCAGCAGCGCGTCCACGAGTGCCGCCGCCTCGCCCGCGCTCAGCCGCAGCGAGAGCGCGCACGCGTCCGGGTCGTCGGAGCGGTAGGCGCTGAGCGTCCGGCCCCCGTCCCGGTGCGCCACGACGGACAAGCGCCGCTGTTCGCGGGTGGTGAGGTCGTAGCGCGTACCGATGCCTGGCAGTGGCGTTCGGCTCATACGTGGAGCGGACACAGCTCTCCCCTGGTGCTCATGGGTTACTTCGTGCTCATGCCACCCTATCGTCCAGATTTTACTGATCCTTGGTGGTGCGAACTCGGCGCCGCCGATATCGGTGCCGCAGGCGTTCGCGGAGCGGGACGGGGGGTGCTTCGGGCCGGTGGCGAACGGCTGACGTTGTAAGTGACTGGGCGTCACGGATGCCTGTGGCGGCGGCACTTGGCGCCCGGGCCGGACCGCTCGGTCGGGTTCGGACTGTGCGCGACGCCACAACCCCATCCGATGCCCTGACCGGTAACAATGCGCCCATGAATCTCCCTACACAGCTCTCTCCCGTGCCCGGCGCAGACGGCCTCTACCTGTGGGCTCCCGAGGGCACGGGTCTCTGGGGGTACGCGAACTGCCTGTGGATCATTTCAGGTGCCGACGCGGCGGTGATCGACACTCCTTACGACGGGCCGATGACCGAGGCGATGATCGCTGCCGCTGGACCCTGGCTCGGTGGACGCACCGTACGGACTGTGATCAACACGCATGCGAACGGGGACCACAGCTTCGGGAACCACCTGTTCCCCGGTGCGGAGATAGTCGCCACCGACATCGACCGTCACGATCATCACGAGCCGACTCCGCAGGAAATGCACGCGCTCGTGCACGACTCACCGCCCGACCTTCCGCTGGGCCGCTACCTGCGACGTCATTTCAGTGTCTTCGACTTCACAACGGCTCAGGTGACCGTGCCCACCCTGACGTTCTCCGGACAGCACACCGTCGTCGTGGGCGACAAGGAGGTGGAGCTGTACGAGGTGGGTCCCGCCCACCACGTGAGCGATCTGGTGGCTCGGATCGGGGACGTGGTCTGCACCGGCGACGTCTTCTTCCACGGCGATCACCCCCCGCACTGGGCGGGGCCACTGCAGAACATCATCAACGCGTGCGAACTCGTCCTCAGCTTCAACCCGCGGATCGTCATCCCCGGACACGGGCGGCCGACGGATCAAGCCGGGCTGAAGGACTACCTGGTCTACCTACGCACGGTGCAGCGTGAGGTCCACCGCTGCCACGAAGCCGGTCTGGCCGTGGAGGAGACCATGGAGAAGTTGCTCCAGCGGGACTTCTATCCTCAACTGGGCCTGCCGGAACGGCTGATGATCGTGATCGCGGTGGAGTACAGCCATCTGCGTGGCGGCTCCCCTTCCCCGAGCATCCTCGAGCTCTCCAGCAAGGCGGCTGCCTGGTCGTACCGATAGCGGGGCTCGGCGGGTCCGAGGGCCGCGGAGAAGCGATGGGGTGCCGCCCGCCACGATGGGGTCGGGTGCGGGCGGCACCGGGCCGAACGCGGGAGGGCCGGAGCGCGGCCGGTTCGGCTCCTGATCGCACACGCCCGGGGAAGGGCTCGGCGTGCAGGTGTGAGAAGCAAAGGGCAGCGGCGGTTCGCGGCGCAACGAATCGGAGTCCGGGACTCGTTCAGGTTTCATTGACCGGAATGGCGGCTGTGCCGATTCGGCTCAGTGAAACCCGCGGGCCCGGGTTTGAAGACCAGGAAGAAGAACCGGGCGCCGGGCGTGCCCAGGGGCATGGCCGCGCACATGGTGACATCACCCTCCTGGGAGCGTGCGTGCTCGTCGCAGCAGCGGTCCGGCCGGTCCTGCTCGCCCAGTGGCCCGTACCAGGGGTAACGCATGCGGCGCGTGTCGCCGTTCGGGTGGACGTACGCCACATGATTCGCCCGGTAGATGGGGCCGGACACCGGATCTGCGTCGACCTCCTGGTCGAGTCGTTGCAGATCCGCGTTCTCCGGGTGCTGGGCGACGGCGTTGCGCAACTGGGCGGTGAGCGGGACGGCCCAGTCCGACTCCCAGTTCACCAGGTGGTGTTCGCGGGCCACTTCGTTGAGCAGCATGTAGCGCATGAGATTGCGTTCCGGGACTGCCGGTTCCGCGTCCGGGGCGCGGGGGAACATGCGGACGAAGTCGTCGTTGTAGGCGAGGGCGTTCCAGGCGACGTCGTTGATGTAGCACGGTTGGCCGGTGACCCGGCGTATGGCCTCGTGCCAGGCGGAGTGCACGCTCCGGCCTGCCAGGGGGTCCTGCGGATGGGGTGGCTCATAGCCGAGGGAGTAGACGTAGAGAGCCGTGCGTTCCTGCTCCATCAGGTGCAGAACGCGGGAGACGTTGTCGAGGAAATCGGCTGTGGGGGTTGTCATTTCACCGCGCTCGAATTGCGCGTAGGTGCGCTCCGAGACGTGCAGGAGCTGGGCGACCTGCGCCTGTGACAGGCCCGGTGCGCGGCGGCCGCGACTGCTGCGGTGACGCCAGTTCAGGAGGCCGGGCTGGCTGGCGGGGTCGAGCTGCTGCCGCTTCCACCGTAAGAGTTGACGCAAGGCTGCCTTATTGTCCACCTTCCACCCTTTCGCCGACGGCTCTCTGTGCCGTGAACCCATTTACAGGAAGGCGAATTTCCTGAAATTCGCGCACCGGAAGAAACCGTTCCTGGTGGCGCGGGCGGCGGGGCGGCAACATGGGCTGCCCGGACCTGATCGTGTCGTGGCAGACGCGCGGGTCCTCGACCGCGAGGGGGAGTCCGCGATGTCGCAACATGCTGCCGTCATGACGCCCGGGCAGGCGGGCAGTGCTGTGGGGCGGACGCTCGCCGTGCTGCGCGCGCTCCGTCGGCTCGGGCCGGGTTCGCACCCGCTGGCAGCCATCGCGGCCCAAGCGGCCTTGCCCTCCCCGACCGCTCATCGCTACGTTCAAGCGCTGGTCGACGAGGGTGCGGTGGAGCGGCAAGGTCCCCGCGGCCACTACGCCTTTGTAGAGACACCGCATCTCTTCTCTGACTTCCCCTTAGGTATGTCCGGTCCGCCAACTGGCTTGGCCTCGGCTACTGTTCGCACTGAGCTGATCACTTTACAGTCACGGACCGGTCAAATTGCACTGGCATACGCGGCACTCCTGATCGGCAGGCCGATGCGGGTGCACGCCGAGATGGCGCTCGGGGCACATGCGCAGCAGCTGTACGCCGCTCCTCAAGCTTCGCTTCAGGCCCTGTGGCGGGCTCCGTTGGAGGCCGACGCGCCCGGCTGGGCCATCCTGGCGTGTCTGGGGGACATCGGCGCGGCGAGGCCTTCGCTCCACCGCATTCGTGAGGACGGCTACGCCATCGGCCCTTCTCCCCTGCACGACAAGGACATCATCGCGTCGCCGGTCTGGCGGGGATCGACCGTGGCGGGCGCGGTCAGCCTGCTCGCCTCACACCGGCAGGTGCGCAGCGACGCGGTCCGGAACCGGTTCGCCGTCGCTGTGATGGACGCGGCCGGCGCCATCAGCCGACAGCTCACGCGCACCGGCGCGCGGGCCCTGGCGAACTGATCGCCTCCTCGGCCCGACCCAGTCAATTCCATTGCGCCAAGAAGGGTTTTCCCGTGTCTCGTTCCGTTCTGATAACCGGCGGCAGCCGTGGCATCGGTCTCGCCACCGCGCGGGCTCTGCAAGCGGCAGGTGACCGCGTGGCTGTGACCTACCGCACCGCTGAGCCGCCCGCGGACGTTCTTGCGATCCGATGCGATGTCACCGACGCCGCCCAAGTGGATGCCGCCTTCAAAGAGGCGGAAGAAGCGCATGGCCCTGTCGAGGTCCTGGTGTGCTGTGCGGGCATCACGAAGGATCAGCTGCTCATGCGCATGAGCGAGGACGAGTTCACTTCCGTGCTCGACGCCAACCTCACCGGGACGTTCCGTGCGGTCAAGCGCGCCAGCAAAGGCATGCTCCGCGCCAGGACCGGCCGTGTGGTGCTGGTTTCCTCGGCGGTCGGCCTGCGCGGTGAGGCGGGTCAGTCCAACTATGCGGCGTCCAAGGCCGGGCTTGTCGGGTTCTGCCGGTCCATGGCCCGTGAACTCGGCTCCCGCAACATCACCTTCAACGTGGTCGCTCCCGGGCTCACTGACACCCAGATGGCCGACCAGCTGAACGAGGCGCAGCGGGAGCGTCTGGTCGACCAGATCCCCTTGGGCCGGCTGGGCCTGCCGGAGGAAATCGCGGCAACGATCGCATTCCTCGCGTCACCGCAGGCCGGCTACATCACCGGCGCGGTCGTCCCCGTCGACGGGGGCGTCGGCATGGGGCACTAGGCCTCACGCACGTCTGTCGCCTCGGGGGACCGGGCGCCCGCGGTCTGCCGCAATTCCGCCCTGGCCCCCCAAGGCCCGCACCTGCCGTTGCCTCCGAGTCCGGAGCGGTGAAGCAGGACCGGCTCCCCAGGCGCTGCTCTGCCGTAGATTTGCAGACCTCCCCCTGCGTCGAAGGAGCCCCTGTTCCATGGCCACCGCACTGATCGCGAGACCGCACGTCGAACTCGCCAAGCACGCCGTCTCGATGGACGATCTCACCGCGGACATGGCCCGGCGGCACGCCGACCTCCCCCGGCTCGGCGCCTATCTGAGGACCGCGCGGTCCACAGGGGTGGAGACGCGGTACTTCAGCAGGCCCCTGCGATCAGCGACCGTCTCGGGTGACGCGGCCTTCGAGGAGCGGAACCGGGCCGCCTACGACGACGCACTCGACATGGCCCTGCTCGCGGTGCCACGGGCCCTGGAGAACGCCGGGCTGACCCTCGCGGACATCGACTGCGTCGTCACCAGTCACACCACCTCCTGGACCGCCCCGAGTCTCGACACGGACCTCATCCAGCGCCTGGCGCCGCAAGGACTGCGGCGGGACATAGCGCGCATACCTCTCGGTTCGTACGGCTGTGCCGGGGGAGCCCAGGCCTTGGCCCTGGCGCACGACCACATCGCGGCCCACCCGGGCGCGCACGTCCTGGTCGTCGTCGCGGAATGCCTGAGCGCCGCGACCTACAACCCCGTCGACACCAGCCGCGAGAGCATGATCTACAAGGTTCTGTTCGGCGACAGCGCCGCGGCCTGCGTGGTCTCCGGCATGGACGGCGGTGGGGAGGGCCCTCGGTTCCACATCGACGACACCTGGCAATACGTCCTGCCCAGGAGCCAGAACTTCTACGCGGGCCGGTTCGACTCCTACGGCCTGCACTTCGATTCCACGCGGGAGGCCACCCGCGCCGTCGGCTTCGTCGCACCGGCCCTGTACGAGTGGGTGGACGACCAGGGCACCGCGTTCGTTCCCGACTTCTGCGTGGTGCACGCCGGGGGCCCGGCCATCCTGAGGAACGCGGAGTCGGTGCTCCGCGTCGGTACGGGAGACGGGGAAGCCGCCCGCACGGGCCCGCTGCGCCACTCCTGGGACAGCCTGGAGCAGTGCGGAAACCTCGGCGGCGCGTCCGTCCTGGACGTGCTGCGCCGCTCGTTCGACGAGCCCGCCCCCGGAGACACGGGCCTGCTGCTCGGATTCGGGCCCGGCTTCATCGTCGCCGGCTGCAGGCTGACCCGCGCCTGACAGCGGGACCCCGGCCGCGTCGACTGTGGCGCATCCCGGACACGGATGTCACGCCACCGCCACGACGGCCGGTCACGCTGGCCGCATGACCCACTCGACCACGCAGACTCCGGGCCCGGTGGTGAGCCGGGGCGTCAAGTTGTTCTGGCTGGCGGCGCTGCTCATCGTCGGCGGTTCGATCGTCGTCACGCTGTTCGGGTACAGCGGGCACTCGCGGGTGACCAGGCTGTACCAGAACGGGGTGACCGTCGAGGGCAGGGCCGTCGACGTCAGGACCGACGGGGACGGCCGGACCAGCGGCGTCACCGTGCGCTTCCGCCCGACGGGGAAGGCTCCCGTCACCGTCGACCTGCCCACCACGCCGCCGCTCCCGCGCACTGAGGAAGGGAGCCCCATCGAGGTGATCTACCACGCGGACGACACCTCCGACGTGCTGAGCACCGCGCAGATGCGCGCCCTGGAGCCGGACTGGAACCCGCTGACGGTCGCGGGCTTCACCTTGATGGTCGCCGGGGTGGGCGTGCTGTTCCCGGCGGGGCGCAAGCCCAGGAGCAGCGGAACGGCGCATCCGGCAGTGGCTGACGGTGCGCCGCGAAGCGGTTGACGGTGCGCCGTGAGGCGGCTGACGGTGCGCCCCGGGCCTGCTGACGCCGCACCCCGGTCCTGCTGACGGCCCGCGACGGACCGGCCGACGGGCCCCGGCACCCGCCGAGGGCAATCCCGTCCGTCCCCCCGGCTCTACCCCTCGTACCGCCCCAGCACCGTCTCCACCGTGTCCGCCTCCCGCGCCGTCTTGTCCTCCCGGTACCGCACCACCCGCGCGAACCGCAGCGTCACCCCCGCCGGATAGCGCGTGGAGCGCTGCAGCCCGTCGTAGGCGATCTCCACGACCAGCTCGGGGCGGACCCGGACCGTGAACCCGTCGTCCTCGACGGCCAGTTCGCGCAGGCGCTCGGTCTGCCAGGTCAGCATCACGTCGGTCATGCCCTTGAAGGTCTTGCCGAGCATCGCGTACGTGCCGTCGTCGCGGCGCGCTCCCAGGTGCAGGTTGGACAGCTTCCCGGTGCGTCTGCCGTGGCCCCACTCGGCGGCCAGGACCACGAGGTCAAGGGTGTGCACGGGCTTCACCTTGAGCCAGGCGGCGCCCCGGCGGCCCGCGCTGTAGGGGGTGTCGAGGCCTTTGAGGACGACGCCCTCGTGGCCGCGCTCCAGCGTCTTGGCGAAGAACGCGTCGGCGGCCCGGCGCGCCCCCTCGTCGGCGGGGTCCTCCACGACCGCGCGCCGCACCCGCATCGGCTCCGGCACCAGCCGCGCGAGCCGTGTGTGCCGCTCCCGCAGGGGCAGGTCGAGGAGGTCCTCGCCGTCGACGGACAGGACGTCGAAGAAGACGGCGGACAGGGGCAGCTCGGTGGCCGCGCCGGCCACGTCGAGGCGGGACCCGACCCGGCCCGCGATGTCCTGGAAGGACCGCGGCCGCCCGTCCTCGTCGAGCGCGATCACCTCGCCGTCGAGGATGAAGCTCTCGCCCTTCAACTGGCCCACGGCGGAAGTCAGTTCGGGCAGCCGGTCGGTGATGTCGTCGAGCGTGCGGGTGTACGCCCGGACGCGGGCGCCGTCGCGGTGCACCTGGACGCGGATGCCGTCCAGTTTCTCCTCGACCGCGCACGGGCCGAGCTTGTCGACGCCCTCGCCCACGGACCCCGCCGCGTGCGCCAGCATCGGCTGCACCGGCCGCCCCACGGTCAGCCGGAACTCCGCGAGCGCGTCCGGCCCCCGTGCCAGCAACTCCCGGGCCACGGGGGCCGTCGCCCCGGCCAGCATCACCGCCCGCCGGACCGGCGCGGCGGGCGTTCCCGTCGCCCTGGCGAGGCCCTCCACGGCCAGGGCGTCCAGCGCCCCCTGCCGTACTTCGCCGGTCAGCAGGCCGAAGAGGAAGTGCTGCTCGTCCGGGGTGGCCGCACCCATCAACTCCTGGACTAGCCGCCGCCGTTCGGCCTGCGAGCCCGCGCCCGACACCGCGGCGAGCGCGGTGAGGGCGGCGTCCACGTCCCGGACCGCGAGCGTCGGCTCGGCCGCCGGGGCGACGGGTTCCTTGAGGGCGTTCCAGCCCACCCCGATCCGCCCCTGCGGCAGCCGCCCGGCGAGGTACGGGATGACGAGCGGCACGTCGTCGGGCTCCGCCGCCCGGAACAGCTCGGCCAGCAGCTCGATCTTCCGCGACCGTGCCGATGTCGCGGCCACACCCTTGGACACCTCGGCGACCCGGACGAACAACATGCGGCCATCCTGCAACGCCCCACCCGATCCCGCACGGCACGGGACGCGGCGGCTGGGACACCCGTCCCTCCCGCACCCTCCGGCCGGGCCCGCCCTGGCGCCGCAGGTGGCGCCGTGCCCTGAGCGGCGTGGGTGGGGTGCGTGTGGAGTGTGCCTTGCGCCCGTGCCGCTTTTGGGTGGGTTTGCCTTGGGCTGGTGTGACGCTGCGGGTGGCGCTGTGCCCCGTGCGGCATGGGATGGGGCGCGTGCTGCATCCGCCTCGCCCCCGCACCCTCTCCCGCTCGGCCCGCCCTACGTCGGCACGACACCGCGGACGACGCCGAGCTCCACCAGGTCCTGGGGCCGCAACCGCAGCTCCCCGGCCAGTGCGGGCACGTCCTCGCGCGGGCGCTTGAGGATGGCCGCCGCGGCCTCCGGGGCGATCACCGAGAAGTAACTGTCCGGCGTGGCCCAGGTGTTGGCCGGTGCGGCGAGTGCCAGCGCGCCGCCCGAGCCGCCCTCGCCGACGACGAGGGACGTGAGCGGGACGCGGGCGGCGGCGACGGCCGCGAACACGTCGGCGATCGCCGCGCCCGCGCCCGCGCGCTCCGCCGCCGCGTCATTGGCGGCGCCGGGCGTGTCGATGAGCGTGAGGACGGGCAGCGCGAGGCGGTCGGCCAGGCGGATGAGGCGGGCCGCGGTGCGGTATCCGGCGGGGCGGGTGGGGGTGCCGGTCTGGGCCGCGTACGCGATGGCCCGCCCGGCGCGCAGGCCGACACCACACAGCGTCCCGTCGTCCGTGCCGCCGCAGCGGTCCCCGCTGAACGGCTCGCGGGAGTCGAAGTAGGCGTCCAAGTAGGCCTCGGCGCGCGGCCGTTCGGGGGAGCGGGCGCGGCGCACCGCGTCCCATCCGGTCGTGGGCGGCACCGCGTCCCCGAGGGCGCGCGGTGGCTCGGGCGCGCCGGTGGCGGGCGTGGTGAGCAGCCGCAGCCAGTGCCCGAGGCGCGCGGACAGCCGGTCCGGCGCCACGACGGCGTCGATCGCCCCCGCCGCGAGCTGGCCCTCCGCCGTGTACGCGGCCGGGTCCGCGTCCGGCGGCCGGACCCGCGACCCCGCGAACCCGATCTGCGCGCCCGGCAGCGCGAGCACCACGTCGGCACCCGCGCCGAGCGTCGCCCAGCCGCCACCCGTCGTCGGGTCACGCAGGACCGCGAGCTGCGCGAGCCCGGCCGCCCGGTTCAGCGCCGACTGGGCGGCCACGCGCTGGAGTTGGCGCAGCGCGACCATGCCTTCCTGCATGCGGCTGCCGCCGGTCGCGATCAGGGAGACGAGAGGAAGACGGCGCTCGCGGGCGGTCGCGTAGGCCGCCTCCAGACGGTCCCCGGTCCGCTCGCCGAGCGAGCCGCCCAGATAGTGGAACTCGAAGGAGACGAGCACCGCCGGGCGCCCCGCGACTGTCGCCGTCCCGCAGATCACGGATTCCGACTCGCCGGTACGTTCCGTGGCCGCGGCCCGCGCGCCGTCGTACCCCGCCCACGCCAGCGGGCCGTCGGGCCGCACGACCCCATGTGGGTAGGGCAGTTCGGCGAAGTCCGATGTCACGAGGGCGAGGGCCTCGCGCGCGGACAAGCGGACGGGGGCGCAGGGCGGGGTTCCCGGGCTGTTCGCGGCGTTCGACGCGGGTGAGGCGTGCGACGGGTTCGAGGAGTTCGGGACGTCCGACGGGTTCGGGGCGTTCGAGGAGGGATCAGGCACGCCTCGTACTCCTACCCGTTCGCTCCGGCTTCGTCGAGGACCCACTGGCCCCGGTAGCAGATGAGGATCGGCCCGACCCAGTGACAGACGGGGTTCGTGGTGGGTGGCGGATCGGTGGGGGTGGGAGTGGGAACGGGGGTCGGCGTGGGAGTCGGTGTCGGGGTGGGAGTAGGCGTCGGGTCGACGGGCGTAGGCGTGGGATCGACGGGGGTAGGAGTGGGGTCGACCGGAGTGGGGGTGGGGGTTGGAGTCGGGGTGGGCGTGGGGGTTGGACTCGGTGTCGGGGGCGGCGTGGGAGTAGGCGTCGGGGTGGGAGTCGGCGTGGGGTCGACCGGAGTGGGGGTGGGAGTGGGGTCGACCGGAGTGGGGGTTGGAGTCGGTGTCGGCGTCGGTGTCGGCGTGGGGGTCGGTTCCGGCTCGGGGGGTTCCGTCGGCCGGGTGGGCTCGGGAGCCGGGGCGACGGGGTCGGGCTGGACGGGCGCGGGGGCCTGCGCGGGCGCTTCGGGCGCGCCCGGCGGAACGGGTGCCACGGGTGCTACAGGCGCCGGTGGGGCCGCCTGCTCCGGCGCGGGCGGCGCCACCGCCGGGGGCCGCGGAGCCGCCGCGTCGGGAGGCGTCACGTCGGGGGCTGCCGCGTCCGGGGCGGGGGCCGCCGGTTGCGCCTCGCTCCTGGGCTGCGGCACGGCCCCGCCGCCGTCCCCGGGGGCCGACGCCTCGCCGGGCGCGGCGGACGGCCGGGGCGCGTGGGCGCTGCCGCTCTCCGCCGCCGTGGCCCGCGCGGGTGCCGAGCCGGTGCCGACGCCGCTGAGGACGAGGCCCGCCGCGACGGCGGCCGCGGTCGCCGTCGTGCCTATCGCCCCCGCCACGGCGACGGGCAGCTTCCCGCCACCGGTGAGGACATGACGTACGCCGTGCAGCAGGCCCGAATGCCCCGCCGAACCGGACCCGGCGGCGGACGCCGCGACACCGGCCCCCGCTGTGGCCCCGGCCGCGAGCGGCACCAGGAACTTGCCCGCGCCGCCGAGCGCGAAGATCAGCAGCGCCGGTCCCACCAGGGCGGGCAGCCGGTTGTTGGCGCGGGTCAGGAGGGTGAGCCGGGCCCGGCAGTCGGCGCAGCCGCCGAGGTGGTCGACGAGGGTCTCGGACTGGCGCGGGGACGCCTCGCCGCGGATGTGCGCGGGCATCCGGTCCCAGTGGGTCTCGCACGCCGGGTTCTCGGGCGTACCGGGGTGGGCGCGCAGGAACGCCTGCCGCATGCCCTCGCGCGCCCGGTGCAGGAGCACCGCCGTGGCCCCGCTCCCGGCGCCGATGCCGCGCCCGACCGCCTCCAGCGGCTGGCCCTCGGCCTCCGCGAGCCACAGCGCCTTCACCCAGCGCTCGGGCAACTGGCCGAGCACGCGCGTGAGCAGGTCGACGGAGGAGACGCGGGCCGCCGGGTCGCCGCCGCCGTCGGGGACGGTGGTGACGTCGAGGGTCTCCGCCTGGCCCGTGTCCTGCGGGTCGCGCGGAGTCTCGCGCGCGGCGGCGCGCCCCGCGGACGACGCGAGGTGCCGCACGGTCGTCATCAGGTACGCCGGTACGTTCTCGATCTCGTGCCCGGCGGCGAGGCGCCGCCAGACGCGGAAGTGCGCCTCGGCGACCAGGTCGTCGGCGATCCAGGCGTTGCCGGTCAGGGACCGGGCGTACGCGACGAGCCGCGGGTGTTCGGCCTCGTACACGCGCGCATAGGCGGCGGTCGCGGCGCCGGACGCCTGCGCGGGAACACCGGGCGCGGTGTCCGCGGGAACGTCGGGCGGGACGTCTGCGGGGACGTCTGACATGGCAGGACACACTCCTGTCCCACTGCGGGGATGGGGACGAGTTCGGAAGCCTAGGCCAGAAATGTCCGACTTATCATGGGGGAGTGGCGCAGGTCACAGAGATCTCTCTGTGCACTCCCGTAATGCGGGCACCCGCTGTGGGGTCGAAAGAGCAAGGAAGCAGGAGCACAGGAGAAGTGGGGATCGACCATGGCCGTCACGCTCGAGCAGTCCGCCCGCGCCCGTCTGATCACTCCCGAGGGCCGCGAGCGGCCGATTCCCGTGTCGCTGCGCTATGCCGCGTCCGACCCCCTCGCCGTGCAGGTCACCTTCCCGCCCGAGGTGTCCCTCGACGGCGCCGAGGTCACCTGGGTCTTCGCCCGCGGCCTGCTGGAGGAGGGGCTCGGCGCCCCGGCCGGTACGGGCGACGTGCACATCTGGCCGTGCGGGCGCGAGCGGACCGTCCTGGAGTTCCACGCGCCGCACGGCCTGGCCCTGGTGCAGTTCGACCGGGCCGCGCTGCGCCGCTTCCTGATGCGCTCGTACGCCGTCGTCGGCTCGGGCCGCGAGGAGGCGGGGCGGGATCTGGACCAGGGGCTCACCAGGCTGCTCGGCGGAGTGTGAACGGCGCGAACGCGGTGGGTCGCACCGTCGCCGGATAGGTTAGGCTGCCCTAACTCGATCAAGTATGGTCGAGTGTTCCTAGGGAGGGGACCAGGGTGGGCCACGGCTGGGAAGGCGTTGTCCTCAAGCTGCTGCGCGGCAAGGACTTCCGTTTCACGGTGACCGGCGCCGACGAGGTGACCGAGCACTATCGCCGCCTTCACCTCACCGACGGCGGCATGCTCGCGGCGACCGGCGTGCACCCCACGATGTGGGTGCGGCTGTGGTTCGAGAACGCGGGCAAGCCGCATCAGCGCGCCTACACGCTGGTCGACCCCGACGCGGAGGCCGGCACGTTCAGCCTGGAGTTCGCGCTGCACGACGGCCCCGCCAGCGAATGGGCGCGCAAGGCGGAGGCGGGCGACACCATCGACGCGACCGTCCAGGGCACCGGCTTCGAGGTCCCGACCCCTACGCCGTCACGGCTGCTCGTGGTCGGCGACGCGGCGGCGCTGCCCGCGATCAACTCGCTCCTCGGCGCGATGCCGCACACCCCCGCGACGATCTGGTTCGAGACCCAGCACGCCGACGACCGCGACCTGGACCTGCGCGTCGACCCCGAACGCCACGACGTCCACTGGGTCGAGCGCGGCACCGGCGTCGACCGGGAGGCCAGGGCCGGGCTCGCGGCCGCCGTCGAGGAGGAGCCCGACGCATACGTGTGGATCACCTGCGACACGACGACGACCCGGTCCCTGTCCGCGTACGCCCGCAAGGAACTCGCCGTGCCGCGGCACCGCCTGCACGCGCTCGGATACTGGCGCCCCGGCCCGGCCTGACGCCGCCTCAGCGGTAGAGCGCGGGCCGCTCCGCCAGGTCGACCGCGACCCGCGCGCCGTCGGCGAGCGCCCGCACCCCGGCCTCGGCGACGGCGGCGGCCGCGTACCCGTCCCACGCGCTCGGACCCGCGACGCGCCCCTCGCGGACCCCGGCGACCCACTCCCGCACCTCGCGGTCGTAGGCGTCGGCGAACCGCGCCACGTAGTCCTGCGCGATGTCCTGCCGGGCGCGGCCCGCCGACCGCACCACCATGGCGGGCGCGTCGCCGATGCGGGCGCTGCCGCGCTCGCCGACCGCCTCGCACATGACCTCGTAGCCGAACCCGCAGTTGACGAAGATCTCCACGTCCACGAGGGCGCCGCCCTCGGTCTCGAAGAGCACGAGCTGCGGGTCCTGGAGCCCGGCCGGAGCGCTCGCCGACGGCCGTGGCCGGAGCACGGTCACCGCGGTGACCTCCTGGCCGAGCAGCCAGCGCGCCGCGTCGATCTCGTGCGAGACGGAGCTGCTGATGAGCATCGCGGAGGTGAAGTGCGGGGGCGAGGACACATTGCGGTGGCGGCAGTGCAGCATCAGCGGCCGGCCGATGCTCCCGCTGTCGAGGAGTGCCTTCAGCTCGCGGTACTCGGTGTCGTACCGGCGCATGAACCCCACCTGGATCAGCCGCCGCCCGCCGCGCGCCTCCGCCTCGACCACGCGCAGCGCGGCCCGGGCGTCGGCGGCGAGCGGCTTCTCGCACAGCACCGGCAGGCCGCGCGCGAGGGCCGCGAGCAGCGCCTCCTCGTGCGCGTGGTCGGGGGAGGCCACCAGGACGGCCCGCACCCCGGGCTCGGCGAGGGCCGCGAGCGCGTCGGCGTGCACGCGCACGCCCTCGATCCCGGCGGCCGCCGCCTCGCCCCGCGCCCGGTCCGGGTCCGCCACGGCCACCACGCGGGCCCCGGCCACCGACCGCGCCAGGCGCCGCACATGGTCGGCGCCCATGTGACCGGCGCCGAGGACGGCCACCCCCAACGGTTCGCTCACGGCACGAACTCCCCTCCCAGTGCTCTGCGTCGGGCCACCGTAGCCGCCCGCCGCCGCACGATCACCACGCACCCGGCGATCAGCGCGGTCGAGCCGACACCGACCAGGACGAGGGCGGTCCAGTCGGAGCCGTCGTCGGTCGCGGCGGGCGGCACGATCGCGGCGGCCGCGGTCTGGCGCACCCGGTCCGGGGCCTTGCGGGGCTTGGCGGGAACCAGCGAGCCCACCGGCCGTGCCCGGCCGGACGCCGCGAAGCCCCAGTCGAGCAGCGACCTGGCCTCCTCGTACACGGAGTGGCCGCCCCGCTGCGGGTTCATCACTGTCACCAGGACCGTGCGCGCGCCCCGGTGCGCGGCGGCGATCAGCGTGTTCCCGGCGCCGCTGGTGTAGCCGTTCTTGACGCCGATCAGGCCGGGGTAGCGGGCCACGCCGTCGGCGCCGGTGAGGAGCCGGTTGGTGTTCTGGATGGGGTAGGACCAGTTGCCGTGGGGGAAGCGCGCGACGGCCGTCGAGCAGTAGCGGGCGAACTGCGGGTCGGCGAGCCCGGCCCGGCCGAACACCGCCAGGTCGAACGCGGACGACACCTGCCCCGGCGCGTCGTAGCCGTCGGGTGAGACCACGTGGGTGTCGCGGGCGCCGAGCGAGCGGGCCTTGTCGCGCATCTGCCGCACGGTGCGGTCCCAGCCGCCGTTCATCCCGGCGAGCACGTGCACGGCGTCGTTGCCTGAGCTGAGGAACACCCCCCGCCACAGGTCGGAGACCCGGTAGCTGCGCCCTGCGGCGACCCCCACCAGGCTGCTGCCGCCGCCGACGCGGGACAGCTCGCGGTCGGTGACGGTGTGCCGCGTGTCGGGGTGCAGCCGGGGCAGCGCGGTCAGCGCGAACAGGGACTTGAGCGTGGAGGCGGGCGGCAGTCGGCGGTGCGCGTTGTGCGCGGCGAGCACGTCGCCCGTCCGGGCGTCGGACACCACCCAGGACAGGGCGGTGAGGCCGCGGGGCAGAGCGGGTGTGCGGGGTCCCGGACGCACCTGCGTTCCGGGCCGGTCGAGCAGGGACGAGGAGTACGCGGGCGGCGGCTTCGGAGGCGTGGGTTCGGCGCCGACGGCCGGTCCCGCGAGGCAGACCAGGGCCCCGGTGGCGAGGGCTGTGGCACGCACCGCGGTGGCGCGCCGGGCCGGGCGTGAAAGGTACCTGATGACCATTCAGCCACCGTAGGAGCGGGCTCCCAACTGCGCAGATCGGCTTGGCCCGGGTGGATGTACGCCGCCGTCGGGCTGCTCCGCCCGGGCGGTCCGCACGGCCCGCGCGAGGACGGCGAGCCCGGGTCGGCCGCGGCCGGGGAGCCGTGGGTCGCGCCGGGTCGGTGCGGCCCACGGCTGCGTCGGACGGCTACGGCCGGGCGAAGTCCTCGGCCACGGCGCGGAACCGGGCCGTGGTCGCGTCCGAGCTCAGGCGCCGCAGTCCGGCCTTCTCCAGGACGCGTACGGAGGCCGGGTTGGACAGCTCCACGTTCGCGTACACGGCGTCCACGCCGGGCGCCGTCAGGGCGAACCCTGCCAGTGCACGGGTGGCTTCGGAGGCGTAGCCGCGGCCCCGGCGCGAGCCGACGATGCCGTACCCGATCTCGATCGCGCCGTCGCTGGGCGGCCAGAAGAGCCCGATCGAGCCGACCACCAGGCCGCTGTCGCGCTCGGCCACGAGCCGGTGGCCGTAGGGGCTGAGGCCCTCGGGGTGCTCGGTGAGGAAACCGGCGATGACGCGGTCGCCCTCGGCGGGGAAGTCCGGCGCCCAGTCGGCGCGGCGGGAGTCGCCGACGACGGCGGCCAGTTCGTCCGGCGTCCAGGGGCGCAGCACGAGCCGGTCCGTGGTCAGGCCCGTGGCCGGGTCGGAGGAGTGGTCAGGGGAAGAGGGGGGAGTGGGGGAAGTGGGAGAAGACATGCGGAACTCCTGGTCGGTTCAGACGACCGGGCCGCGACTCACTGTCCCTGCGCGGCCCGGACAAGGGCAAGCTGACGAAGGGCCTGGCGGGCCATATTCATCAACCTCCCTCGTCGGAGCGGCAGTCCTGGGCGGGCGCGGAAGGCGCACGCGTCGACGGATCGTAGCAAGGCGTCGCGGGCTCGCGCAGCGGGCGCAGCAGGAGCCAGCCCACGGCGGGCAGGGCGATCAGCGGGGCGAGGGCGACCTGGAGTGACGTGGTGTCGGCGAGGGCGCCGATGAGGGGGCTGGCGAGGCCGCCGACGCTGACGGTCAGGCCGAGCGTGACGCCGCTGGCCGTGCCCATGTGCCGGGGCAGGTAGTCCTGGCCGAGCGTGATGTGCAGCGAGAAGGGCACGTACAGGCACGCGGACGTGAGCGCGACGAAGAGGTACAGGGCAGGGCCGGGGACGAGGACGACCCCGGCGACCGCGAGGACGCTCAGCGCGTACGACCACCGCACGACCGGCACGCGGCTGTAGCGGGTGGCGAGCCGTCCCCCGGCCACCGTGCCCACCGCCCCGCCGACGTAGAGCACGAACAGGGCCGCCGTGCCCGCGAACTCCCCGCCGAAGGCGCGCTCGCGCACGTACAGCGCGATGAACGCGCTCAGCCCGACGAACACGATGGAGCGGCACACCACGGCACCGGACAGTCGGAGGAAGGACGGCCAGTCGTCGCTGCCGTCGGCGTCCCCGCCGCGTCCTTGGGCTGTCGGCGCCCCGGGTGCCCGCAGGGCCCGCAGTGCCGCCACGCACAGCGCCGCGCCCGCGACGGCGGGGACGACGAGCAGCGGGGACGCCCCCAGGCCGCCGGTGGCGACGACGGCGGCGACCAGCAACGGGGCCGTGGCGAAGCCGATGTTGCCGCCCAGGGAGAACCACCCCATCGCGGTGTGGCTGCCCCGGCTGGCGAGGCGCGCCACCCGGGCGGCCTCGGGGTGGTACGCGGCGACCCCGATCCCGGAGACCGCGACGACCGCCAGGGTGAGGGCGTACGAGCCGCCGACGCCGCTGAGCGCGACACCGGCGCCGCCGACCAGCGTGCTCACCGGCAGCAGCCACGGCATCGCCCACTTGTCGGTGAGCGCCCCGAACAGCGGCTGCACCACCGACGAGAGGAGCGAGGCGGCGAGGACGATGCCGGAGGCGGCGGCGTAGGAGTAGGCCCGCTCGGCCACGAAGTACGGCACCAGCGCGGCGACCGACCCTTGGTAGACGTCCACGCAGGCGTGGCCGAGGGCCATGAGGGTGAGGGGTCTGTCGCGGGCGCGTCGTCCCGGCGCGGAACCGGGGCCGGTGCGGGGGCGGCGGCGGGGTGGGACCGTGGTCCTGTCTGTGGGCACGCTTCGATCGTTGCGAGGATTCCCGCTGTCGGGCTTCCGATAAAGTGCCAGTTTGTATCGATGATCCGCCAGGGTGGCGGCGACCCGCCCCGGCCGGGCCGAGAGCCCGCCGGAGGCCATGTCGACCGCCCGCCGCAGACCGCCCCGGAGGTGGCACCGCCCGTGCCGGAAGCCGTCCGCCACACCCCCAAGGCACCCACCCACGTCCGGACCCTGGCGGCCGGTCAGCGCATCGACGCCCACCATCACGACGACCACCAGATCGTCCTGCCGGGAAACGGGGTCGTCGCCGTCACCACCGAGGCGGGCACGTGGTTCGCGCCCGGGACCCGCGCCATCTGGGTGCCCGCGGGCACCGTCCACGCCCATCGCGCCCACGGCCGCCTGAACGCGTACTTCGTCGGCTTCCCCGAGGGCGAGAACCCGCTCGGCCTGGACGCGCCCACCGTCCTGTCCGTGAGCCCGCTGCTGCGCGAGCTGATCATCGAGTACACCCGCGTCCCCACCGACACCGGCCCCGAACGCCGCCGTCTGCGCGCGGTCCTGCTGGACCAGCTGTGCGCGTCGCCCCAAGCGCCGATGCAGCTCCCCACCCCGTCCGACCCCCGCCTCGCGGCGGTCTGCGCCCTCGTCCACGACCACCCCGAGGACCCCCGCACGCTGGCCGCGCTCGGCGCCGCGACCGGTGTCGGCGAGCGCACCCTCAGCCGCCTCTTCCGCGCCGAACTGGGCATGACCTTCCCGCAGTGGCGCACCCAGTCGCGCCTCTACCACGCCCTGCGGATGCTCGCGGACGACACGCCCGTCACCACCGTGGCGCGGCGCTGCGGCTGGTCGTCGCCGAGCGCGTTCATCGACGTCTTCCGCAGGTCCTTCGGGTACACGCCGGGCACCCACAACCGCCGCCCCTGACCACGGCCCCGGACCGGGAGGGCGCCCCGGGTGCTTAGGATGCCGTCATGGCTGCTCCGGACCCCTCGCCCCGTCCCTCCGTGCGGGATCCGGAGCTGGGCTTTCCGCCCCCCGGCGAGGTGCTGCACCGGCTGCGCACCCAGCGGGGCATGTCACTGCGTCAGGTCGCCGCCGAGTGCGGCCTCTCCGTGTCCTTCCTCGCGTCCCTGGAGCGCGGCGAGACCGACATCGCCCTGGAGCGGCTCGGCCGTCTCGCGAAGGTCTTCGGCCATGACGTCGGCTCGTTCCTCGGGTTCTCCCGGGGCCGGTCCGCCCCCTCCGTCTTCCCCAGGGAGGACCAGGAGACTCTGGACCGGGCGCCGGGCGTCGTCTACCGCGTGCTGCGCTCGCCGGAGCTCGGATACCAGGTCGTCACCGGCGACTTCGCCCCCGGCTGCGGCCTCACCGAGGACCTCCGGCACGAGGGCACCGACCTCGTGATGGTCACCCGCGGCACCCTCGTGGCCCGCTACAACGGCGTGGACCACACGCTGCGCGCCGGGGACCGCATCCAGTGGTCGGCCGGTCATCCGCACACGTTCCGCAACGACGGCGACGAACCGGCGCAGATGGTGGTCGTGCTGTTCTCCAGCCTCTACTGACGCCGCGCCCCTCACGCCTGCCGAGGCCCAACTGCCCCACGGACGCTCGTCCGTGGGGCTTTCCGCTGTCCGCGCCCAGGGGATGGGCCGACGGGCCGCCTCTCACTCGCTGTGGACAGTATTCTGGACTACAGTCCAATTTATCGCACACGGCTTTTCGCACACGGCTTTATCGCAGACGGCGAGATTCGAGATGGGCGGTGCCCATCCTGGGAGGGGACTCATGGTCGCGGAACTGGTCAGGACCTGGGTGGCGGGTTGGGCCCTGTCACGTCGGACGCCCCGGCCGACGGAGCTGCCCTGGGGGCTGTACGTGGAAGTGGCGGTGGCCGACCCCAAGGAGGTCGGCCGTCTCGTGCTGCCCGAGCCGAGCGCGGCCACGGTGCGCGCGGCGGCCGCCTCGGTCGAGGCGCCGTACACCTGGCTCAAGTTTCCCGGGGAGCCGCGCGACGCGCAGCCGTGGCTCCCCGAGGGCTGGGTGGTCGACGAGGAGGAGTCGGGGTATCTGATGACGGTCGGGCTCCGGCGCACGGAGCCGGTGGCGCCCGACGGCTACACCACGTCGGTCGAGACGGACGACGGCGTCACCTTCGTGCGCGTGCACGACGCCGTCGGGGGACTCGCGGCCCAGGGGCAGATGGCCGTCCTCGGGCAGGCGGGCGTCGTGGACCGCGTCGTGACCCAGGAGGCCCACCGCCGCCGCGGCCTCGGTGGCTTCGTCATGCGGACGCTCGCCGACGAGGCTCTGGCGCGCGGGGCGAGGGTGGGCGTCCTGGGCGCGACCGACGACGGGCGCGCGTTGTACGAAACGCTGGGCTGGCGGCTCAGCACGCCGCTGACGGAGTGCGTGTACCGGCCCTGATCAGGCGCGGGCGCGTCAGGCGGGGAGGTTCGCCTCGATCGCGGAGACGACCTCCGCGGCGTCCGGCTCCGTCTGCGGGGAGAAGCGGGCGACGACCTTGCCCGAGCCGTCCACCAGGAACTTCTCGAAGTTCCAGCGCACGTCCCCGGTGTGGCCCTCCGCGTCCGCCGTCGGCACCAGACGCTCGTACAGCGCGTGCCGTGCGTCGCCGTTGACGTCGACCTTCTCCGTCATGGGGAAGGTCACGCCGTACGTCGCCGAGCAGAACTCGGCGATCTCCTCGGACGTGCCGGGCTCCTGGCCGAGGAACTGGTTGCAGGGCACGCCGAGGACGGTGAAGCCGCGCGCGGCGTACGTCTCGTGGAGGCGCTCCAGAGCCGCGTACTGGGGGGTCAGCCCGCACTTGGAGGCGACGTTGACGATGAGGACGGCCTTGCCCAGGTACTGGGACAGGTTCGCCGGGCCGCCCTGGAGGGTGTCGATCTCTACTGCGTCGTAAACAGACATGAGGCGGAGCCTACGCGTCGGCGGCACGGCCGGACCCGGCGGCACCGGGCGTCCCGGTGGCGTCCTGGGGCTCGTCGCGGTGCAGCTTCCCGTACGCGACCAGCTCGACGGTCAGAGCCACGGCCAGGGCCTGCACGGCCATCAGGGCGATCAGGACGAAGAGCTGCACGGCGCCCGCCTGCACCGGCGAGGCGCCGCCGAGCAGCATGCCGACGAACGCCCCGGGCAGCGTGACGAGGCCGACGGTGCGGGTCTGGTCCAGGCCCGGCAGGAGGGCGTCGGACGCGGCGGGGCGGATCACTTCGAGGCGGGCGTCGCGCTCCGGCAGGCCGATGGCGAGGCCCGCCTCGAACTCGCCGGTCCGGGTGCGCAGTTCGTCCAGGGCGCGTCGGCCGCCGAGGACGGTCGCCGTGAGCGCGCCGCCGATGAGGATGCCGGTCACGGGGATCATCGCGATGCCGCGAACGGGCACGAGTCCCGCGAGGGTGAGGGCGGCGACGACCGGGACGACGGGCGTGGCGATGGGCACGGCCGCCCACCACCAGGTGCCGTTCGGGGTGATGCGCCGTCCGGCCGTGCGGGTGGCCACGGCGAACATCAGCAGCAGGAAGGCGAACAGCGCCGCCGTGTGGTGGACCACCCAGCCGATCACGAGCGACACCGCGGCGAGTTGGGCCGTCGCCCGCACCCCGGCCACGGCGATCTCCCGCGCCCGGCCCCGCGACCCGTCCGGCGAGAGCCGGAACACGGCGGCAACCGCCGCCGCGGCGAACAGCAGCACGACCAGCACGACGGCGAGCGTGACGTTGACGGGCAGCAGGCTCTGAGCAGCGATTTCACGCACGTCCTCACCCTAGGCGCGGGGGGCCTTAGGCTCCTCGTACCGGCGCGTTTCGGGCCCCTGGGGCCGCGGCGCCGGACGGAGTGACGCAGGCGAGAGAAGGGCGAGATTCATGGCGCAGCAAGTGCGGGGCGTGGTCGCACGCGCGAAGGGCGAGCCGGTACGGATCGAGACAGTCGTCGTGCCGGATCCGGGGCCGGGCGAAGCCGTGGTGAAGGTCCAGGCGTGCGGGGTCTGTCACACCGACCTGCACTACCGCGAAGGCGGCATCAACGACGAGTTCCCGTTCCTGCTCGGGCACGAGGCGGCGGGCGTCGTGGAGTCGGTGGGGGAGGGCGTCACCGAGGTCGCGCCCGGCGACTACGTGATCCTCAACTGGCGTGCCGTGTGCGGCCAGTGTCGCGCCTGCAAGCGCGGCCGCCCCCAGTACTGCTTCGACACGCACAACGCGAAGCAGAAGATGACCCTGACCGACGGCACCGAGCTCTCGCCCGCGCTCGGCATCGGCGCGTTCGCGGAGAAGACGCTGGTCGCCGCCGGGCAGTGCACGAAGGTGGACCCGGCCGCGTCCCCGGCCGCGGCGGGCCTGCTCGGCTGCGGCGTGATGGCCGGGCTCGGCGCCGCGATCAACACCGGCGGGGTGGGGCGCGGCGACTCGGTGGCCGTCATCGGCTGCGGCGGCGTCGGCAACGCCGCCGTCGTCGGTGCCCGGCTCGCGGGGGCCGCGAAGATCATCGCCGTGGACATCGACGACCGGAAGCTGGAGACCGCCCGCGGCCTCGGCGCCACCGACACCGTCAACTCCCGCACCAGCGACCCCATCGAGGCCGTCCGCGAGCTGACCGGCGGCTTCGGCGCCGACGTCGTCATCGAGGCGGTCGGCCGCCCCGAGACGTACGAGCAGGCCTTCTACGCCCGCGACCTCGCGGGCACGGTCGTCCTGGTCGGCGTGCCCACGCCGGAGATGCGGATCGACCTGCCGCTGCTCGACGTCTTCGGGCGCGGCGGCGCGCTCAAGTCCAGCTGGTACGGGGACTGCCTGCCCTCGCGCGACTTCCCGATGCTCATCGACCTGTACCGGCAGGGGCGGCTCGACCTGGACGCGTTCGTCACCGAGACGATCGCGCTCGACGAGGTCGAGAAGGCCTTCGAGCGGATGCACCACGGGGACGTCCTCCGCTCGGTGGTGGTCTTCTGATGGCCGCGTCCGAAGGTTCCGCGGCGGCGGGCGGCGCGCGCGTCGACCACCTCGTCACCTCCGGCACGTTCTCGCTGGACGGTGGCACCTGGGACGTCGACAACAACGTCTGGATCGTCGGCGACGACCACGAGGCCGTCGTCATCGACGCCGCCCACGACGCGGAGGCCATCGCGGCCGCCGTGGGCGAGCGGCGCCTGGTGGCGATCGTGTGCACGCACGCCCACGACGACCACGTCGACGCGGCGCCCGCGCTCGCCGACCGCACCGGCGCACCGGTCCTGCTGCACCCGGACGACCTGGACCTGTGGAAGCTCACCCACCCCGACCGCGCGCCGGACGGCGAGCTGGCCGACGGGCAGGAGCTGACCGTCGCCGGGACGGTGCTGCGGGTCCTGCACACCCCGGGCCACTGCCGGGGCGCGGTGAGTCTGTACGCCCCCTCGCTCGGCACGGTCTTCACCGGGGACACGCTCTTCGCGGGCGGCCCGGGCGCGACGGGCCGGTCCTTCAGCGACTTCCCGACGATCGTGGACTCCATCCGCGACCGGCTCCTGACGCTGCCGCCGGAGACGGTGGTGCGCACCGGGCACGGCGACAGCACGACGGTCGGGGCGGAGGCGCCGCACCTGGAGGAGTGGATCGCGCGCGGCCACTGACCCGCCACGGGTCTCCGGCGGGCCGGACCGTTCGGTTCCGGCCCGCCCACCACGGCGTACGGGCCACCCCTGAGCACGGCTCGGGGGTGGCCTTCGTCGTACGCGCGTCACATCCCGGACGCGTTCACGACACCCCGCACGCGTGCTGGCAGCGCGACACGATCTCCGATAAGTTAGGCAAGGCTTACCTAATGGAGGTTGAGGATGGGTGTCCGACACGTCAGCACGACCATGCCCAACGCAGCGGCGCGCGCCCGTTCCGTGCTCGCCACCGCCTGGTCCTGCGCGGTGACCACGGAGATCGGCAGAGACGACCTGGTCGGCGCCCACACCGTCAGCGAGCGGGGCACGGTGCTGCTGCACCCGCCGGAGGACAGCGCCCTCGCCGCCGCGCTGATCTGCGCCCCGCGCGGCGAACCGTCCACGCTCGTGGAGTTCGCGGACGTCGCGCCGGTGCCGGTCAGGGACCGGGTGCGCTCCCGGCTCTGGCTGTCGGGGACCCTCACGGCGACCCGCGACCACCTCGTCTTCGAGCCCGCCTGCGCGGTGCTGCACGACGCGAACGGCCGCACCGGCATCGACCTCGAGGAGTTCGCGCTCGCCGACGCCGACCCGCTGGCGCACGCGGAGGCCCGGCTCCTCACGCACCTGGCCGACTCCCACCCCGAGGCCGTCGAGCAGCTCACCCGGCTCGTCGCCGCCGACAGCCTCGCCGGAGTGGTCGACGTCAAACCCCTCGCCATCGACCGGCACGGCCTGACCCTGCGTCTGGAACGCGTCAGCAGCCAGGCCGACGTGCGGCTGCCGTTCCACGAACCGGTCGAGGACCTCGGCCAGGTCACCGAACGCATGCACACCCTGCTCACCAAGGCCCGGCTGCTGCGCCGACCCGTGCTGCGCCCGGCGCCGCCCGAGTCCTGAGGCCCGCCCCGGACCGGCGGGCACAGGACTCGCACGCGTGAGCGGACCCCGGTGTCGGGTGCCCGCAACGCGCGGGGATGATGGGCCACATGAGTCCCGCCTCCGCAGAATTCGAACCCGTCGAGCCTGTTCAGGCCCTGATCATCATCGACACCCAGTCGGGCTTCGTCACCGGTGACGAAGCCGTGCCCGGCGCGCGCCACCTGCTGTCGCGCGTCGAGCAACTCCTCGCCAAGGCGCGGGCCGCCGACGCGCTCGTCATCCAGTTGCAGAACGACGGCCCGGACGACTCCCTGGACGAACCGGGCACGCCCACGTGGGAGCTGCACTTCCCGGTGGACTCCGAGCGCGGTGAACTGCTCTTCCGCAAGACCGTCGACGACGGCTTCGAGGAGACCGAACTGGAGGACGTGCTGCGGGAGGAGGGCGTCACCTCGCTCACCGTCTGCGGTGTCATGTCGGAGATGTGCGTGAGCGCCACCGCGCGCACCGCCCTGGACCTGGACTTCCGCCTCGTCATCGCCCATGACGCGCACGGGACGTACGACATTCCCGCGGCGCCGGGCATCAGCGACGCCGTCCCGGCGGCGACGGTGTCGCGGGTCGCGGAGTGGGCGCTCGGTGACGAGGTCGAGATCGTGCCGAGCGTGGACGACGTGAGCTTCGTCGCGCCGTAGGGCGACGGCCCTCGTGGTCCGGCGTCGGCCTCGGCGCCGGACCACGGGAGTGCTGGGCCGTGGGAGTGCTCGGTCCCGGGAGCGGTGGCCGTCAGCCCGCGCTGCCCCCGCCCGGCTCCCCGGCCCGGGCCGCCAGCACGCTCGCCACCTCGTACAGGTAGCCGTTGACGGGGGTCGGCGTCCCCGTGCGACCGCCCAGGCGCACCACCGAGCCGTTCCACGCGTCCAGTTCGGACGGGCGGCCGGAGCGGATGTCGCGGTGGAGCGACGAGGTGCCCTCGGCGGGCTGCTGGTCGACGAAGTCCAGGGTGCGCGTCACGATGTCGTCCGGGAGGCGGACGTCCATGGCCCGTGCCACCCGCTCGATCTCCGTCATGCCCTCGACGAGGAGGCGCCGGGTGCCCGGGCGGGAGCGCAGCACCCCGAACGGGGCGTCCGTCACCGTGCCGAGGCCGCCGAAGGGCACCACGAACAGGAACTTGGACCACAGTTCGGCCCAGATGTCGTCGGGCACGGTGACGTTCACGCCCGCTCCGGCGAGCGCCGCGCGCAGCCGCTCGACGCGGGGCGTGGCGCGGTTGTCCCACTCCGTGAAGGCCAGGGCGCCCGGGCCGCCCATGTGCCGCACCCGGCCGGGGCCGTCCAACTGCGCCAGGATCTTCGCGGTGCCGGGCAGGACCGCCTCCCGGCCGACCTCCTTGGCCACCTGCTCCGGCGCCTCGACGCCGTTCTGCAGGGTCACCACCGCCGTGTCCGGGCCGACCAGGGGCTTCAACGCGGCGATGGCGGGCGGCAGTTGCCAGGTCTTGACGCACAGCAGGACCACGTCGGCCTCGCCGATGTCGCGGGGGTCGTCGCTCGCGCGCGCCGGTGCGACGGTGAAGCCGCCCGCCGGGCTCTCGACGGTCAGGCCCTCGCGCCGCAGCGCCTCCAGATGGGCGCCGCGCGCGACGAACCCGACGTCGTGCCCGGCCTCCGCGAGCCGCCCGCCGAAGTAGCCGCCCACGCCGCCGGTGCCGACCACCGCGACCCTCAGCGCCCCGCCCGTGTCCCGCGCCGTCTCCGCCATGAAGAACCTCCCCGTGTGCCGACGCCGGGCCACCGCGCGGCACCCGGCCGGGCCGCGCGCTCGGCGACCCGGCCGCCCACCCTAGCGAGTTACTCCTTGATGGGGTAACGCTGCTAGCGTGCGGCCATGACGAAGGCGCGCACCGCCCCCGCGGCAGCGGACAGTGAACCGTCGGCCGCCGACCGGGAGTTCCGCTGGCGCGGCGGCCGGACGTCGCTGAACCTGACCGCGACCGTCGGCAGGCGTGGGCAGGACGGCATCGAACGGCTGCGTGACCCGTCGGACCTGTCCCGCTGGTTTCGCGAGGCAGGTCTGACAGAGCGTCACATGACGGTCTCGCGGTCCGAGTTGGCGCAGGCGCGAGCGCTTCGTGAGGCCGTGCACCGGATCGCGGCGGCGGCACGCGAGGCCACCGCGCCCGAGGCGAAGGACCTGGACCTGCTCAACCAGTGGACGGCACGGCCGCTCCCCGGCACGGGCCTCACCCTCGACGGGAACGGCACCCCCCGGCCGCTGCCGCCCGCACTCGACACCCGCGGCCTGCTCGGCCTGCTGGCCCGCGACGCGGCGGATCTGCTCGGCGGCCCGCTGTCCGGGCGGATCCGCGAGTGTGCCGCGGCCGACTGCACCCTTCTGTTCGTCGACGAGAGCCGGGCGGGAGCGCGGCGCTGGTGCTCGATGGACGCCTGCGGGGCGCGGGCGAAGATGGCGGAGTACCGGGCCCGCAGGCGCGGCGGGACGACGACGCGCTCGCGCGGTGGTACGCGGGCCGACTGACCCGGACGGCAGGAGCAACGGCGACCGGCCCGGCCGCCCGGCCGCGAAGGGCATCACGTCAGAGCGGGGCCCCGCCGAACCCGATCTCGTTCCCGTCGGGATCCCGGTACAGGGCCTTGCGCACACCGTTGCCGTACGTCTCCCGCCACACGGGTTCGACGCCCCGGGCGGCCATCCCCGTGACCCGGGCGTCGAAGTCGTCGACGAAGACGGTGTGCAGGGCGTGCCCCGCGTGCTCCGGCCGCTCCTCGACGGCGATCGACCGGTGCTCCGCGAGCTCCCACACCGCCTCGGTGTCGCTCGCGACATACGTCGGCGGGGTGCCGAGCAGCCGCTCGTACCAGGCGAGGGCCGCCGCGAAGTCGCTGACGGGGATTCCTGCGAAGAGATCAAGGGCCATGCGGCCATGCTAGAAGCCCCGAGTCGCCCCGGATCGCAACGAAAACGCCTCGCCCCGCCTCACGACGGAGACGCGCCGCTCCGCCTCACAACGGCAACGCGCACACGGCCATCGGCGCCCCGAACGGCGTCCCGGCGAGGGCGAGTTCACCGGTGCGCCCGTCCACGCGGAAGACGCTCACCGACCCCGACCGCTGGTTCGCGGCGAACAGCAGCCGTCCCGAAGGGGCGAGGGCGATGTGCCGAGGGAAGTCCCCGCCCACCGGCACCGTGCCGAGCAGCCGCAGGCCGGCCCCGTCGCGCTCGACGGCGTACCGGGTGAGGCTGTTGTCGCCGCGGTTGGCGAGGAAGGCGAAGGCGCCGTCGCCGGTCACGACGGGCTGCGCCGGGTAGCTGGTGACGCCGGGGCGGGTCCCCGTGGACTGCGGCTCGCCCGGCGAGAGCCGCCCGGTCGCGGGGTCGTAGCCGCAGACCACGACCGTGTTGTCGAGTTCGTTGGCGACGTACGCGAACCGCCCCGACGGATGGAAGGCGAGGTGCCGAGGCCCCGCGCCCGGCCGCACCGTGGCGTACGAGACGCGGCTCAGCCTTCCGGCCTTCGTGTCCAGCCGGTACGTGTACACCGTGTCGGTGCCCAGATCGACGGCGAGCACGTACCGGCCGTCCGGCGCGGTGACGATCTGGTGCGCGTGCGGGCCCTGTTGCCCCGGCCCGGGCGGGGGCGTGGAGTGCGTGACGAGGTCGGTGCGTTCGCCGAGCGCGCCGGACGCGTCGACGGGGTGCACGGCCACGCTGCCGGACGTGTAGTTGGCGCTGAGCAGCCACCGGCCACCGGGGTGCACGGAGAGATGGCAGGGTCCGGCGCCGCCGGTGCCGCGCGTGCCGAGGACGCGGTGGTCGCCGTCGGGGGAGAGCGCGATCGCGGTCACCCCGCCCTGCTCCCGCTCATTGACGGCGTACAGCGTCCGCCCCGACGGATGGGCCGCCAGATACGACGGATCCGGTACGCCACCGAGTGTGCCGACGCCGGTGACACCGCCCGTCTCCTCGTCGTACGTCGCGAGCCCGATGCCCTTGCCGCCGCCGGACTGCGAGGTGTACGTGCCGAGGAACAGGGGCCGTCGGCCGCGCGGGCCGGGCGCGGCCGCGGCGACGCCGGTCGTCACCGCCGTGGCCGCGGCCAGGCTCGTACCGAGGAACCGCCTTCTGTTCATGACTCCACTCATGACTCCACCTCGCGGGTCAGTGATGACGGATGTGGCAGGCGTGGCAGACACAGTGGCCCCGAACCCCGTCAACAGGCAAGAGGTGCAACTTGAGTTGCAACATGCGCAACGCCATTCTCCGCGTTCTCCTCCACTTCCCTCCGCGTCCCCGCGCTTTCCCGCGCCTTCTTCCGCCGTGCGGGGGAGGAGGGTGGTCCATGGGAGCGATGTGCGGGCCGCGGCCGGACGGCAGGGTCTCAGGCACAGGCCCCCGGTGTGGCCTGGCCGCTTCCCGTCGAGCCGCATTCCGGAGGACCTCGTGGCGCTCCCCACCCGCACCACCCGCACCGACACCGTGCCCGCCCCGCCGCCACCCCGCTCGTCCTCCGCTTCCGCCACGCCCCCACCCGCGCCGGGCCCCGCGCCATGGTGGCGACGCTGGCCCGCCTGGGCGCCACGCGCCACCGCGGCCTGGGGCGTCGCGTACGCCATGGTCCAGACCCTGTGGGCCGCCACCGGCACCGTCGTACCGATCGCCGGGGACAGACACACCCCGGCCGCACTCCAACTCCTCCTGGCCGCCCTCGCCCTGCTCGCCGCCGGTGTCGCCCCTGCCACGACCAGGCCTCTCGCCCGCCGGGCCCGCCGCGCCGTGGGCATCGCGCTCGCCGTGCTGATCCCCGCGCTCGGCTGGGGCGTGATCGGCCTCCCTCTCTACGTCGTCGTCCTCCTGTCGGGCTCGGGCCTGGAGAGCGCCACAGGACTCGCCAACCTCCTGCTGCTCACGCCCGGGACGGTCCTGCTCGGCATGGTCGCCGTCTCGTACGGCCGTCGGCTGCGCGGGCGCTGCCCCCGCTGCGGCGACGCGCACGCGGGCGACGGCGAGGGGCCGCTGAGCCACCCCGAAGCGTCCACCGCGCCCCGCAGGACGCGCGTGACGGCGCATCTCCTGCTGTGCGGACTGCTGCCGTGGTCCGTCGTGAAGACCGTCTGGCTCTTCGGCGGCGACGCGATCGGGGTGAGCGGGGAGGCCTGGCAGCACGAGATGGAGGCGGACGCGACCGGCGGCGCGCGGGCGCTCGCCTCGGTGGGCGTGGACGTGACGGTGCTCGCCGCGCTGCTCGGGGTGTTCCTGACACTCGGCCTCACGCACCGCTGGGGCCAGGTGTTTCCGCGCTGGACCCTGCCGCTGGCCGGTCGGCGCGTGCCCCGGCTGCTGCCGCTGGTCCCGGCCTGGCTCACGGGGTTCGCTCTCGCCCTGTACGGGACGCTGCTCACGTTCGGATCCCTGCTCATGGCCGTCGGGCTGCTGCCGGAGCCGGAGCCGGAAGGCGTGTTCACGACCGGCTCCGGGCTCGTCTGGATGGTGGCGTTCGGAGGCCTCGCCTTCGGCGGGCTCGGCTGGGGGCTGCTGGTCGCGGCCCGCTCGTACGCCGGACGCACCCGCCCCCACTGCGGCCCCGCCCCGACCGCCGCGCAGCGGCCACGCCCGCAAGGGAGGTGACCGCCGTGCGTCGGCCGGTGTGTCAGTACGCGATGAGGCCGCTCGTGTTGCGGTCGAACTTCAGGTAGAACTTCTTGCCGTTCGGCACGTCGGTCACGGCGGTGTCCCACACGCCCTGTGAGAGCCACCGCTTGGCGTAGCACTTGTGCGGCTGGCCCGGGCCCCTGTCGAAGCAGGCCTTCACGTACGCGCCGACCCGGGCCTTCACGTTGACGTCGGCGCAATGGGCGGTGGTCCTGGCCCAGTTCGGATAGGCCGGCCACACCTTGTTCGTCGTGCTGAAGTTCTTCGCGCTGCCGTAGCAGGACATCGGGGCGACGTCCGCCGAGGCCGTGAGGGCGCCCCCGGTGAGCAGTCCTGCGGTCATGGTCCCCGCGGCGAGGGCCGTGGCGATCTTCCTGCGAGTGCGCATGCTTCTCCTTCTGCCTGTGAGGGTCTGACGAGTTCTGTTGGTTCGCCATCGACCTCATCAGGGCGGGAGTTGTTGCGCTGCCGGGTCCCGGACGTGAATCAAAGCAGCTCACAAGCCCGGGTTGGCCAGATGGGGGCTTTCCCGGTGGCGGGGGGCGTGCTGGGATGAGCCGCCGCCGCTCACGCGGACGGCACGGGGGAAGGACAGCGACATGGGGCGTCCGGAGACCGACATCGATCCGGGACAGGGACCAACGCAGCAGTTCGCTTCCGAGCTGCGCAAGCTGCGCCGGGAAGCGGGCGGGATCACCTATCGGAGGATGGCGCGGCAGGCGGAGTTCTCCGCCGCCACGCTGTCGCGGGCCGCCGCGGGGGAGCAACTGCCCTCGCTGCCGGTGATGTTGGCGTACGTCGGCGCGTGCGGCGGTGACCCACAGCAGTGGGAACAGCGCTGGCGTGAGGCGGCCGCGGCGGAAGCCCGGCAGAAACACGTCCCGTCGGACGACGGAGAGGAGCCGCCTCCCTATCGGGGGCTGGCCCGTTTCGACGTGGGCGACGCCGATGTCTTCTTCGGCCGCGACGAGCTGACCGAGGAACTGCTGCGCGAGGTGGGGGAGCACCGTGTCGTGGTGGTGTTCGGCCCGTCGGGCAGCGGCAAGTCGTCCCTGCTGCGAGCGGGACTGATTCCGCGTCTGCGAGACCTCGAAGGATCCCTCCGGCCCGCGGCGGTGCGGATCCTCACCCCGGGGGAGTGTCCGTCGCGCACCCACGGGCGCGCACTCGCCCCCGCGCCCGGCGAGGGAGACACCTGGCTGGTGGTGGACCAGTTCGAGGAGGTCTTCACCCTCTGCCACGAGCCCGGTGAACGCGCCGATTTCATCGCCCAGTTGCTCGCCGCGCACGATCCCGCAACGCGGCTGCGCGTGGTGCTGGGGGTGCGGGCCGACTTCTACCCGCACTGTCTGGCCGATCCGGGCCTGGAAGACGCGGTGCGGCGGAGCAGCCTGCCGGTGGGCACGATGGACCGCGAAGGGCTGCGGGCGGCGATCGTGAAGCCCGCCCAGGCGGCGGGCGTGAGCGTCGAGCGGGCCCTGACCGCCCGGCTCGTCGACGAGGTGGAAGGGGAGCCGGGCGGCCTGCCCCTGCTGTCCCACGTGCTCCGGGAGACATGGCGCCGCCGCCGGGCGCGCCTGCTGACCGTGGGAGCCTACGAGGCGAGCGGTGGTCTGCGGGGCGCGGTCGCGCAGACCGCCGAGGAGATCTACACCGGCTTGTCGGGGAGCCGCCAGGAGGTGGCCCGGCAGCTGTTCCTGCGTCTGATCTCGCCGGGGGAAGGCTCGCCCGACACACGACGCCCGGTGCGGCGCGACGAGTGGGACTTCCATGACGAGGGGGCCGTCGCGGCGGTCCTGGCCGAACTGGTCCGCGCCCGGCTCGTCACCGTCGACGACGACACCGTCGACCTCGCACACGAGGCCCTGATCACCGCCTGGCCGCGCCTGCACGCGTGGATCGAGGAGGATCGTCAACGCCTCATCACCCATCGCCGGCTGACCGATGCCGCCCGCGCCTGGGACGAACTCGCCCGGGACGCGGGGGCCCTGTACCGGGGCACCCGCCTGGCCACCGCCGAAGAGCAACTGGGCAGCCCGTCGCACGGGGACGAACTCAACGAACTGGAGAGGTGCTTCCTCGCCGCGAGTTCGGCCGAGCGGGATCGTGAACGCGCGCGGGCCGCGCGCACGACGCGCAGGTTGCGGGGACTGACGGTCGGTCTGTCGCTGCTGCTGGTCCTTGCCTTGACCGCCGGCCTGATGGCGTGGCGGCAGAGCGAGACCAACGACCGCCAGCGCCTGCGCGCCGAGGCGCAGCGGCTTGCCTCCTTCGCGGAAACCCTGCGCTTCAGCGATCCCCGGCTCGCCATGCGGCTGAGCGTGGCCGCCTGGCGGATCGCCGAGACGCCCGAGACGCGGTCGGCCGTGGTGAGCTCCCTGGGCCAGAGGGAGCGGGACGTGTTCTCCGTGCCCACCGCCGAGCGGACCGGCGTCATCAGGCTGAGCGAAGACGGCCATGTCGTGATCAACCGGCAGGACGACCGGGTCACCGCATGGAAGGTGAGCACGCGTCGCGCCCGCACGGTCAGGGTGGCCCCGAACACGGATGACGACGTGATCCCCAGCCCCGACGGAAAGATGATCGCGCGGCTGGCCACGGGCGCGGAGGCGGACTCGATCCAGGTGTGGGACATGCGCAGCGGCAAGCCCTTGGCCAAGCGCAGGGCAGGGAGCTCGATCGGGGAGCTGAGTTTCGGCAGGGGCGGCAGGACGTTGCTGACCAGCGGCTTCCCTGGGACGTCGGATGAGAACGCCGACATCGATGAAGAGGGCGCCCTCCACGAACTGTGGGACGTCCGGCTGCGGAAGCGTCTCTTCAAGCGGGTCGTGGGGCTCAACGATCGGATGGTGGCAAGTGACCGCCTCGTGGCGTGGTGTCCCGAGCGCGGCGGCGCGCTCAAGGCGTGGGACGTCCGCGCCGACGCCGCACGCACGCTGCACGGCAAGGGAGTCGACACGGCCTGCCGACGTGGCGGTGCCCCTGTCTTCGGTACCCGCACGGTCGCGGTCGCCGACGACACCGGAGTACGCCGCTGGGACACCGACTCGGGCCGTGAACTGCCCCGGCTCCACCTCGAGCCACCCATCGAGGGCCGGGATCCCGCCGACGAGCCACGCGCACCGCTCGACCACATCGTGTTCAGCGACGACAACCGTTTCGTGGCCGGTGCCAGCGACGAGCAGATCGTGCTCTGGCGCGCGGACCGGCCGAAGCAACCGGTGTGGCGCCACCCGCTCGACCACGACCAGGTCGAACAGCTCGCCCTCGATGTGAAGGGCGGAGCGGTGCGATATCTCGGCACGGGCGGCCCGACCGGGGACGTCGTGCGGACACTCGACATCGGGCCGGCCGTGGTCTCCCCCTGGCGACCCCAGCAGGACCTATGGCCACTGCTGAGCGCGAACAGCAACGTGCTCGTCGCAGTCGAACGCCACAGGAAGACGGTGGACGTCGGGATAGCGGACAGGAGTACGGCCAGAAGGCCCCGCCACGTCGTCACGCTCCCCAAGTTCCACGACGAAAGCCTCTATGGCATCACCACCGAGGACCTGGTCTCCCTCAGCGCCGACGGCCGACTGCTGGCCTTCGCGCGACACGACCGGGTGAGCGTGTGGGACGCGCGGGAGCAGCGAGTCGTCCGCACGCTCAAGGCGCCCGGGACGGTGTGGAGCGTCGCCCTCTCGCCTGACGGCACGCGCCTTGCCGCCACCAGGGACAAGGGCGGGGAGATCTGGGACGTGGACAGCGGCAGGAGGCTGGGGGCGCTGGCAGGCAAGGAGTTGACCAAGGCGGTGTTCCGCGCGGACAACAAGCTGGTCGCAGCCCTGGAAGGAGGGGAGGAACCGATCCTTTTCCCGGCGCCTTCGGGCAGGGCGCGCCGCATGCCCTCCGCCATGTCCCCAGGGGCACTGGTCTTCAGCAAGGACAGCCGATTCCTCGCTCTGGGCAGCCTCATGGGGGACGTGTACCTGTGGGACGCGCGGGGCGAGAAGCGGCTTCGTACGCTGCCAGGGGTGTCCGGCGGCGACCTTTCGTGGCAGTCCGTGGCCGCGCTGGCCTTCTCGCCGGACGGGAGCCGGCTCGCCGTCGCCGGGGTGCAGGGCGCGCTCCAGGTGTGGGACACCGAGACGGGACGACAGATCGGCGGTGACCTGCTCACGTCCGGCGACTGGATCACCTCCGTCGCGTTCGGCCCGGACGGAACCGCCGTCGACGTGGCCGGTCGGCACACCCTCGTCCGGCGCTACACGGTCACGGCGGACAACGGCGTCCCCGAGGTCTGCCGTCGAGCCGCCGGTGGCCCGACCCGCGCCCAGTGGGCGCGGCACATTCCAGGCGTGCCCTACCAGGAGACGTGCTGAACGACCTCCTGCGGGCTGCGGCTCGGTGCCCGGGGAGCCGTCAGCCCTCGGGGGTGATGAGGCCGCGCTCGTACGCCTTGATCAGGCGCTGCGGTACGAGATGCGTGACGCCGTCGACCGTCACGGGCGCCAGCTGCGGGGTGGTGGCCTTCCACTGGGCGCGGCGGTGCCGTGTGTTGCTGCGGGACATCTTCCGCTTGGGTACGGCCATGGGGTCCTCCGGGGTGGTGCGTGCGGGCGGGAAAGCTGGTCAGAGGCTACATGAAAATGGATCCCATTAACAAAAGCGGGCCCCGCCCTCCTGGCCGCACGACCGGAGCCCGCGCCGTCACCGGCGCCCGTTGACCCTCACGTCACGTCAGGCTGCACGCTGTACGGCGACGAAAGGGTGACGATCATGAGCTATACCGTCGGGCAGGTCGCGGGTTTCGCCGGGGTCACGGTCCGTACGCTGCACCACTACGACCGGACCGGCCTGCTGGCGCCGAGCGAGCGCAGCGCAGGCGGCTACCGGCTGTACGGCGAGACCGACCTCGCCCGGCTCCAGCAGATCCTCTTCTACCGCGAACTCGGCTTCGCGCTCGACGAGATCGCCGAGATCCTCTCGGACCCCCAGGCCAACGCGCCCGACCTGCTCCGGGCCCGGCGCCGCACCCTGCGCGAGCAGATCGACAGGCTCGAACGGCTCGTCGAGGTCGCCGACCGCGCCATGGAGGTCCAGGAGACGGGGGTGAGGCTGACCCCGCGGGAACGCTTCGAGGTCTTCGGCGAGATCACCTTCGACCTGAGCTACGCCACCGAGGCCGAGATCAAATGGGCGGACAGCGCAGGACACCAGGAGGCCATGGCCCGCGCCGCCGCCCACTCCCAGGAGGACTGGGCCTGCCTCATGGGCGAGGCGGCGGCCTGGCGCGAGCGGCTCCTCGCGGCCTTCGACGCCCACGAGCCCGCCGACGGTCAGCAGGCCAGGGCCCTCGCCGACGAGCACCGGCGGCACATCGGCCGCTGGTTCACCGACTGCCCGCCCGCCATGCACCTGCGCATCGCCGACGACTTCGTCACCGACGCCCGGGCGTTCGCGCTGGTCGTGCCGCCGTCCCAGCAGCGCCCCGGGCTCGCCCGGTACTTATGGGAGGCCGTCCGCGCCAACGCCGATGTGCGTGCCGACGCTGATGCGCTCGCCGAAGCCGGTGGTGGCGGTGGTGGTGGCCGTAGCGGTCGCGGTCACGGCGACGCCGAGGGTAAAGCTAAAGCTGAGGGTGAGACTCACGGGGGTGTGCGATGCGAGTGCTGATCACCGCCGCCGGTTCCCACGGCGACGTCGCCCCGTACACCGGCCTGGGCGCCCGCCTGCGTGCGGCCGGGCACGAGGTCGCGCTCGCCACGCACGAGAGTTTCGCGCCGCTGGTGCGCGGCGCCGGACTGGGGTTCCGGCCGCTGCCCGCCGACACGCGTGCCTCAGGGGCGGTGGCGGGGCGCCGCGAGCTGATGCGGGCGGCCGGTGCCTTCGTACGTGACCTCGGTGCCGGACTCGCGGACGCCGTCGACGACGGCGACGAACTGCTCGTCCTGTCCACGACGACGGCCCCGCCGGGCTGGCAGCTCGCGGAGGCCCTCGACGTGCCGACGATCGGCGCCTACCTCCAGCCCGCCCATCCGACAGGGGAGTTCGCCCCGGTCGTGAGCGGCGCGCGGTCCCTGGGGCGCTGGGGCAACCGCGCCCTGGGGCGCTTCTCCCTGCGCATGGTCGACCGCGTGTACGCCGACGCGGTGCGGGACCTGCGGACCCGCCTCGGGCTTCCGGCCGCCCCTCTGGCAGACGTGCGCGCACGTCAGGAAAGGGCGGCCTGGCCGGTGCTCCACGGCTTCAGCCCGGCGGTCGTACCGCGTCCGGCCGACTGGCGCGCCGGGCTCGACGTCGTCGGCAACTGGTGGCCGTACCACGACCCGGACGAGCGACTGCCGCCCCGGGTCGAGGACTTCCTGACGTCCGGTCCGCCACCCGTCTTCGTCGGCTTCGGCAGCATGGCGGCGGGCGAGGGCGAATGCCTCGGCGAACTCGCCGTGGCGGCGCTGCGGCGGGCCGGACTCCGGGGCGTCCTGCAGTCCGGGCGGGCGGGCCTGGCGGCGTCCGGCGACGACGTCCTCGCGGTCGGCGAGCTGCCGCACACCCTGCTCTTCCCCCGTATGGCGGCCGTGGTGCACCACGCGGGCGCGGGCACCACGGCGGCGGGGCTGCGCGCCGGAGTCCCGGCCGTGCCCGTGCCCGTGACCGCCGACCAGCCCTTCTGGGCGGCGCGCCTGACGGCGCTCGGTGCCGCCCCCGCCCCTCTCCCGTTCCGCGCGCTCACGGCGGAGCGCCTGGCCGACGCGCTCATCCACGCGGTGCACGAACCGGCCTGCGCCTCCGCCGCCATGGCCGTCTCCCGGTCGATGGCGGCGGAGGACGGGGCGGGCCGGGTCCTCAAGGCCGTGGAGCGGCTCGGGCGTGCATGAGGCACCGGTGCCCGCCGACGCGCCTCACGGCCGCCCGGCCTCCGGCACCTCCTCGCCCTCCGGGACCGGCCCCGGCGCCGTGCCCTTCCCGAACGGGCTGCCGCCGAGCTCCTCGCGGTGATGCGGTGTCAGCCAGCCGCCGAGGTCCGGGCCGAGCGGCACGATGGCGGTCGGGTTGATGCCCGTGTGCACTTCGTAGTAGTGCCGCTTGATGTGGTCGAAGTCGACCGTGTCGCCGAAGCCCGGTGTCTGGTACAGATCGCGGGCGTACGCCCAGAGGACCGGGTCCTCGGTCAGCTTCCAGCGGTTGCACTTGAAGTGGCCGTGGTAGACGGCGTCGAAGCGCACCAGCGTCGTGAACAGGCGGATGTCCGCCTCCGTGATGCTGTCGCCGACCAGATAGCGGCGGTCGGCGAGGCGCCGCGACGTCTCCTCCAGGCGCCGGAACACGTCCCGGCACGCGCTCTCGTACTCGCTCTGGGAGGACGCGAAACCCGATCTGTACACGCCGTTGTTGACGTCGCGGTAGATGCCGTCCATGACGGTGTCGATCTCGTCGCGCAGCGCTTCGGGGTACAGATCGGGTGCTCCGGGGCGGTGCAGGGCCGTCCACTCGGTGGCGAGGTCCAGGGTCAGCTGCTGGTAGTCGTTCGTGACCAGCCTGCCGCTCGGGACGTCCACGATCGCCGGGACGCTCACCCCGCCCGGATAGCCCGTCTCCCGCGCGTCGTACGCCTCGCTGAGATGGCGGATCCCGAGGACCGGGTCGCGGCCGCCCGGGTCCAGCGTGAAGCGCCAGCTGCGGTCGTCCTGGATCGGGTCGGCGACCGCCAGCGAGAGCACGCCCTCCAGGCCGAGGAGCCTGCGGGAGATCAGGGCGCGGCTCGCCCAGGGGCAGGCCCGGCTCACCACCAGGCGATACCGCCCGGCCTCCACCGGCCAGCCGTCGCGGCCGTCGGCCGTGACGCGGTCGGCGAAGTGACTGCGCGAGCGCTTGAACGGCTTCTTGCCGTACGTGTCGTTGCCGCCCGCCTTCTCGCTGCCCGCCGACTCCCGCTCCGCGCCGCTCACCGCAGGCTGCCTTCGGGGCGAGGGGCGGGGGCAGGCACGGGGCCGGGTGCGGGTGGTGACAGGTCGTAGATCCTGTTCAGGAGCGCGGCCTCGTTGCCCGCGAGGCCCGCCCGGCGCAGCGCCTCGTCGGCTTCCGCGATCGGCACGGCGAGCAGCGCGGCGGTCTGCGCCGTCGCGGGTCCGGACAGGGCGGCGCGTGCGGTGTGGAGGAGGCGCAAGCACGCCTGTGCCGCGGCCAGTTCGGGGTGTGTCGTGCCGGTCATGTCGGTGGGCTCCTTTGCGCGCGGTCACCAGGGTCGAAGGTGCAACCCCCACTCTTGCGCACGGGTCTGACAATTGCCCTTCAACCACCACGCGCGCGTGCCCCACGAGCCGCCCCGGACGAAGCCGCCCTCAGCCGGTTCGCCGTACGAGCCGCAGCCGCAGCCCCTCCGGCATGAGCGTGAGCCGCTCGGCGACCCGCAGCCGGTAGCCCGCCTCCGGCACCAGGTCGTAGCGCCGCAGCAGCAGCCCGAGCACCAACGTCGCCTCGTGCAGGGCGAACTGACGGCCGATGCAGGCCCGCGCGCCCGTGCCGAACGGCTTGAAGACGTGCGGCGGCCGGGCGCGCACCGCGGCGGGCGTGAACCGGTCGGGGTCGAACGCCTCCGGCCGGTCGCCCCACGCCTCCTCGTCCCGGTGCAGCAGCATCGTCAGGACCAGCGCCCACGCGCCCCGCCGCATCGGGTGCGCCCCGTCGAGCACCGTGTCGTGCAGGGCCTCGCGCGCGAACGCCGGGGCGGTCGGCCACAGCCGCAGCGACTCGTCGAGCACCCGGCGTACGTAACGGAGCTTGGCCACCTGCTCGTACGCGGGCACCTCCGTCCGCCCCCACACCTGCTCGACCTCCTCCCGCGCGCGGGCGCACACCTCGGGATGCCCCGCCAGATAGTGCAGCGCGAACGACAGGGCGCCCGACGTCGTCTCGTGCCCCGCGACCAGGAAGGTGATGACCTGGCGCCGGATGTTCTCCGCCGAAAGCCGCTCACCGGTGTCGGGGTGGGCTACGTCGAGCATCCGGTCGAGCAGGTCGCCCGGGGCGCCCGAGGCGTCCGCGGCGCGGCGGGTCGCGACGACCTTGTCGACGGTCCGGTTCAGATACGCCATGTCGGCGGCGTTGCGCCGCTCGGACCGGCGCAGGAGCAGTGGCGCGAGCGCGGGCGGCAGGACGTTGCGCCGCTGGGCGTGGGTGAGCGTGCCGACCATCGCGGTCACGAAGGGATGCGGCCGGGACCGCTCGAAGGAACCGAAGTCGTGCCCGAAACCCGTGCGGGCGATGGTCTCCAGGGTCAGCTTCGTCATGTCGCCCGGCACGTCCACGGGTCGTCCCGCGGCGGCCGCGCCGTCCCAGCGAGCCGTCAGCTGCCCGGCCACGTCCAGCATCAGCGGGTGATAGCCCGCCATCGCCTCACGGCTGAACCCGGGCGCGAGGATGTCGTGCGCGAGCTGCCAGTTCGGTTCGTGGTTGTACGCCGTGAACAGGCCGTCGCCCGCGACCGGACGCAGATTGGCCACCCCGAGCCCCACGTGCTTGGCGAACCGCGCCTCGTCGGCCAGGTCCGCCGCGAGCCGCGCGCCCCAGACGAACACGATCTCCTTGCCGAAGGCCTTGCGCCGGAAGATCGGCCCCAGGGCGCGGCCGATGCGCATCGAGTCCTGTACGGGCGTGCGGACGTTCGCCCCGAGCACGTCGCCGACCAGCGGCACCCGGCGTGGCGGGTGCGGTATGCGGCGCAGCTCGGGCCAGCCGGCCTCCGCGTCGCGGAATCCCTTCGGCAGGTCCCCGGGCAGCGGCTCGGCACTTCCCGTCGGCTGCGTCGTCTGCGCCATGACCGCCATCTCCTCTGTGCACAGGGCTCGTTCGAGCCTGTTGTACGTGGATTCAATAGGAGGCCGAGTCTGGTCCTGTTGTTGAACCGACGTCAAGTAAGGTGCTCGCATGGTCGCGAATCCGCAGGAGCGCACGCGCCGCAGACTGAGCACCGAGGAGCGCAGGGAGCAACTCCTGACCGTGGGCGCGCGACTGTTCGCGCAGAACCCCTACGACGACGTCTGGATCGAGCAGGTCGCCGAGATCGCGGGCGTCTCCCGCGGGCTCCTCTACCACTACTTCCCGACCAAACGGGACTTCTTCGCCGCCGTCGTGCAGCGCGAGAGCGAGCGCATGCTGCGCCTGACGGCCGCCGAACCCGGACGGCCCGTGCGCGAGCAGCTCGGCGCCGGTCTCGACGCCTTCCTCGGGTACGTCGAGGGCCACGCCCAGGGCTTCCGCGCCTTCCACGGCGCGAAGGCGGCGGGCGACCCCACGGTCCGCGAGGTCTACCGCGAGGGCCTCGCCGCCCAGGAACGCCAGATCCTCGCCGCCCTCGCCGCGGACCCCGAGACGGCCCCCCTGGCCGCCGAACTGCCCGCGGTGCGCCTCGCCGTGCGCGGCTGGCTGGCCTTCATGGTCGCGGTGTGTCTGGAGTGGCTGGAGGAGCCGGAGCTGACGCGCGCACAGGTGCGGGACCTGTGCGCGCGGGCGCTGCTCGGCGCGATCCTGCCCTAACCGGGACGGCCCGGCCGTACGCGCGCCCGGGGCGCGTGTGAGGGCGGCGCGTCCGGGTGGCGTGGGGGTGCCACCGTGAGGAGCGCGAAGCACAGTGCGGCGAGGAGCTCGAAGGCCGCGGCGACGAGGAGCGAGCCGGAGAGCGACCAGGTGGCGATCGGGCCGCCGATGCCCGCGCCGATCGCGAACCCGGTGATCTTGAGGCTGGCGCCGGTGGTGAAGATCTGGCCGCGCAGCCGCTCGGGGGCCTCCCGGTGACGCACCGCGAACAGCGCGGTCAACTGCGGTCCGGCACCCGCCCCGGCCACCGCCATCGCCGCGAACAGCGCGAGGGGCGACAGGGCCGCGGCGAGGAGCAGCGCGAGAGCGAGGGCGAGGACGCTGCCCAGGATCGTGGCGTCGGGCCGCAGCAGGTCGGGTCGCCGGGCGAGGAGCGCGTTCGCGAGGAGGGACGCGGCGGCGAGGGCCGCGAGCAGGAACGTGCCCGAACCGGTCGTGCCCAGGGCCCGTTCGCCGAGCAGGGGAGTGCAGGTCACCAGCATGCCGACGCCGACGTAGGAGACGACGGAGGTGAGGGTGGCGCGGGCGAGGGGCCGGGTGCGGCCGATGGCGGCGAAGCCCGCGGCGAGGTCGGCGACGAGTCCGGCGACCGACGAGGACGGCTCGGCGCGGACCGCCGGGGCGCGCCTCGGGAGCGTCCACGCGGCCGGGAGCGCGAGGGCGATCAGCGCCAGGGACACGACGACGCCCGCTGCCGCACCCGCCGCCATCGCGACCGCACCGGCCAGGGCGGGGCCCGCGAGGCTCGCCGTGTTGAACGTCAGCGCGTCCAGAGCGTTGGCGCGCGGCAGGCCCTCCGGGGCGGCCACCCGCGGGAGTTGCGAGGTCCACCCACCGGCGAGCGCGGGCCCAAGCAGCCCGCCGCACACGGCGGTGGCGAGGACGACCGGCAGCGGCAGCCGCCCGAGGCTCAGCAGGATGACGAGCAGCGCCGCGCAGTACGCGGCCAGCGCCCCCGCGAGGAGCCGCCCGGGACGAGCCGCCCTGTCCAGCATCGCGCCGAAGACGGGCCCGCCCACGGCCGCCGACACGGTGATCCCCGACAGGAGCGCCGAAGCCGCCGACGCCGACCCGGTCACCGAGAGGCCCACCAGGAGCAGCGCCGGGCCCGACATCTCGTCCCCGGTGCGGGCGGCCGTGGCGCCGACGAGATAGAGCGGCATGCTGTAACGCTTTGGCATTTACAGCACGTTACAAGGTAACGGAGAGTCCAGGGAAGGGCGTTACGCTGACGTGTGTGAAGAGGCCGAACGACGCAGAAACCGCCGACCCGTTGCAGCACGAGCCGAAGCACGGTTCGACGAGTGAGCCCAAGCGCGGGTCGGCGAGCGAGTGGTCCACCCGCCATTCCGTGCTGCGGTCCGCGCAGCGCGCCGCCGCGCTCGTCAACGTCCTCAGCGTCGACGGGGCCGCTGCGCCCACGACCGGCTCGCTCGAGGCGATCGACATGCCTGAAGCGGTCGAAGCGATCGAAGCGGTCCTGCGCGAGTACGGCGAGGCCGATCCGCTGGGCGTGACCGCCGCGGACGTGGCGGACATGAGCGCCGTCGCCGAGCGGCTGAGAGAGGTCTTCGCCGCCCCCGATGTCGACGCGGCGGCGACGCGACTGAACCGGCTCCTCGCCGAGGGCTGCGGCCCGGTCCGGCTCACCGCGCACGGCGGCGGCTCGCCGTGGCACATCCACCTCGACAGCGACGACTCCGCACCCTGGGCCGAGTGGTTCCTCGCCTCGTCCTGCATGGCCCTCGCCGTCCTCGTCTGGGACCGCCAGCGGCCCCCGGGCGGCCTGTGCGCGTCAACGCGCTGCGGCAACGTGTACGCCACCGGCGGCAGCGGGGCCGAACGCCGCTACTGCTCACCGCGGTGCGCGACCCGCGAACGAGTGGCGGACCACCGGCGCGCCAAGGAGGGCCGTCCGCCCCGGAGGGGCCGGGGACACCAGGGGCCCGAGGAGAACCGGTGAACTCCAGAAGGCGTACACGTGCGCGAACCCTTCCTATGCTGACCCCATGAGGCGGACCTCCTTTGCGAATTGGCCCTGTTCCATCGCGCGCACCATGGACCTGCTCGGCGACTGGTGGACGCCGCTGGTGCTGCGCGAGGCCTTCTACGGAGTCACACGGTTCGACGCGTTCCAGCAGGCACTCGGCATCGCCCGCAACACCCTCGCCGACCGGCTGCGACGCCTGGTCGACGAGGGGCTGCTGGAGAAGCGCCCGTACCAGAGCGATCCGGTGCGCCACGACTACGTACTCACCGAGAAGGGCCGCGACTTCTTCGGGGTGCTCGCCGCGATGAACAGCTGGGGCAACCGCTGGCTCAGCGGCGACGACGGCGCGCCGGTCGTCTTCCGGCACGAGCCCTGCGGCCACGACAGCGCCGCCGAGGTCGTGTGCGGGCACTGCAAGGAGCCCATGACGGCCGCGGACACCCGGCCCCGGATGGGCCCGGGCTTCCCGGACCGCCTGGCCGAACGAGCCGAGGTGCGCCGACGTTTCGCCCAGTGAGATCCCCGGACGTCAGCTCGTGAGCACGACGAGCTGCTGCGTCGCCCGGGTCATCGCGACATAGCGGTCCACCGCCCCCTCGACGCCCTCGCCGTACGACCCCGGGTCGATGAGGACGACCAGGTCGAACTCAAGTCCCTTGGACAGCTCCGGGGTCAGGGAACGGACGCGGGGCGTCGCCGGCAGCGCGTCGACCTCGGTGGTCCGCGTGGCGATGACGCAGGCTGTTCCGTCGGCGTGCGTGGCCAGCCAGTCGTCGAGGACCGAGGCCAGGTCCGTGACGGAGCCGTGGACGACGGGCAGGCCGTTGCTGCGGATGGACGTCGGCACGTTGGCGTCCGGGATCACGGCCCGGACGACCGGCTCGGCCTCCGTCATGATCTCTTCCGGGGTGCGGTAGTTGACGGTCAGGGAGGCCTCCCGGATCCGGTCGAGCCCGGCCCGCTCCAGGCGCTCCGCCCACGACTCCGTGAACCCGTGCCTGGCCTGGGCGCGGTCGCCGACGATGGTGAAGCTCCGGGACGGGCAGCGAAGCAGCAGCATCTGCCACTGGGCGTCGGTCAGTTCCTGCGCCTCGTCGACGACGATGTGCGCGAACGGCCCCGCGAGCCGGTCCCGGTCGGCGGTGGGCAGGGCGTCCTCGTCGATCAGGCTGTCCTGGAGGTCCTTTCCGCGCAGGATCCGCACCGCGCCCTCGCTCTCGTCCCCCGCCGAGTCGATGTCGGCGGTCGTGATGATCTCGTCGATGACGCGGGCCATGCGCTCGCGCTCGGCGGCGACGGCGGCGGCCCGGCGGCGCTTCAGACGGGCCGCCTCCGGGTCGCCGAGGCGCTGGCGTGCCGCGTCCAGGAGCGGCAGGTCGGACACCGTCCAGGCCTGGGGCGCGTCCTTGCGCTGGAGCCTTCGCACCTCGTCGCGGTCGAGCCAGGGCGCGCACATCCGCAGGTAGGCGGGGACCGTCCACAGGTCGGAGACGAGGTCGGCGGCCTCGATCAGCGGCCACGCGCGGTCGAGGGCCGCGACCAGTTCACGGTCCTGGCGCAGCGAGCGCAGGAACAGCTCGGGCGAGATGCCGCCCTCCTCCTCGTCCATCCCCAGCTTGTCCATCAGGAGCGTGGCCAGTTCCTCCCAGATCTGCTCCCGCGCCTCGTTGTGCGGGGTGCCGGGGCCCGGCGCCCTGAACGCCTCGGCCCAGTCGTCGGCGCCCACCAGGACCTCGGTCCAGGGCGTCGAGACGCTCATGGCCTCGGTGGGCGGCTCCTCGTAGAACGCGACGGCCTTCTCGATCGCCCGCACCATGTCCGCGGACGACTTCAGACGGGCCACGTCCGGGTCGGTCTCAGGGGCCGCCGTCGCGCCCTCGGCGACCAGGTCCCGCAGGGTGCAGGTCTGCACACCGTCCTCACCGAGGCTCGGCAGGACGTCGGCGACGTAGCCCAGATAGGGCTCGTGCGGGCCGACGAACAGGATGCCGCCGCCGCGCCGATGGTGGCCGAGGCGGGGGTCGGAGTACAGGAGGTACGCGGAGCGGTGCAGCGCGACGACGGTCTTGCCCGTGCCGGGGCCGCCGTCGACGACGAGGGCACCGCGGGAACCCGCGCGGATGATGGCGTCCTGGTCGGCCTGGATGGTGCCGAGCACGTCCCGCATCCGCTCCGACCGGTTGCTGCCCAGGCTGGCGATGAACGCGGACTGGTCGTCGAGCGCGGCGTGGTGCTCGAGGCCGTCGGCGGTGAACACCTCGTCCCAGTAGTCGCTGATCCGCCCGCCGGTCCAGCGGTACCTGCGACGGCTCGCCAGGCCCATCGGCTCGGCGTGCGTCGCCGCGAAGAACGGCTCGGCCGCGGGGGAGCGCCAGTCGATCAGGAGCCGGCGCCCCGAGCTGTCGGTGAGGCCGAGCCGCCCGACGTGCAGCGGCTCCGGGTCGTCCGCGCCGACCACGCGTCCCAGACACAGGTCCAGGCCGAAGCGGCGCAGGGCGCGCAGCCGTGCGGTGAGCCGGTGGACCTCCGCGTCCCGGTCGAGGCCCTGGCGGCCGATGCCGCCGGGCGCCCTGAGCACGGTGTCCAGGCGGTCCGACAGCTCGGCGATGGTCTGCGCGAGGGTCTCCGCGATGGCCGCGAAGTGCTGTTCGTCGTCGGCGATCAGCGCCGGATCGGCCTTGGCGTCGAGTCGGTCGGGCAGGTTGAACGCACTGGTGGTCACGGAGGTCATGCTGGGTGAATCTCCCATTTCCGCAGGTCCGGCTGGCTGAGGTCAGCGATTCTGCGGTACGACGGGGGCCTTGCCGCAAGCCCCCCGGTGCGCTATAAGTTAAGAGTGGCAAGGAGAGGTAGTTCTCCTTGCTTTCTTTTTTGCCCGATTTCTACGGGCGCCCGACTCCCACGCGTCCTACGGCAGCCGGAAGGCCAGGCACACCACGAGGGTGCCGTCCGTGACCGACGCCCCCTGCCGCGCCCAGTAGCGAAGGTGCCCCGAGCGCCAGTCGGCGAGGTCGGCGAATCCCTCGCCCTCGGCGTCGGCGTGCGCCCACGTCACCTCGGCGAAGGGCAGCACCTGAACGCCGGTGATCTCGACCGTGGCCACGCACCCGCCGTCGTCGTCCAGGACGGCCAGACGCTCGCCGGGATACTCCAGGCCCTCGGTCTCCGTCGCGTAGTCGGCGAGGAGACCGGTCGTGCTGGTCTTCGCCCCCGCGAGGACGAGGCTGTTCAGCTCGGCCCGCAGCGCCCCCGGGGTGCCGAGCTCGAGGGAGCGCATTCCATTGACTCGCGGCCACATCGTCCTCGCCTCGCCCGCCTCGCCTCGTTCGCCCCGCTCAAGGGATCCGACGGCACCAGTGTGCCCGAACCGACCACGGCCGGATCCCGTTTTCCGGGTGCGCGGGCGGCGCGCGAACTCCTTGACAGGTCAGTCCTGTTGAGCAACTCTGCTGGCCATGGAGTGGACTGGCGTACGTTACGTGGACCAGCCGACCGTCGAGGTGCGCACCTGGATCGACGCGCCGCCCCACCGGGTGTGGGACCTCGCCACCGACATCACGCTGATGCCGGGCCGCAGCGGCGAACTGCGGGCCGTGGAGTGGCTGGACGGCGCCGCCGCCCCGGCCCGGGGCGCGCGCTTCGCCGGACACAACGAACACGAGGCCTTCGGAGCGTGGACGACCACGTCCCACGTCGTCGAGTGCGAGGCGCCCCGCGTCTTCGGCTGGGCGGTCACCGACCCCGAACACCCCAGCGCCTCCTGGCGGTTCAGCCTCCAGGGCCGCGACGGCGGCACTGAGCTGACGCACTGGATGCGGATGGGACCAGGGCCTTCCGGCCTCTCGCTCGCCATCGAGCGGGCGCCGGAGAAGGAGCAGAAGATCGTCTTCGTGCGGATGCGGGAACTGGAGCGCGGGATGAACGCCACCCTGGACACCATCAAGGC
>NZ_JBHXTE010000047.1:0-78649 GCF_042677545.1 Streptomyces sp. NPDC127108 | reverse complement strand
CCCCTTCACCGATCCTGGGGCTCCGCCCCAGACCCCGCTCCTCAAACGCCGGAGGGGCTGAAACTTACCGGCACATCATCTAGCCCGTCCGGCGATTGAGGACGAGGCGCGGAGCGCCGACAAGCGGGGTCCAGGGGGCGCAGCCCCCGGTTTCGGAGAAGGGGTGGGACTGGGGCGCCCCGCGAGGGCACAAGCCTCAGCGCGGCAGTTGCGGGTCCTCCGGCCCCCGGGACGGCCCGGGCGACGCCGAGGGGCCGTCCTCGCGGATCACCTCGCCCTGGACCACCTTCCCGCCGGGGTGCTGCATCCGAGCCTGCTGGAAGGCGTCCCCAAGCCCCCCGGGCGCCGCGGAGGCGGCCTCACGGACCTTGCGCTCGAAGGCCCGCTCGGCACTCCGGCTCAGAACCTTCTGCAGCGGCGGCACGAGCAACAGCAGACCGACCGCGTCGGAGATCAGGCCGGGCAGGATCAGGAACAGGCCGCCGAGCATCGTGAGGGCACTGCCACCCCCGGATTCGGGCGCCGCCGCAACCCCCCGCTGCTGCTGTTGCACCGCCTCGCTGAGGTTCCTGAAGGCGCGCCGCCCGGCCCGCTTGATGACGAAGGAGCCGAGCACCAGGCCGCCCACGAGGAGCAGGAACACGGTCAGCCCGCTGGTGGCACCGGCGACGACGGTCAGCAGCCAGATCTCCAGGACCAGCCAGGCGGCGAGTCCGAGCGGCAGGAACCTCAGGACGCGCGCGCGCCGGGGCCGGGCGGGCTGGGTGGGAGGCGGTGCGCCAGTCGTCATGCTCCCAGTGTGCCTGGGCACGGCTCAGACCGGCATAAGGGGGTGATCAACAACGCGCGCGGTCAGGGCGAGGGTTTGCGGCCGAGGACCTTGCCGACCCGCTCTCCCACGCCCCACGCCGTGACCCGCCAAAGGGCCTCGGCGACGATGTCGCGGCTCATCTTGCTGTCGCCCAGCTCCCGCTCGACGAAGGTGATGGGCACCTCCACGACGTGGTAGCCGGCCTTGATGGCACGGCGGGCCAGGTCGACCTGGAAGCAGTAGCCCTGGGAGGCCACGTCGCCGAGGCCGAGGCCCTGGAGGGTCTCGCTGCGGAAGGCGCGGAAGCCGCCGGTGACGTCGCGGATCGGCACGTCGAGGAGCAGCCGCGAGTAGGTGCTGCCGCCGCGGGAGAGGAACTCGCGGGAGCGGGGCCAGTTGACGACCCGCCCGCCGGGCACCCAGCGCGAGCCGAGCACGAGGTCGGCGCCCTTGAGGGCGGTGAGCAGGCGCGGCAGTTCCTCGGGCTGGTGGGAGCCGTCGGCGTCCATCTCGACGAGGACTCCGTAGCCGTGCTCGAGGCCCCAGGAGAAGCCCGCGAGGTAGGCGGCGCCGAGCCCTTCCTTGCCCTTGCGGTGCAGCACGTGGACCTGGTCGTCGTCGGCCGCGAGCTCGTCGGCGATCTTCCCGGTGCCGTCGGGGCTGTTGTCGTCGGCGACGAGGACGTGCGCCTGCGGCACGGCGGTGCGCACCCGGCCGACGATCGCCTGGATGTTCTCCGCCTCGTTGTAGGTCGGGATGATCACCAAGGCTTCGCCGAGCGGGCCGAACTGCCGCTCCGCGTCCGCTGCTTCGCTGATCCCGCCGCCGTTGCTCACTACTGCCCCTTCGTTCGTACGCAGGGAACCACCATAGTGGCCCGGGCCTGGGGTGTTGCGACGCCACGGACCCTTGGCCCGGCAGGGAGGCGGCGGGCACGGCGGCATGTCCGGCGCGCGGCTTTCGTCCCCCCTGAGGATCACGTCTCGTCCCCCGTAGCTCACGCAGGAGCGATCCTGCGGATCGGGCCCGGCGCCCTTCGGGCCGGCCTGGGATCCGCTGGCTGCGGATCGACCGAGAGCCGTTGTCTACTGAGCGGCCGGGCCCTACCCGGGTCGCACCTCCCCCGAGCTCCTGGGAGCAGGAGGGACGGCCCCCTTCCGGCGGATGCGTTCCCGCGCCTGAGCGTCGTGGGCGCTGGACCTGGCTCCCGGTGGCGGTGCGCCGGGGTGGCGCACCGACCATGATCCAGCGGCGGTCGACGGTTGTGTGCGGGTTCGCCGGTCGGACGTCCTGGTGGTGGACGCGGCCGAAACTACCCGCCGACGGCCGCCGTCTGTCAATAGCCCTCTGACCTGCGCTTCTTACGCAGATCAGCAGGTCAGTGGCGAGGCGCCGCAGGTCGCGCGACGCGCCGTGTGGCCCCGTTCGGAGCCGCGCCGCACGACTGACGTCACTCGTTAGGCCGTACGAATACCGACCGCCCGCCCACCACGGTCCGCAGGCAGCGGGGCAGTTCGGCACCCGGGCTGAGGTCGGGAAGACCGGGGGTGCCGGAGCGCGGGTCGGTGGACCAGCGGGCGACCCGGTCGTCGGGGGCCTGGACGACGAGTTCGCCGGTCTGCCACACGGCGTAGTCGGCGGGGGCGCCGGGCACGAGGACGCCCGCGTCATCGCGGCCGATGGCCCGCCAGCCGCCGCGCGTGTGGGCGGTGAAGGCGGCGCGCACGGACACCCGGTGCTCGGGCGTGCGGTGGAAGGCGGCGGCCCGGACGGTGCCCCAGGGGTCGAGGGGGGTCACGGGGCTGTCGGAGCCGAAGGCCAGTGGGACACCGGCGCGCAGGAGGGCCGCGTACGGATTGAGGGTACGGGCCCGCTCGGCGCCCAGGCGCTGGACGTACATGCCGTCCTCGCCGCCCCACAGCGCGTCGAAGGCGGGCTGTACGGACGCGGTGAGGCCGAACTCGGCGAACGCGGCGACCGTCTCGGGGGTGAGCATCTCGGCGTGCTCGACGCGGTGCCGCGCGGCCCGCACCCGGGCCAGGCCGACCTTCTCGGCGGCGGCGCGCATCCCCTCCACGACGGCCCCGACGGCGGCGTCCCCGATGGCGTGGAACCCGGCCTGGACGCCCGCCTCCGCGCAGGCCACCACGTGTGCGGCGACGTCGGAGGCGGTCAGGTAGGCGTTGCCGGTGCCGGGCGCCTCGTCGGCGTAGGGCTCGTGGAGCCAGGCCGTGTGCGAGCCGAGCGCGCCGTCCACGAAGTGGTCACCGGCGGCACCGGCCGCGCCCAGCTCGCGGGCGCGGGCGACACCTTCGACGCCTTGCTCGGCCCAGTACCCGACGACCCGGGGCCCGGCCTCCTCCTCGGCGAGGCGAAGGAGCGAGGTGAAGTCGTCCTCGCCGGAGATCACGGGGCCCGCGCACTCGTGCACCGAGCCGATGCCGAGCGAGGCGGCGTGGTGGAGCGCGGCGCGCTGGGCGTCGGCGCGCTGCCGGGGCGTCACGGCGGCGTGGGCGGCGGTGCGCACGGCGTGGTGGGCGTCGGCGGTCAGCGGCGCGTCGGCGTGGAAACCGGCAGCGTCGGCGACTCCGGGGACGAGGTCGAGGAGCGCGGTGCTGGCGACGGCGGAGTGCACGTCGATGCGCGACAGGTAGAGCGGGCGGCCGCCGGTGGCCTCGTCGAGTTCCGCACGGGTGGGCGGACGGCCGCCGGGCCACCGGGCGGCGTCCCAGCCGTGGCCGAGCAGTACGCGGTCGTGCGGGTGCGCGGCAGCGTGTTCGCGGACGAGAACGAGCGCGTCGTCGAGGCTCCGGGCGCGGGACAGATCGAGTCCGGTGAGCGTGAGCCCGGTGGACGTGGTGTGCACATGGGCGTCGGTGAACGCCGGGGTGACCAGGTTCCCTTCGAGGTCGACGATCTCGTCGACACCGTCGGCGAAGCCGTCGGCGGCGCCCTCGGAGCCGACCCAGGCGATGTGCCCGCGCTCGACGACCATCGCGGTCGCGAACGGGTCGGCGGGACTGTGGACTTCGCCGCCGCGCAGCAGGACGGTGCGATGCCCGGTTTCGGGGGTGATGCGCTCACTCATGGGGAACAGTCTCGCGCCTGCGCGCGAGGCTCCGGTTCGCGGGGTCGCCCCGGCTCCCGGGGCCCGGCCCGCGCGCGGCGGGACGCGCGCGCCGCCCGGTCAGACCTGGGGCGGCCGCGCCTCGTACGGCGTCGAGAGGACCACCGTCGTGTGCGTGGACACCCCGGCGAGCGTGCGCAGCCGGGCCAGCAGGTTCTCCAGCTCGTGCGGGGTCGCCACGCGCACCTTGAGCAGGTAGTTCTCGGCGCCCGCGACGCTGTGGCAGGCCTCGATCTCGGGCACTCCCGCGAGCCGCTCGGCGATGTCGTCGGGGGCGCTGGGGTCGAACGGCTTCACCGCGATGAAGGCCGTGAGCGGCAGGCCGACCGCCTCCGGGTCCACGACGGCGGCGTACCCGCGGATCACTCCTCGCTGCTCCAGCCTGCGCACCCGCTGGTGCACCGCTGAGGTGGACAGGCCCGTGGCCTTGCCCAGGTCGGTGTAGCTCATCCGCCCGTCCTTGACGAGCAGCTGCACGATCTGTCGGTCCAGCTCCTCCATGCGCCGAACCTACAGGCCTCTTGATCCTCTCCGATACCTGAGCGACGCAAGGGATGAGGCAGAACGCGCGCCCCGGCGCCCGCAGGACACCCGCCTCCAGCGGCGCACCGCGCACCCTCCCGCGACAGACGGCACACCCTCCCCCGGCCGACGGCGCACCCCGTCCCGACGCCCCGGCGGCCACCCCGCGCGCAACGGCATCTCCATCTGGCATGTGACGAACACCACAGACATATGGCCGTGTCCGTCGGGCAGGAGCGATTACCCCCGGGACCGGACGGGAAGTGCTTGCTGTGGTCGAGGCCGCAGCGCCTTGTCGGCCCACCCAAGGGGGAGATTCCCATGCAGAACCTGAAGCGCCCCGGTCGTTCCACGCGCCGCAAGCAGCAGCCCGTCGAGCTCGAGCCCGCCCCGGAGGGCGTCGAACAGACCGTCACCGACGACGGCACGGCGGACGAGCCGGACGCGTACGACACCTTCGAGATGTACCGGGTCATCTGCCCGGACTGCCGACAGCCCATCGCGCTCCTCGCGGACGAGGACGCCCTGCCCGAGCACGCGCTGTGCCCCACTCCGTGGAACCCCTTCGGGCTCACGGTCTGCGCGGGCACGGGCCGCGCCGCGTCCGAGGCCGGTGCCGCGGACGAGTCCCTGGAGGCCCAGGAGCAGGACACCGCCCTGCTCCTGACGCTCCCTCAGGGCCTGGACTGGCGCACCCAGCCGTTCTCGCACGTGGGCGGCCCCGGTTCGCGCCCGATCCGGGTGCCCGGCCAGGCCACCCGCCGCGCGGCCGCCTGAGCCCCGGGCCCGCGGCGCCGTCGCGCCGGACCCGGCCCGCCGTCACCAGTAGCTGCCCTGCACCATCGCCGCGAGGCTGGCGTGGTGCAGGATCAGCGTGTCCGGGTCCGCGGGCACCGTCGCCTCCCCGAAGTGCACCTGCCGGTAGGCGACCCGCAGCATGACGACGGCGTGCCGCAGCGCCGCGTACAGCGTGTAGAAGTCCATGTCGCGGGGCCGGTGCCCGGTGAGTTCGGCGTACCGCTCCTCGATCCGCTCCCGGCGCAGGAAGTCGGGCAGCCCGCGCTGCCCGAAGCTCACCGTGAGGTCCTGGAAGAACCGGTGCAGGTACACGGTCCAGCCGAGGTCGACCTCGCGGGGCGCCAGGCAGGCCATCTCCCAGTCGAGCACGGCGGCGGGTTCGAAGCCGTCGTAGATGATGTTGCCGATGCGCGCGTCGCCCCAGTTGAGCACCGGTGCGCCCACCTCGTCCGGCCACAGGTCCGCCAGTTTCGCGAAAGCGCTCTCGATGAGCGGGGAGCGCGGCAGTCCCGCCACCACCCAGTCGTAGTAGGCGCGTTGTGAGGCGACATGGCGTCGCAGCGCGCTGCCCTCGCCCGGCAGCGCGAGGAACGCGGCGTCGGCGGCGGGGACTTGGTCGTGCAGCCGCGCGAGGACGGAGACGGTGGCGTCCTCGAGCCGCGCGCGCTCCGCATCGCTCGCCTCGTACAGCCAGTTCCCCTCGTACGTGTAGGGCATGACGTCCGGCGGCACCCGTCCCGCGACCCGCTCCATGACGAAGAACGGCGCGCCGAGCGGGCCCGGGTCCGGTTCCAGCCACAGCACGCGCGGCACGGGCACGTCGGTGCGGTCGGCGACCAGGCGCATGGTGCGGTGCTGGCGCTCCATGTCGTACACGGGGAAGATCGTGTACGCGGCCGGGTCCGCCGCGAGGCGCAACGCGCAGCGGGCGAGCGGTGGTCGGGGGTGCTCGATGTCGAAGAGGAGCGTCTCGCTGGACATGCCGTTCGACTCGGGCACGGACACGTCGACGGCTTTCGCGCCCGGCAGGTGGTTGCCGAGCCAGGTCGTGAGGCGCCGGGCCAGTTCGTCCGGTTCACGGGTCGTGGTGCGAAGTCGGGGCCGGTCGGGTTCCGTTGCCATGTCCGTACTCCTCCCTCGGGGCGCCCGGACGCTCAGGGCGCCATGGAGCCGAAGTCCGCGAAGCCGCTCGGGTCGTGGCGGCCGAACGTGCCGTGCTCGAAGATGCCGTGGCCGACGCGGCCGTCCAGGGTGAAGCGGGCCGCGTGGTCGATGACCCCGTACGCGGCAAGGGGGTGCCCGGCCGGGTCGGAGAGGTCGTAGGTGCGCCGGTCGACCCAGTCGCGGCCGCGCCAGGTGCCGTGCTGCCAGTCGTCGGCGGGCGGATACCCGGCGCCGACGGCGAGCGGCAGGGACGTGAGCGTCTCGACGCCCAGCTCCAGGGGCTTGCGGGTCTCGGGGTCGAGCAGGTGGACGACGGCGCTCTCGGGGTGGCGGGTGCCGGAGCGGTAGCTGATGTCGGCCTGGGGCCAGCCGAGTTGGCGGTCGGGGTGGCCCGGGCGGACGAGCGTGGCGTCGTTGAGGGTGCGGTAGCCGTTCGCGTCCTCCTGGGTGATCACCATCAGGAAGCGGTCGTCGAAGCGCACCGGGCACCAGATCCAGTGGAAGCCCTCGGTCGGGAAGTCCTCGCCGAGCCGCCCCGCCTCCTCGCCCGGGATGGGCCGCACCCCCCAGCTCCGGTCCCGGGTCGCCGTCCACTCCCCCGCCGTCACCGCGATCTCCGCGCCGCCCGCGCGGATCACCCCGGCACAGCCGCCCGCCTGCACGAACCGGCGGCCTTCAAGGGTGAGCCGGCCGCCGCGGCGCTGGATGTGGTGCGGCTCCCACAGCGCCGGGAAGTCGGCGCTCCACTCGATGTCGTACGCGAGCGAGTCCGCGTCGTCCGGGTCCGCCGCGCAGGTCAGGCGCAGCCTGCGCAGGGGCTCCTCGACGGTGATGCGCAGGGGGCCGACGGACAGGTCGGACCGGTCGTCGCCGAGGGCGTCGGAGGCGCGGACGGCGTGCAGGGTGTCGCCGGTGCGCAGGGTCGCGTAGGCGTCGATGACACCGGTGTTCGGGTAGACGCCGAGGCCGAGGATGAGCAGGGCGCGGCCCCGGTGGTCGAAGAGGTGGAAAATACAGCGGTCGTAGGCGTTACGGTCGCCGGTCGCCACGTGTTTCATCGACAGCGGCACCTGGTGGACGGGGTACTCGTCGAGCGGTACGGGGCGGTCGTCCGACACGGCACATCTCCCTGGACGCCGGGGAGTTGACGTCGCCCGGTGTGCGGCGGACCCCGGCGTGGAGGTGACGGTACGTCAGTTACCGTGCCGGGGCCAGACGCGTGCCGGGGTCGGACGGTGTGGGCACCGAAGACGCGTGAAACCGCGTTCACCCGGTGGCGCGGGCGCCGAGCGCCGTGCGCGCCGCGGCCGGACGGGGCATGAACGCACGCACGATTCGACCCGACGGTGACCTGCCCTCCGCACCGACCGTTGGCCCGGCATGACCACCCCCACCCACGCTCCGGCCGGCCACCGCAGGCGCCCGCTCGCGTCCGCGCCCGCCCCCGCCGCAGAATCGGTTCCTCACAGGCCCCAGTACACCCACTACCCCCAGCCGAACCCATACGCGCAACCGTCGCAGTACCCCCAGCAGCAACCGTATCCACAGCAGCCCCACTACCCGCAGCAGAACCCGTCGGTCCCGCCCCCGCCGCAGCCCGTCCCGCCGCAGGACCCGCCGATCTACCGCGCCCTGCTGCGCCACTGGGCCGAGCGCGGCCGGACGCTGCCGGGCCGCCACGACCCGGAGTGGGTGCGGCTCGCGGCGCCGACCGTGCGCAGCGGCCAGTTCGGCGGGCAGTACGGGGCGGAGCGGCCGTTCGGGGTGGACGGGGGGTTCGGCTCCGAGGGGGTGTTCGGCCCGGTCAGGGACGCGCGGTTCGGCAGGGACCGGGACACGTCCTTCGGCGTGGACCGGGACGCACGCTTCGGCACCGACCGGGACGGTCGTTTCGGCACCGACCGGGGCACCCCGTTCGGCACCGTCCCCGGCGCTCCCCCCGACCCGCGGCTCAGCGCGAGTCGGGACCCGCGAGATGGCGGGCGATGACCATGCGCTGGATCTGATTGGTGCCCTCGACGATCTGCAGCACCTTGGCCTCGCGCATGAAGCGCTCGACGGGGAAGTCGAGGGTGTAGCCGTAGCCGCCGAGCACCTGCACGGCGTCCGTCGTGACCTTCATCGCGGTGTCCGTGCACAGCAGCTTGGCCATCGCGGCCTGCTTGGAGAACGGGCGGCCCGCGTCCCGCAGCCGGGCCGCCGCCAGGTAGAGCGCCCGGCCCGCCTCGATCTGCGTCGCCATGTCCGCGAGCATGAAGCGCAGGCCCTGGAAGTCGGCGATGGGGCGGCCGAACTGCTTGCGCTCGGTCGCGTACGCCACCGCCTCGTCGAGCGCCGCCTGGGCCACGCCGATCGCGCACGCCGCGATGCCGAGCCGCCCCGAGTCGAGCGCCGAGAGCGCGATCGCGAAGCCCTGCCCCACGTCCCCGATGCGCCGGGCGTCGGACACCCGGACGCCGTCGAAGTGGAGCTGCGCCGTCGGCGAGCCCTTCATGCCCATCTTCTTCTCCGGCACCGCGGCCGTGAGCCCCTCGGCGTCGCCCGGCACCAGGAAGGCGGTCACGCCGTGCGCGCCCTCGCCGCCCGTGCGGGCCAGGACGGTGTAGAAGTCGGCGATGCCGCCGTGCGTGATCCACGCCTTGGTGCCCGTGATGACCCATGCGTCGCCGTCCCGCACGGCCTTGGTGCGCAGGGAGGCGGCGTCGGAGCCGGAGGACGGCTCGGACAGACAGTAGGCGCCGAGCAGTCCGCCGCCGAGCATGTCGGGCAGGTGCTCGGTCTGCTGTTCCTTGGTGCCGTACCCGGCGAGGCCGTGGCAGGCCAGCGAGTGGACGCTGACGCCGAGCCCGACGGTCAGACGCGCGGCGGCGAGCTCTTCGAGGACCTGGAGGTACACCTCGTACGGCTGGTCGCCGCCGCCGAACTCGGAGTCGTAGGCGAGGCCGAGCAGGCCCGATTCGGAGAGGAGCGTGAAGAGTTCGCGCGGGAAGTGGCCCGCTTCCTCCTCGGCGGCCGCGTGCGGCGCGATCTCACGCTGGACCAGTTCACGCACGAGCGCGAACAGATCCCGGGCCTCTTCGGTCGGCAGCTGACGCTCGACCGGCTGTGCGGCTCCCTCGGGCATGGCGCTCTCCTCTCCCTGTCGGGCGCTGCGACGGGCTCGCGCACGGGGTGTGGCGCCGCCGTCGGGGGACACTGCCAAGCCGATGCTGCCCTTCCGGGTCGCGGAAGCGGCTGACCAGCGACTGTGGCGGGTTGAGTATGCCCGATCGGCGGCATGGCGTCACGGGTTCACGGACCCCGCGACTGATCTTCGTCGGCATCTGTCCGACGCAGCGGTGCTGGGCACCTCGGGAGCGGGAATTGGTCCGAACCATTGACGCAATGGTCTAGTCCTCCTAGAGTCCAGCGGCACAAGACGTCTTCGCGTTCATGCCAATTCAACGCGCGACTACGTGGGGGGCGTTGCCGCGTCCCCCGCCAGGCCGCGCGGACCTGTCCGCAGGGGCGCGAAGTGTCCGCAGGTCAGTAGGTCAGCACCACCCCCACATGCTCCCCTCTCCCCCCACGAGGAGACAGCGATGCCACGACCGAACCGTCCCCGCGCCCGCTTCAAGGCGCTCCTGGCCACCGCTTGTTGCGCCGTGCTCGGCGCGGGTCTGCTCGCCGGCGCGGGCACCGCGGCCGCCGACCAGAACACCGGGGCCACCGCCAAGGCAGACGCCAAGGCGGGCTCCCGGGTGGTCGGCTACTTCACCGAATGGGGCGTCTACGACCGGAATTACCACGTCAAGAACATCGAGACGTCCGGCTCCGCCAACAAGCTCACGCACATCAACTACGCCTTCGGCAACGTCCAGGGCGGCAAGTGCACGATGGGCGACAACTTCGCCGCGACCGAGAAGACGTACACCGCCGACCAGAGCGTCGACGGCGTCGCCGACACCTGGGACCAGCCCCTGCGCGGCAACTTCAACCAGCTGCGCGAGCTGAAGAAGAAGCACCCGAACCTGAAGGTGCTGTGGTCCTTCGGCGGCTGGACCTGGTCGGGCGGCTTCACGCAGGCCGCGCAGAACCCGGCGGCGTTCGCCCAGTCCTGCTACGACCTGGTCGAGAACTCCAAGTGGGCGGATGTCTTCGACGGCATCGACATCGACTGGGAGTACCCCAACGCCTGCGGTCTGACCTGTGACACCAGCGGCCGCGCGGCCTACAAGAACCTGATGTCCGCCGTCCGCGCCAAGTTCGGCTCCAAGAACCTGGTGACCGCGGCCATCCCGGCCGACGCCTCCTCCGGCGGCAAGATCGACGCCGCGGACTACGGGGGCGCCGCGCAGTACGTCGACTGGTACAACCCGATGACGTACGACTTCTTCGGCGCCTGGGACGCCAAGGGACCGACGGCACCCCACTCGCCGCTCAGCTCCTACTCCGGCATCCCGAAGGCCGAGTACCACTCGCAGGCGACGATCGCCAAGCTCAAGGGCCTCGGCATCCCCTCGGACAAGCTGCTCCTCGGCATCGGCTTCTACGGCCGCGGCTGGACCGGCGTCACGCAGAAGGCGCCCGGCGGCACCGCGACCGGCCCCGCCGCGGGCAAGTACGAGCAGGGCATCGACGACTACAAGGAACTGAAGACCAAGTGCCCGGCCAACGGCACGGTCGGCGGCACCGCCTACGCGCACTGCGGCAACAACTGGTGGAGCTACGACACCCCGGCCACCATCGCCGGGAAGATGAACTACAAGAACCAGCAGGGCCTGGGAGGCACGTTCTTCTGGGAGTTGAGCGGCGACACCAGCAACGGTGAGCTGATCAAGGCCATCAACTAAGGGCCATCAACCAGCAGTCGCCGCAGGGCGGTCGTGGGGGCGGGAGCCGGCGGGCTCCCGCCCCTTCGTCATGCCGTCACGCGGACGGCGGGGCGGGGAACGCGGGCTCGAACTCCTCGATCACGCCCAGCGTCTCGCGCAGCATCCGCACCAGGTAGTCGCGCACGGTGTCGCGCTCCAGCGCCTGTACGGTCCCGATCCAGTCGAGCGTGACGCCCTCCACGCTGCACAGCCAGCCGAGCAGCGCCGTGCGCACCAGGGCCGGGATGTCGCGCCTCCCGTACGCCCCCTCGGCGATGGTGCCGATCATCGCCTCGCGCACGCCGTCGCGTATGGCGTGCACCTCGGCGTCGAAGCCGACGCCGCCGCTGACGATGGTGCGGTAGGCCTCCTGGTGGTGCTCGGCGTAGCGCAGATAGCCGTCGATCGTGCGGTGCACCCGCTCCGTGGGCGGGAGTTCGGTGCCGCTGCCCGCGCGTTCGACCAGGTCGGCGACGGAGTCCTCGATGATCGCGAGGTAGTAGCCGCGCTTGGACTTGAAGTAGTAGTAGATCAGCCCCTTGGCGACTCCTGCCTGTTTCGCGATGTCGTCCATCGACAGCGCGTCGTAGGACGTGTCGGCGAACAACTTGCGGCCGATGACGATGAGTTCGGCGCGGCGCGCCACGGATCGGTCGGTGCCGCGCGCCTGCGGGCGGTCCGCGCCGCGGGAACGATCGGTACCGCGCTGTTGACTATTATTCAATTTCGGCCCTAGTCTCCAACTGCCTCGGGATCAGCCGCAGTATGGCAGACCCACGTCTCCTGCCCGGACGGGCCCGGACCGGCCCAGACCCCGACGGCGCTCTGCCACGCACTCCCCTTACGCACCGGACGACGTACGGGAGGAACCAGTGAGCACGGCGAAGAGAGCATCCCGCGAGGGCAGAACCAACTGGAAGAAGACGGCTGTCGTCGCACTGCCCGCGGTTCTCGCGGTCGGCGCGATGGCGTCCGTGATGGCCGAGGGCGCGCTCGCCGCGTCCTTCGCGGTCAGCGGCACCAGCTTCCAGGTCTCCTCGGGCAAACTGACCAGCCAGGGCCTGGCGAGCTATGTCCAGGTGGACCGGGACATCGACGGCAAGGGCCACCCCGTGGCGCTGCTCGGCATCGGCGACGCCACGCTGTCCGACATCTGCCAGGCGGCCGAGGTCAAGACGCCCGTCGGCACGGTGGTGTTCAAGCTGACGGCGGGCGGCGACGCGGGCAACGTCACCGCGAGCAACCTGATCATCGACGGCGAGGACCTGGTGGGCGACGCCCGCTTCGGCACCGCGCAGATCGGCCGGGACGCCTCGACGCTCGACGAAGTCCCGGGCGTGAAGGGCGAGAAGGGCAAGTTCGGTCTCCAGGCCGACGACATCGAGGTGGCCGAGGTGCGCTCCCACGCCTGGTCGGCCACCGGCGGCAACTTCCGCCTCAAGGGCATGAAGGTCGACGTCAGCCTCGGCGGCAAGAAGTGCTTCTGAGCGGGCCGGGCGCCCCCCGCCCCGGGGGCTGGCTCGACGAACGCCTGCCGCTGCGGGACCTGCGGCGCGCCCTGCGCAAGTGGCGGCGCACACGGCCCTTCTGGGGCGGCCTCCTGCTGATCCTCGGCGGGGCGGAGCTCCTTGTCGTACCGCTGTCGCCGCTGACGGTCCTGGTGAGCCTCGGGCTCGGCGGGATCGCCGCGATCGGCATCGGGATCGCACTGATGGCCGCAGGGTTGTTCCTGTGGCTCCTGCCGCACGCCCATCACTACGTGTCCGTCAACGCCCTCATCCTCTCGGTGCTCTCGTTCGCGGCGACGAACCTCGGCGGGTTCCTGATCGGCATGCTGCTCGGCATCGCGGGCAGCGCGATGGGCTTCGGCTGGACGCCGGTCCCGGACGACGACCAGGAGCGGGCCGGGCGGCCGAAGGTGCGCGACGGGCAGGGCACGCGAACGCTGGCCGTACTCCTTCCGGTGGTGCTCGCCGGGGCGGCGTTGTGGGGCGCCGTCCCGGCGAGGGCGGCGCCCGGGGACGACGGGATCGTGGCGGCGCGGACGCCGCCGACGATCACGACGACCCTGTTCGCGCCGCAGGGCTTCATCGTCGCGGGCGTCACCGACGTCCCCACCGCCGAAGGGCCGCTGAAGGTGATGGTGCTGCGCATGAAGGCGGCCTCGCTCACCGACTACCGCCTCACGACCCGCGACGGCAGCCGCGAACTGACCCTGGGTGCCGACACCTTGGACCTCAGCGGCGCGGTCACGCTCTATCTGACCAAGTTCAAGGGCTGCATCGAGGGCATCCTCTGTCTGACCTTCACGCCCGACAAGCTGCCGGTGCCGCCGCTCGTCCCGCCGTTCGTCTTCATGACGCAGGTGAGCGCCGAGCAGGCGCTCGTCACGTCCGACTCGATCGTCGCGGGCGGGCTGAAGCTGGGGGCACGGGCGTGATCCTGGCAGCCCGGACCCCGTGATCCGGAAGGGAGCGCCGCCGTGATCCAGATCCAGGCCGCGCTGTTCTGGGCGTACGCGGTGGGCGCGACCTTCGCGCTCGCCGCGGGCCGCCAGCTCCAGGTGTGGGAGCGGATCAACGCGGGCGAGGGCCCGCGCACCCGCAGCCGCGCCGCCAACCCCTATCTGGCCCTGACGGTCCTCTTCGCGGCCGTCCTGATGGTGCCGACCGGCCTGTTCCTGCTCTGGCAGAACCCGTCCTGGGCGACGATGCACGTCGCCGACGGCCACGAGGGCGTATGGGCGGGCTTCGTCCTCTTCTACGCGGGCGGGATCCCCGTCGCCGCCGTCCTCGGGTTCCTCGCCGCCCAGACGCTGGTCCTCGTGGGCGCGGGCTACTGGGCGTACCTCCAGTGCGTGGGCGGTTACTTCCTGCTCTTCGGCACCCTCGTGCACGGCTGGGACGGCAGCGGCTACGAGCGGTTCCTGTCCCCGGGGGCGCGCGACTGGGCGGACTGGCCGCACGACAGCGTCGTCAACAACGCCCTGGACTTCCTCACGTCCGGCACGTTCCTCGCGCTGCTCGTCTTCGGCGCGGCCGTCATCGGGACCATGCTGATGACGGAGATCGGCTGGCTCCTGGAGGGCTGGTCGCTGCCCGGCGCGGACGAGGACCGCAAGGTGCACCCCGTCCTTGCCGTCGCCATCGCGGGCGCCGGGGTCCACGGCCTGCCGTTCCTCGGCGCGGTCACCGCGAGCGTGCTGGTGCGGCTGCTCGGCGGGTGGCTGGGCCTGCCGCTGTTCGCGGTGCTCGCGGGGGTCGTGCTGCTGCCGGGGCGGTCGCCGGTGCGGCGGCTGTACGACCTGGTGGGGGTGCCCCACCGGCACTGGCGGGCGGACCTGGACCTGACGGCTCGGCCCGGCCCGGACGGCCCGGCCGACCCCGGTGGTGAGACTCAGCTCACAGAAGGCCGACCTGGCTGACGAGCATCGCGAGCACGACGACGAGGGTCCAGCCCGCGAGGTGCTCCAGGACGTTCGGGCCGTCCTTGGGGCCGCCCGTGCGGGCCTTGGTGCGGACTGCGGTGGCAGAGGTCGCGGTCATATGGCTTCTCGCTGACGTTTTCCGGCCGACGGCGGTCTCCCCCGGCCTCACTGGCAGTGGACATTCCCCCCACTGGCGTCTTCCACCTTGCCAGCCGTGCCCGCGATTGTGGGAGAGACGTTGGTCACCCGTCACCACAACTGCCGCGGATCGCCGTGCGTCTAAGACGGCGTACGTCCGCGCAGCATCCGACCGAAAGGTTTCCGATGAGCAGGTCCACCCGGTTCCGCGGCGCGAAGGCCTCGCCGGTGCTCCGACTGACGCGTCTTTCCGGCTGGGGGTCCGGGGGTCGTCCCCCGGGAGAAAGCAGTAGGACGCCCCGCCGCAGGAGCACCGGAGCGCGACTCGCCCTCGCGGCGGCCGTGACGGCGGCGGCCGCCCTCACCGGACCGGTCTCGTACGCCACTCCCGCGGCAGCGGAGAAGCCCTCTCCCGGCGCCCCGGGGCTCGGCGACCCGATGTTCCCCCTCGACGGCAACGGCGGCTACACCGTCGACCGCTACGTCCTGGACTTCGACTGGCAGGCCCCGAAGACCCCGTTCGCGGCGTCGGCCACCATCAAGGCCACCGCCACCCAGTCCCTGTCCCGCTTCAACCTCGACTTCGGCGGCAACACGCTGCGCGAGGTCACCGTCGACGGCAAGGCGGCCGCCACCTCGCGCGACGGCGACGAGCTGACCGTCACGCCGAAGTCGCCGATCGCCAAGGGCCGCGCCTTCACGGTCAAGGTCACCTACACCGCCGACCCCACCCAGACCCGGCACCGCGACGACGCCATCGAGGACTACGGCTGGATCCCCACGCCCGACGGCACGGTGGTCTACCCGCAGCCCAACGGCGCCCGCCTGATCTTCCCGGCCAACGACCACCCGAGCCAGCGCGCGCCGATCACCTTCCGGATCACCACGCCGAAGGACCGCACGGCCGTCGCCAACGGCAAGCTGACCGGCAAGAAGCAGCTGTCCGACGACCGGGTGCGGTGGACGTACGACTCCGAGCAGCCGCTGTCCACGCAGCTCGTGCAGCTCGCCGTCGGCAAGTTCACGATGGTCGACAGCACCGGGCCGGGCGGGCTGCCCCTGCGCGACATCGTCCCGGACGCGCTGGTGGAGCCCACGGCGAAGTACCGCAAGCTCACCCCGGACCATCTGCGGTGGCTGGAGCAGAAGCTCGGCAAGTACCCCTTCAACCGGTACGGCATCCTCGTCGGCGACACCGACCTCGGTGTCGCCCTGGAGACCCAGACGCTCTCCCTCGTCCCCAAGGCCGACCTGCTCGGCACCCAGGTCGACGCCGAGCGGAACCTGGTGCACGAGCTGACCCACCAGTGGTTCGGCGACAGCGTCGCCCTCGCGGGCTGGTCCGACCTGTGGGTCAGCGAGGGACACGCCCGCTTCTACGAGCGCATGTACTCCGAGGAGCACGGCGGCGACAGCTTCGAGGCCGCGATGAAGGCCGCGTACAAGGCGCACGACCAGTGGCGCCGCGACTTCGGCGCGCCCGCGGAGCCCACCGAGCCGAACCTCTTCAAGCGCATGCGCTACGACGGTTCGGCGCTCGTCCTGTACGCGCTGCGCGAGCAGGTCGGGGACGCGACGTTCCAGAAGATCGAGCGGGCCTGGGTGAGCGAGTACCGCGGGAAGACCGCGAGCACCCAGGACTACGTCGACCTCGCCTCGAAGGTCGCGGGCGAGGACCTGTCCGGCTTCCTGAAGCCGTGGCTGTACGGACCGAAGACCCCGCCGATGCCGGGCCACCCTGACTGGGTGGTCGACCCGGCGACCTGAGCCGGGGGGGGCGTCCCCCGCGGTTGTGAGCACGGGCCGGTTCTGCACCAGGGGCCCCGTCCCATCGGGACGGGGCCCTCCCCGTCAGCGCACGCCGACGGCGAGCAGCGCGCGCACCTGCTCCTTCGTGCGGTGCACGGGGAAGTACAGGTAGCAGACCCCGCCGGTCCCCGACACCACCTTGCCCTGGGCGTTCTTGCGCTGGGTGCGGAGCCAGATGTTCTCGAACTCCCGCCTCTTGTAGACGCGGCGGACCGCCGGGTTGCTCGGCGACGCGGGATCGTTGGCGATCACGTCGCCGCTCTTGGTGAAGCCGATGACGGTCATGAGGTGGCCCGCGGTGCCGTAGCCCGCCCCGGTCAGCTCCTCCTTGAGGAAGGACTGCGAGGTGATGGCCGGAATGCCCGCCTTGATCAGGGTCTCCAGGTCGGTGAGCGAGCCCAGCCGGGTGACGACGCCCTGCATGTCCTCGTACGTCGCCGCGTAGGCCGTGTTGAACGGCCAGTTCCCGCAGCCTCCGTACTGGTAGTCGTAGGTGAACCGGGCCGCGTGGCACACCTGCGGGTCGGCGAAGGCGGGGTCGACCCAGGCCAGGTCACCGGCCGTCGGCCGGCGCCCCCAGTACTCCAGGATCATCTGCGACGACGTGGGGCTGCACCAGGCCTCGCCGCCGTTGTCGTATTCCGGGTACTGGCCCTTGTGGATGTCCTGCGAATAGCGCGGCACCTTGAGTTCCTTGGCGAGCCCGGGCTCGGTGGCGGGCACCGTGAAGCGGTCGGGCACCGCGGAGGCCATCGCGCCGAGCCGCCACACCGTGGGTGTGAGCGCGCTGCCCGGCGTGCGGTACAGCGTCAGCCGCAGCCGGTACGCGGCCACGCGCAGGCCGCTCGCCGTGTCGTCGACGGACAGCGTGTCCGTCCAGACGGACGTCTTGCCGTCGGACTGGTCGTCCACCGAGGTGCGCCGGATGACGGCGGCCTCGGCGTCCGCTCGGTCGTCGCCCGAGTTCCAGCGGCCGAGGACGTACCAGGGCGACGTGGTGCCGTCCGAGTACGTCGCCTCCAGCTCGACCTGGATCCAGGTGCCGGTGGGGGTGCGGGCGTTCCAGGAGGCGATGGCTTCCGTGGCGGGGGTCGCGGGGCGGTGCGTGGGGCCGGTCCACTGGGCGTACTCCCAGGTGGTGGTCCTGCCGGTGTGCGGGTCGGTGTAGTCGATCGTCCCCACGGGCTCGGATATCCCGACTCCGGCGCGGCCCTTGCCGAGGACGCGGGTGCCGTGGGCCGTTCCCGAGCCCCAGTCCTTGCGGGAGACCCAGAAACGGTTGTCCACGAGCCGCTCGGCGCGGGGCGGGCGGCGCCGGGACGAGGGGCCGGCGCCCGCGGGGGTCACGGTGGCGGCCGTGGCCGCGACGGCCGCCAGGGCCGCGGCTCCGGCCGCCGTGGTGAGGATTCTTCTGCGGGACATGCCTTCAGCTTGGTCCATGGACGGGAGCCCCCAGTCGATGGGTTCCGGCCGCAGCCGGAGCGTGATGGTCAGGTACACGACAGTGCGCCAACTATGGCTGTACGCCGACGGGTTCTGCCAGCGATCCGGACCCGACAGCGCCGACCAATATTGGCCTCTACCACTGGTATGACCTGCGGCAGCGCACTGAACCGCGCCCGCGCCCCACGATCTGCGCCCCGCGCGCCCCGGCCCGTAGGCTGACCCGCGATGACCGATATCCGCCGCCCCGCGCCCCTCCCCGGCCGCCCCGGCCTCGCCCGCATCGCCCACGCCGTGCGCGGCCTGCCGCCGTCCTGCGGACCGGTCCGGCTGGTCGCCGTCGACGGGCACGCGGGCTCCGGCAAGTCGACCTTCACCGCGCGGCTCGCCGAGGCACTGGACGGCGCCCCGGTGCTCCGCCTCGACGACATCGCGAGCCACGCCGACCTGTTCGACTGGACGGACCGGCTGCTGCGACAGGTCGTGGAACCCCTGTCCCGAGGCGAAACGGCGCACTATGCGGCGTACGACTGGCACGCGCGCCACTTCGGTCCTGCCGAGCGCCCGCTGCCCGCCGCCCCCGTCGTCCTGATGGAGGGTGTCGGCGCGGGCCGCCGGGTGCTACGGCCGTTCCTGGCGGGTCTGCTGTGGATGGATCTGCCCCGCTACACGTCCTGGGCACGCGGGCGCCGACGGGACGGTCCTGCCCTCAGCGGTTTCTGGGACGGCTGGGAGGCCGCCGAACGACGTCATTTCGCCGAGGACCCGTCGCGGCCCTTCGCCCAGTTGCTCGTACACGAGTTGCCGGTGGGGTACGAGGTGCTGCCGGGGTCCGACGAGACGGCAGCACTGACCCAAATCGTCACTCAGGGTGAAGGTCCGTCGGCAGCGCGCTGAATCCGCCGAAGACGGCTTCCGGACCGTGTGGCCAGATTTCGAGAGTGCCCCAACTCGGCTTGACCCAGGGGCCTTACAGGACTTACGTTCTCAATGTGCGGCCTTTCGGGTCGCCCGCAGACGCGAAGCCCCCGGTTGTTCCCCCGTGATCGGGGGCTTCGTTCTGCCCTTCGCCCACTTTCCCCCAGCGCCATGAGCCGTCGAACGCTCACCCTGGGTCACCATCGGGCCTCTCCTCCTCGGCCGCCCCCAGGACCCCCCGCCGGAGATCCAACGCTGCGGCACCCTACGGCCGAGCCCTGCCACGCAGGTACGATGCATCTTGGTGCGACTTCGGACGGCTGCTGCGGGCACCGCGTCAACTCCCGTCCGCAGCACGGCGGTTCAGCTCAGTTGCCGGCGGGCACCGGCCCGGTGGTACACAAACGGGGGCACGGTTTGTGGGGGACGTGATGGACTTCGGCACCCAGGGCTCTACCGCCCCGGCCGACCTCGCCTGGCTGCGGGGCGTCGACGCCTACACCATGGGCGCCTATCCGCAGGCCGAGGAGGAGTTCAGGGCCGCGGTGCGGATGGACCCGGGCATGGCGGACGGCTGGCTCGGGCTGCACGCGCTGCGCATCGACACGACGACCGCGCTGCTGCGGATGTTCCAGCACCGGGACCGCTTCGGCGAACAGCGCGCCCGGCACGTGCGCACCCTCAACTCCTGGTACTGGCTGGGCTGGTGGGTGCAGCCCGTCCTCGAGTCCACCCGCGACCTGCTGCTCGCGCACGCCTCGCACTGGCTGGACGGCCGCCATGTGCCGGAGCTCGACCGGGCCCTCGCCGGACTGCCGCCGGTCGACGCCGACGTGCAGGTCCGTTTCCTGCACGCCTGCCGCGCCTACCTGGTCAAGGACTGGGAGCAGTTGGTGCGGCACACCGACCCGCTGATCGACGACGCGATGCTCGGCATCGAGGCGGGCCTCTTCGGCGGCATGGCGCGGGTGCGCCTGGAGATGTACGGACAGGCCGAGCCGCTGCTGTCGGCCGCGCTGATGCGCTGCCGCAGTGAACAGCCGCAGCGCAAGGAGCTGCGCTACTGGCTGGCCCGCGCGCACGAGGGCACCGGCCGGTCCGCCGCCGCGCTGCCGCTGTACCGCGCGGTGCACCGCGTCGACCCCGCCTTCATGGACACCTCCGCCCGGCTCGCCGCCATCGCCGAGGGCGACGGCTACGACGACGCCGCCGACCTGGCCGCGATCTCCCTCACCGGCATCGGCCAGGACGCCCTCGACGGACCCGACGGCGTGGACGCGCTGTTCGGCGCCGAGGGCCGCGACCTGAAGGTGACCGAGCCCGAACTGCCGCCCGGCGGCGGCCCACCCGACGCCGACACGGTGCGCGAGAAGGCCGTGATCCCCATCAAGCCCGCCCCGCGCCAGCCCCCGCCCGGGCCCACCGACCCGGCCCTGCTCGAGCAGGCGCTCGCCGAGCTGGAGCGGATGGTCGGCCTCGAACCCGTCAAACGCCAGGTCAAGGCGCTCTCCGCGCAGCTGAACATGGCCCGCTTCCGGGCGGCGCAGGGCCTTCCCGTGCAACCGCCGAAACGACACTTCGTCTTCTCCGGCCCCTCCGGCACCGGCAAGACCACCGTGGCCCGCATCCTCGGCCGGGTCTTCTACGCCCTCGGTCTGCTCGGCGGCGACCACCTCGTGGAGGCCCAGCGGGCCGACCTGGTCGGCGAGTATCTGGGCCAGACCGCCGTGAAGGCCAACGAGCTGATCGACTCGGCGATCGGCGGCGTCCTCTTCGTCGACGAGGCGTACTCCCTGTCCAACTCCGGCTACGGCAAGGGCGACGCGTACGGCGACGAGGCTCTCCAGGTGCTCCTGAAGCGGGCCGAGGACAACCGCGACCACCTCGTGGTGATCCTCGCGGGCTACCCCGAGGGCATGGACCGGCTGCTCGCCGCCAACCCCGGGCTCTCCTCCCGCTTCACGACACGCGTCGACTTCCCCTCGTACCGGCCCCTGGAGCTCACCGCGATCGGACAGGTCCTCGCCGCCGACAACGGCGACGTGTGGGACGAGGAGGCCCTGGACGAGCTGCGCTCCATCAGCGGGCACGTGGTCGACCAGACGTGGATCGACGAGCTGGGCAACGGACGCTTCCTGCGCACGCTGTACGAGAAGAGCTGTGCCTACCGCGACCTGCGGCTCTCCGGCTATCCCGGGGCGCCGACCCGGGCCGACCTGTCGACCCTGCGGCTCCCGGACCTCATGCAGGCGTACGGGGAGGTCCTCTCGGGCCGGGGACCGACCGACCCCGCCGGCGGCTGAGCCGACCGGGGCGCCGCGCGCCTGAGCCGAGGACCTGAACGACCGCACGGCCGAGCGACTGAGACGCCGGTGGGCCGGGGCGGAACGGGTCCTGCCCGACCGCCCCGGCCCACCGGCCCACCGGTCTCAGCCGACCAGCTCCTTCCCCCGGACGTCCCCCGCGCCGCCCCGGCTCCGCACCGCGTGCGACGCCGGGGGCACGGCCACCCGGTGCGCCGGGTCACGGACCTCGCCGACCAGAAGCTCCAGGACGTCCTCCAGGGCGACCAGGCCGAGCACCTTTCCGGAGGCGTCGGCGACCTGCGCCAGATGTGTCGCGGCGTGCCGCATCACGGTCAGGGCGTCGTCCAGGGGGAGTTCGGCGCGCAGGACCGTCATCTGGTGCCAGACGTGCTGGGGCACCGCGCGGTCGGTGTCCTCCAGGTCCAGGACGTCCTTCACGTGCAGATAGCCCATGAAGGCGCCGGTCTCCGCACGGACGGGGAACCGGGAGTAGCCCGTGCGGCCGGTGAGTTCGACGACCTGCGCCGGGGTGACCGAAGGACCGACCGTGACCAGGGAGGCGCGGTCGAGCAGGACGTCCGTCACCGGCCGTGACCCCAGCTCGAGGGCGTCCTCCAGGCGCTCCTGCGCCCGCGGGTCGAGGAGACCCGCCTGCCCCGCGTCCTCCACCAGACGGCCCAGCTGCACGCTGGTGAAGACCGCCTCCACCTCGTCCTTGGGCTCGACCTTGAACAGCCGCAGGATCAGCCGGGCACAGGCGCCGAGCGTCACCGTGACCGGTCGGCACAGGCGCGCGAACGCCACCAGGCCGGGGCTGAGCCACAGCGCGGTCCGCTCGGGCGCCGCCATCGCGAGGTTCTTCGGGAGCATCTCGCCGATGACGAGGTGCAGGAAGACGACGACGGCGAGCGCGATCACATAGCCGAGGGGATGGATCATGCCCTCGGGCAGGTGCACCACGTGGAAGAGCGGTTCGAGCAGGTGCGCCACGGTCGGCTCCGCCACGGCGCCGAGCGTCAGCGAGCACACGGTGATGCCGAACTGGGCGGCGGCCATCATCTGTGGCAGATGCTCCAGGCCGTGCAGGACCTGGCGGGCCCGCTTGGAGCCCAGGGGCTCGATCTGGCTGCGGCGCACGGACACGAGCGCGAACTCGGCCCCCACGAAGAAGCCGTTGGCGAGCACGAGGAGGACGGCCAGCAGGAGTTGGAGGGCGCTCATCGCACGGCCTCCATGGCCGCGGCGCCCACCCGGTCCGCGGCCCCGTCGGCCGCCTCGCCCGGCACCCCGGCCGGGTCCCCGGTCCGCACCAGCCGCACCCGCTCCGCGCGGTAGTGCCCGACCTGGCGGACCGCGAGCCGCCAGCCCGGGAGTTCGGCGCGGTCGCCGGGTGCCGGAATGCGGCCGAGCAGATCGGCGACGAGTCCGGCCACGGTCTCGTAGGGACCCTCGGGGACGTCGAGCCCTATGCGCCGCAGGGTGTCGACGCGGCAGCCGCCGTCGGCGTCCCAGGCGGGTCTGCCGTCCTCGGCCGGTGCGGTCGCGAGGTCGGGCAGGCCGTCCTGGTGGTCGTGCTCGTCGCGGACCTCGCCGACGAGTTCCTCGACGATGTCCTCCAGGGTGACCACCCCGGCCGTGCCGCCGTACTCGTCGACGACCACCGCTATCGGCTGCTCGCTGCGCAGCCGCTCCAGGAGGGGCTGCACGGGCAGCGTCTCCGGGACGAGCAGCGGGGACTTGGCGATCCTGCCGACGGGGGCGCGCAGCCGCTCGTGCGCGGGGACCGCGAGGGCGTCTTTGAGGTGGACCATGCCGACGACCTCGTCGATCCGCTCCCGGTAGACGGGGAAGCGGGACAGGCCGGTGGCCCGGGTCAGGTTGACCACGTCCTCGGCGGTGGCGGAGGACTGCAGGGCGCTGACCCTCACGCGGGGCGTCATCACGTGCTGCGCGGTGAGTTCGCCGAGCGAGAGCGTGCGCACGAACAGGTCGGCGGTGTCCTGCTCCAGCGCTCCGGCGCGGGCCGAGTGCCGGGCGAGGGAGACCAGTTCACCGGGGGTGCGGGCGGAGGCCAGCTCCTCGGCGGGCTCGACCCCGAGGGACCGCACCAGGCGGTTCGCGACGGAGTTGAGCCCGGCGATCACCGGCCGGAACAGCCGCGAGAAGGCGGCTTGCGGGCCCGCGACGAACCGCGCGACCTGCAGGGGCCGGGACACCGCCCAGTTCTTGGGCACCAGCTCACCGATCACCATCTGCACCGCGGAGGCCAGGAGCATGCCGACGGCCACCGCGACTCCCGAAACCGCCCCTTCCGGTATGCCCGTTGAGGTGAGCGGGCGGGCGAGGAGGCGCGCGAGCGCGGGCTCGGCGAGCATGCCGATGACGAGCGAGGTGATGGTGATGCCGAGCTGGGTGCCCGACAGCTGGAAGGACAGCTCCTTGAGGGCGCCGACGACCGTGCGCGCCCGGCGGTCGCCGTCGGCTGCGGCCTTCTCGGCGTCGGGCCGCTCGACGGTGACGAGGCCGAACTCGGCGGCCACGAAGAAGCCGTTGGCGAGGATCAACAGGAAAGCCGCTCCGAGGAGCAGCAGGGGGATGGTCATGATGCCGCCGCCTCGCCCGGTGCTCGGGTCCCCGTATGTCGGGAGGGGGCGGCGCAGGTACTACAGGACGATCCGTCCATCGCCGGAGAGGGTCACTCCTCGGTTAGCAGGAGCCCCGTACCGGCCGCGCCGGCCGTCCGGGGCGGGGCGGCACGTGGTGTCCGCCCCGCATCCAGATTAATCAAGACAGGCGCCGACGCGTCAGTTCGGGATCCCCCGAGTCCTCCCGGATTCCGGCCCCTGGGGGATTCCCCGGTCGGGTCCTTCAGTCGGTCTCGCTGCCGGAGCGCGCCTCGACCAGGGCCCGCAGCGCGCGGGCGTCGCTGATGGCGCGCTGCTTGGCGATGCCCGGCTGGATGCCGAGGGCGGGCAGGCTGGTGCCGTCGGTGAGGTCGAGGAACACCCAGGGGTCGCCGGGGCGCAGATTGACCCGGACGATCTCGGCCCACTCCAGGCGGCGGCTCGTGGCGATGTTGACGACGGTCACGCCCGTCTCGTCGGCGACCACCTTGGGCCTGCTCAGCAGGACGAGCACGCCGAGCAGCAGCGCGCCGGTGAAGACGAAGCTGGTCCGCTCCCCCGGGCTGAGGTTGGGGAGCAGCACGGAGATCACGACGAGCGCCGCGAAGACCGCGGCTCCGGCGGTGAGCAGCACCGCCCGGGTGCGGGCGGGCCGGAAGGTGGCCGGCAGGGCCGGTGCCGAAGGCCGGTCGGGGCGGGCGGAGCTGGCAGACATCGAAGACGTCGCAGACATGTCGGTGGGTTCCGGGACGGTCAGAGGCGGCAGGCGTGGATGGCCGTGGTCAGGATGGCGCGCGCCCCGATGGCGTACAGGTCGTCCATGACCCGCTGTGCGTCCTTGGTGGGGACCATGGAGCGGACCGCGACCCAGCCTTCGTTGTGCAGCGGGGAGATGGTCGGCGACTCCAGGCCCGGGGTGAGCGCCACGGCCTGTTCGAGGTGCTCGGCGCGGCAGTCGTAGTCCATCATCACGTACGTCCGGGCGACCAGGACGCCCTGGAGGCGGCGCAGGAACTGCTGCACCTTGGGGTCGTCGGCGGCGGCACCGGTGCGCCGGATGACGACCGCCTCGGACTTCATGATCGGCTCGCCGAAGACCTCGAGTCCCGCGTTCCGCAGGCTGGTGCCGGTCTCGACGACGTCCGCGATGACCTGCGCGACACCCAGCTCGATGGCGGTCTCGACGGCGCCGTCGAGGTGGATGACGGAGGCGTCGACGCCGCTGTCGGCGAGGTGCTTGGCGACGATGCCCTCGTAGGAGGTGGCGACGGTGCGCCCGGCCAGCTCCTCGATGCCCTGGGCGGTGCCGGGCTTGGCGGCAAAGCGGAAGGTGGAGCGGGCGAAGCCGAGCGGCAGGATCTCCTCGGCGTTGGCGCCGGAGTCGATCAGCAGGTCGCGTCCGGTGATGCCGATGTCGAGCTTGCCGGAGGAGACGTAGATGGCGATGTCGCGCGGGCGCAGGTAGAAGAACTCGACCTCGTTCTCGGGGTCGACGAGGACGAGTTCCTTGGACTCCTTGCGCTGCTGGTATCCGGCCTCATGCAGCATCGCCGACGCAGGTCCGGACAGTGAACCCTTGTTGGGCACGGCGATGCGCAGCATGAGGACGGATTCCTTTGCGTGAGGAGTGACTGCGTGAGGAGTCACTGCGTGAAGAAGTGACTGCGGTGGGGTGTGCGGACGCTCTAGAGGTGGGCGTAGACGTCGCTGAGGGAGATGCCGCGGGCGACCATCATCACCTGTACGTGGTACAGGAGCTGGGAGATCTCCTCGGCGGTGGCTTCCTTGCCCTCGTACTCGGCGGCCATCCACACCTCGGCGGCCTCCTCGACGACCTTCTTGCCGATGGCATGGACGCCCTTGTCCACCAGTTCCGCGGTGCGGGAGGTGGCGGGGTCGCCGTTGGCGGCCTTGTGCTGGAGCTCGGTGAAGAGCTCCTCGAAAGTCTTCTTGGACATGATGTCGTTCACTCTACGCGCCCACGCCCCGCCCCTGCCGCCAGGGTTCGGAGATCGTCCGGAGCGTGGCCGCCGTGGCCACCGCGGCGGTGACCGCTTCGTGGCCCTTGTCCTCGGTCGAGCCCTCGATGCCCGCGCGGTCCAGGGCCTGTTCCTCGGTGTCGCACGTGAGCACGCCGAAGCCGATGGGCACGCCGGTGTCGACGGACACCTGGGTGAGGCCCTGGGTGACGCCCTGGCACACGTACTCGAAGTGCGGGGTGCCGCCGCGGACGACGACTCCGAGTGCCACGATCGCGTCGTAGCCGCGGCCCGCGAGGGCCTTGGCGACGACGGGCAGCTCGTAGCTGCCGGGCACGCGAAGGAGCGTCGGCTCGTCGATGCCGAGCTCGTGCAGGGCGCGCAGGGCGCCGTCGACGAGGCCGTCCATGATCCGCTCGTGCCACAGGGCGGCGACGACGGCGACGCGCAGGTCGCCACAGTTCTTCACGCTCAGTTCGGGGGCACCCTTGCCGCTCACGCGCTTCTCCTCGGGGTGTGTCGGGGCTCTGTTCGGATGGCTTGTGCTACTGGTTGCCGCAGGCGGACATCTCCGGGGTGTCCAGCCAGGGCAGGTCGTGGCCCATGCGGTCCCGCTTGGTGCGCAGGTAGCGCAGATTGTGCTCGCCGACGGTGACCGGCATGGGCTCGCGCGCGGTGACCTTCAGGCCGTGCCGGGCGAGGGCGTCGACCTTGTCCGGGTTGTTGGTGAGGAGCCGCAGGCTGCGGACTCCGAGGTCCTCCAGGATCTGGGCACCGGCGCCGTAGTCGCGGGCGTCGGCGGGCAGGCCCAGTTCGAGGTTGGCGTCCAGGGTGTCGCTGCCGCGCTCCTGTAGTTCGTAGGCGCGCAGCTTGGACAGCAGTCCGATGCCGCGCCCCTCGTGGCCGCGCAGATAGACCACGACGCCGCGCCCGGTGTCGGTGACGCGCCGCATGGACTCCTCCAGCTGCGGCCCGCAGTCGCAGCGCAGGGAGTGGAAGACGTCGCCGGTCAGGCACTCGGAGTGGATGCGTACGAGGACGTCCTCGCCGGTGCCGATGTCGCCGTGGACGAGCGCGACGTGCTCGACGCCGTCGACGGTGGAGCGGTAGCCGTACGCGGTGAACTCGCCGTAGGACGTGGGCAGTCGGACCTCGGCCTCGCGGCGGACGGTGGGCTCGGCGGTACGGCGGTAGGCGATCAGGTCCTCGATGGAGATGATCGTCAGGCCGTGCCTGCGGGCGAACGGCACCAGTTCGGGCAGCCGCAGCATCCGGCCGTCCTCGCCCGCGATCTCGACGATGGCCCCGGCGGGCCGCAGCCCCGCGAGCCGGGCGAGGTCGACGGCGGCCTCGGTGTGGCCGTCGCGCACGAGGACGCCGCCGGCCTTGGCGCGCAGCGGGAAGATGTGGCCGGGCCGGACGAAGTCGCTCGCGTCGGCCGTGCCGCTCGCGAGGAGCTGGAGGGTGGTGGCGCGGTCGGCGGCGGAGATGCCGGTGGTGACGCCGTGCGCGCCGCTCGCGTCGACGGAGACGGTGAAGGCCGTGCTCATCGACTCGGTGTTGTTCTCGACCATCTGCGGCAGGTGCAGGCGTTCGAGCTCGTCGCTCTCCATGGGGGCGCAGATCAGGCCGCGGCACTCGCTCATCATGAAGGCGACGATCTCGGGGGTGGCCTTCTCGGCGGCGATGACGAGGTCGCCCTCGTTCTCGCGGTCCTCGTCGTCGACGACCACGACGGGCCGGCCGGCCGCGATGTCGCGGATGGCCATCTCCACCGGGTCGAGGGAGAGGTCCAGGGCGAGGTCCTCGGGTGTGGGAGTGGGCTGAGCGGTCATGCCGGGGCTCCTTCCAGAGCGGGCCGCTGCTGGGTGGCGGGCTGCCGGGAGCGCAGCCACCAGTCGCGCAGGCCCCACAGGACGAGGGCGAGGTAGACGACGTACACGAACCCGGAGAAGGCGAGTCCGCTGGAGAAGGCGAGGGGGACGCCGACGATGTCGACGAGCAGCCAGGCGAACCAGAACTCGACCAGCCCGCGGGCCTGGGCCACCATCGCGGCGAGCGTGCCGACGAAGATGTAGGCGTCCGGCCAGGGGTTCCAGGACAGGTCGGGCACGGCGGTGAAGAGCGCGCCGACGGCGAGGGTGCCGACGGCGGTGCCCGCGAGCAGGACGCCGCGCTCCTTCCAGGTGGCGAAGCGCACGGCGATGGAGCCGTCCTGCGCGGCGCGGCTGCCCCGCGTCCACTGCCGCCAGCCCCACAGGGCGACGCCGATGACGAGGAGCTGCTTGCCGACGCCGCCGGAGAGCTGCGCGGAGGCGTACGCGGCGACGAGGACGACGCCGGACAGGAACTGGGCGGGCCAGGTCCAGATGGAGCGGCGCCAGCCGAGCGCGAGGGCGATCAGGCCGATGCTGTTGCCGACCATGTCGGACCACATGATGTGCTGGCCGAAGGCGGTGAAGGCCTCGGAGTTCAGCCAGTCGAACGTGCTCACTTCGCCGCCTCCGGATCCGGTGCGCCCGCCTCGGCGGCCGTGGCCCGCGCGGGCGTCACGGCGCCCGCGGCGAGCAGTCGCTCCACGTACTTGGCGATGACGTCGACCTCGAGGTTGACCGGGTCGCCGGGCTGCTTGATGCCGAGCGTGGTCAGGGCGAGGGTCGTCGGGATCAGGCTGATGGTGAAGTGGTCGGCACCGGCGTCGACGACGGTCAGGCTGACGCCGTCGACGGTGATGGAGCCCTTCTCGACGACGTAGCGGGCGAGTCCTTCGGGCAGGGAGACCTTGACGATCTCCCAGTTGTCGGACGGCTTGCGGTCGACGATGGTGCCGGTTCCGTCGACGTGCCCCTGCACGATGTGCCCGCCGAGGCGGTCGCCGACGGCGGTCGGGCGCTCCAGGTTGACCTTGGAGCCGGGCACGAGGACACCGAGGCTGGAGCGGTCGAGCGTCTCGGCCATCACGTCGGCGGTGAACTCGTCGTCCTCGTGCTCGACGACCGTCAGACACACTCCGTTGACGGCGATGGAGTCGCCGTGCTTCGCGCCGTCGGTGACGACGGGGCCGCGCAGCCGGAAGCGGGACGCGTCGCCCAGGTTCTCCACGGCGGTGACTTCGCCCAGCTCTTCGACGATTCCGGTGAACACTCAGTGCTCCTTCGTTCCGGGGCCCGCGACGGTCGCGGTGATACGCAGATCGGGTCCGAGCGCGACGCACTCGCGCACGTCGAGGCGCAACGCCTCGGTGAGGGTGGTGATTCCGCCGCCGGTGAGGGCGGCGGGGCCCGCGCCGAGCAGCGTGGGCGCGAGATAGCCGATGACGCGGTCGACGGCACCGGCGGCCACGAAGGCACCGGCGAGCGTCGGCCCGCCTTCGAGGAGTACGGACCGCACGCCGCGGGCGTGCAGTTCGGCGAGCAGCGCGTCGATGTCGAGGCCGCCCGGGGTGTCCGGGGTGCCGGGCGGCGCGGGGTGCTCGGTGCGGGCGGCGGGGCGCTGTGCGCGGTAGGCGCCGCCGCTGGCGGTGAAGCGGTGTTCGAGGCGGTCCTCTTCGTCGTCGGCGGCGGTGTCCGGCCGCCCGGACGGCGCCGACGCCTTGCCGCCGTTCCCGGCCGCGCGCGGGACCCGCTCGACGTACGGCAGGTGTGCGGCGTCGGCGTGCTGGTCGGTGTACGGAAGGTGCACCGTCTCCACGCCGGGCAGCGGCTCCACGCCTTCCGCGACGGCCACCAGCGTGGGAGCCGCGTCGTCCAGGACCCGGGCGCCCGGCCGGACGGCCGTGCCGTGGGTGTCGACGACGACCCGCAGCGGCTGGGCGGCGCCCTCGACGCCGCGCACCGCGAGGTGCGGGTCGTCGGCGCGCTGGGTGCCGGAGCCGACGACGACGGCGTCGCACTCGGCGCGCAGCCGGTGCACGTCGGCGCGGGACTCGGCCGAGCTGATCCAGCGGCTGGTGCCGTCGGCGGCGGCGACGCGGCCGTCGAGCGTGGCGGCGTACTTCCAGGTGACGTGGGGGCGGCCGGTGCGGACCGAGGTGAGCCAGGCGGCGTTGACCGTCTCGGCCTCCTCGGCGAGCAGGCCGGACTCGACGTCGACGCCGGCCGCGCGGAGGGTGGCGGCGCCGCCGGTCGCGTCGGGGGTGGGATCGTCGACGGCGTACACGACGCGGGCGATCCCGGCGTCGAGGAGGGCCTGGGCGCAGGGGCCGGTGCGGCCGGTGTGGTTGCAGGGTTCGAGGGTGACGACGGCGGTGCCGCCGCGGGCCTTCTCGCCGGCCGCACGCAGGGCGTGCACTTCGGCGTGCGGTCCGCCCGCGCGCTGGTGGTAGCCCTCGCCGACGCTGTCGCCGCCCGCGTCGAGGATGACGCAGCCGACGACGGGATTGGGGCTCGTGAACCCGAGTCCGCGCGCGGCGAGCGCGACGGCGCGTCGCATGGCGGCTGCTTCGGCTGCGGTGGCCACCGGGTCCTCCTGCCTCTTCGGGCACGGACTCCGGGGCTGTCGATGACGACGACACGTACGAGCGGAACACCGGCATGGATCGTCGCCGGGGTCGCCGGACGTCGAAAGAGACCGGTCCCCTGAGGAACCGAGCAAAGACGACGAGGCGACACACATGACACATGTGTCCGCTCGCCGCGCACTGCCTCCCATCCGGACTTTCACCGTCGGTCCAGGAGTTTCACCTGGTCAACCGACCGCTGGAGGCGGCCGGGTCGCGGACTGTAACCGCCGGTTCGGAATTGCACCGACCCCGGAGTGCGCTGCTTCTGGTACCCGACCAGTGTGCCACGCCTGGTCACAGCCGTGCAGGGGAGATCCTGTGGGCTGGCTCACAGGAATCCGACCCCTCCCGTCACCGGCGACCCGGCCCCCGGAAGGGGATTGGTACATACCTATTGACGCACTGGTCTAGTCCTCTTAACGTCTGCGTCACTCCGAGGAGAGGCCCGCCCGGTGTGCGCACACCGTGGGCCGCCGTCCCCGTTCGTTGTGCGACACCGAGCCTCCCCAGGAGGAACCGACGTGCCCACCCCCACCCGAGCGAGAGCCACGCTCCTGGCAGCAGGCGCAGCGGTCGCCGGACTGCTGATGAGCACCCTCGCCGCGACGACCTCGCACGCCGCCGACAACGAGTCCTGCCGTCCCGACGGCCTCTACAAGACCCCCGGCGTCGACGTCCCCTACTGCTCCGTCTACGACGCCGACGGCCGCGAGAAGATGGGCGCCGACCACCAGCGCCGCGTGATCGGCTACTTCACCGGCTGGCGCACCGGCAAGAACGGCGAGCCCGCCTATCTCGCGTCCGACATCCCCTGGGACAAGGTCACCCACCTCAACTACGCCTTCGCGCACATCGGGAGCGACAACAAGATCTCCGTGGGCGGTGACGGCGAGAAGAACGCCGCCACCGGAATGACCTGGCCGGGAGTCGCGGGCGCGGAAATGGACCCCGCGTACTCCTACAAGGGTCACTTCAATCTGCTGAATAAGTTCAAGAAGAAGCACCCGAACGTCAAGACCATGGTCTCCGTGGGCGGTTGGGCCGAGACCGGCGGCTATTTCGGTGACGACGGCAAGCGGGTGAACTCCGGCGGCTTCTACTCGATGGCCACCAACGCGGACGGTTCGGTGAACCAGGCGGGCATCGAGACCTTCGCGGACTCCACCGTCGCGTTCATCAAGAAGTACGGCTTCAACGGCGTCGACATCGACTACGAATACCCGACGACGATGAAGGACGCGGGCAATCCGCTGGACTGGCAGCTCGCCAACGGCCGCCGCGCGGGCCTGGTCAAGGGCTATGCGGTGCTGATGAAGACGCTGCGCGAGAAGCTGGACCGGGCCGGTGCCGCCGACGGCAAGCACTATCTGCTGACCGTGGCCGCGCCGTCGTCCGGATATCTGCTGCGCGGCATGGAGACGTTCCAGGTCCAGAAGTACCTGGACTACGTCAACATCATGTCGTACGACCTCCATGGCGCCTGGAACGAGTACGTCGGCCCGAACGCCTCCCTCTACGACGACGGGAAGGACGCCGAACTCGCGGCGGCGGGGGTGTACGGCAGCCAGCAGTACGGCGGGGTCGGGTATCTCAACACCGACTGGGCCTATCACTACTTCCGCGGTTCGATGCCCGCGGGCCGCATCAACATCGGCCTGCCGTACTACACCCGCGGCTTCAAGAACGTGCAGGGCGGCACGGACGGGCTCTGGGGCAAGGCGGCGTCGACCGACTGTCCGGCCGGTTCCGGGCTCACCAAGTGCGGTGACGGCGCCGTCGGCATCGACAACCTGTGGCACGACAAGGACGACAAGGGCAAGGAGTCGCCCGCCGGGTCGAACCCGATGTGGCACGCCAAGAACCTGGAGAAGGGCGTCGTCGGCGACTACGTGACCAAGTACGGCTTCTCCGCCGACACCAAGCTCACCGGCACCTACGCGCGCAAGTACGACTCGACGCTGGTCGCGCCCTGGCTGTGGAACGCCGAGAAGAAGGTCTTCCTGTCCACCGAGGACGAGCAGTCGGTGAAGGCCAAGGCCGACTACGTGGTCGACAAGGGCATCGGCGGCACGATGGTCTGGGAGCTCGCCGGTGACTACAAGTACAACTCCGCCAAGGGGCAGTACGAGATCGGCGACACGCTGACCACGGCGATGTACGACAAGTTCAAGTCGGCGTCCCCGTACGGCGCGAAGGTCGCGGGCAAGGACCTGCCCGCCAAGTCCGTGAACATCGGCGTGGAGTTCGGGGACTTCAAGCTCGGCGACTCCAACTACCCGATCACGCCCAAGCTGAAGATCACCAACAACACGAAGACGACCCTGCCCGGCGGCACGGAGTTCCAGTTCGACTACGGCACCTCGGCCCCCGGCAACGCCTCCGACCAGTCCGGCTTCGGCACGAAGGTGATCAGCACCGGGCACACCGGCAACAACGTCGGCGGCCTCAAGGGCGACTTCAACCGGGTCTCCCTGAAGCTGCCCGCCTGGCAGACGCTGGCGCCCGGGGCGTCCGTGGACCTGTCCTTCAACTACTACCTGCCGGTGTCGACCCCGTCGAACTGGACGGTGAACATCGGCGGTACGACCTACGGGCTCGCCGGTGACCTGGCGCGCGGCACGACCGTGGTGGAGCCCGGCACGGGCACCGGGCCCACCGACCCGCCGGACCCGACCGACCCGCCCGGCAAGTGCACCGCGCCCGCGTGGAGCACGTCGTCCGAGTACGGCTCAGGGACGACCGTGTCCCACAAGTCGCACCAGTGGAAGTCCAAGTGGTGGACGAAGGGCGAGGAGCCCGGTTCCACCCAGTGGGGCCCGTGGCAGGACCTGGGAGCCTGCTGACCCCTCCCCCAGGCACCCGGCGGCGGGAAGAACTGCCCTTGCCCCGCCGCCGGGCTCACACCAGCACGGCTGGGGCCGCGGGTCCGTACCGATGTGCGGCGCGGCGGAGGAGCGCCCCAAAGGGGCGCGGGGAACTGCGCGACAAGACCCAGCCACCCCGCAGAGACCAGAACAGCCCAGCCAAAGCGGCGCTACGTCGAAAAAAGCTCCTCCTGCGCCGCGTCCCGAGCGGTCAGCAACGCCCCCCGCAGAACGGCCGCGCCTCCCAGCGCACTGGCGCGAACCTCCGTGCGCAACGGAGACATCACAGCAACCCTCTCGGCGACGCGCTGAGCGAGCGCGTCGCCGCCCGCCCGGCCCACCTCACCGCCGAGGACCACACAGCCCGGATCAAGTACCGCCGCGACGGACGCCGCGCCGATGGCCACCCGGTCGGCAAGCTCGGCAAGGAACGGCTCATGGCCCGTCTCCACGGCGTGCCGCACGAGCGCGGCAGCGACCAACTCCCCCGCTCCGGGCTCCACCTTGAGCCCGTGCTCCGCGGCGAGGTCGGCCACCGCCCCCGACCCGGCGAGCGAGTGGAAGCCGCCGTCGCAGGCGGTGGCCGACGGCAGCTCCCCGGTGCCGGGCACCGGCAGGAAGCCGATCTCCCCGGTACCGCCGGACGCGCCGCGCCGCAGAGCGCCGTCCAGGACAACGGCCGCACCGGTACCCGCACCCAGCCACAGGAGAACGAACGTGCCGCGGTCGTGCGCGGCCCCGTCGCGCTGCTCGGCGCGGGCGGCGAGGTTGGTCTCGTTCTCCACCAGGACGCGGGCGGGCAGCCGTTCGGTGAGGGCGGCGACCAGGCGCCGGTGCCAGCCGGGCAGTCCCGCCGAGTCGCGCAGGTCGCCGGTGGCCGGGTCGATGAGGCCGGGCGCGCCGACGCCCACCGTGTGCAGCCTGCTCGCGCCGCCCGCGCGCGCCGTGCGCTCCACCAGGGCCACGGCCCGCTCGACGGCGCGGCCGGTGCCGGTGCCGGTGCCGATCGGCACGGTCGCCTCGGCCAGCTGCGCGCCGAGCAGATCGGCCACGACCACGGACACGCTCTCGGTGCGGACGTCGAGGGCGGCCAGGTGGGCCCGGTCGGCGACTATCCCGTAGAGCCGGGCGTTCGGGCCGCGGCGGCGCTCCCCGGTCTCGCCCACCACCGTGATCAGACCCGAGCCCTGGAGGCGTTCGACGAGGTCGGCGACGGAGGGCCGGGACAGGCCGGTGAGCTGCTTCAACTGTCCCGCCGTCAGGGGCCCTTCGCGCTGCAGCAGGCGCAGCGCGAGCCGGTCGTTGATGGCCCGAGCGGTGCTCGGAGATGCGGGCATGGCGGGATCCTTCCACAGCGCTGCCGTCGGTCCGCCCTCCGCCGGGGAGAGGCCGCTTTCGGACGCGCGCGATATTCGGTTCCCCGGCCCTCTTTTATCAGGCAGGGTTCCTGATAGTTTACTGCGGCGGTTCCGAACGGGACCGTGGAGGGGTGGAACGGATGAGTGAGCAGCACCAAGTGGGGCAGGACAGACGGCAGTTGAGCCGCGCCCGGATGGCCGTCGCGGTGATCTTCTGCGTGCACGGTTCGGTCGCCGGGTCGTTCGCGACCCGCGTGCCGTGGATCCAGGACCACGCGGACATCAGCGCGGGCCTGCTCGGCCTCGCGCTCGCCTTCCCGGCGATCGGCGCCTCCGTGGCGATGCCGCTCGCGGGCTGGGTGAGCCACCGCTTCGGTGCCCGGACGGCCCTGCGCGGGCTGCTCGCGCTGTGGACGCTCGCGCTCACCCTGCCGTCGCTCGCGCCGAACCTGGTCACGCTCTGCGCGGCACTGTTCGTGTACGGCGCGACGTCGGGCATGTCGGACGTCGCCATGAACGCGCTCGGCGTCGAGATCGAGCACCGCATGGACAAGTCCATCATGTCCGGCCTGCACGGCATGTGGAGCGCGGGCGCCCTGATCGGCTCGGCGGGCGGCACGGTCGCCGCCCATCTGCACGTCGACGCCCGTGTGCACCACGTCTTCGCCGCCGCGGTGCTCACCGTGCTCGGCCTGATCGCCTGTCAGGGCGTCCTCGACCTGCGCAGCGCGCCCGAGGAGGAGGCGCCGCCGCGGTTCGCGCTGCCGCCGAAGTCGGCGCTGCTCATCGGCGCGGTCGGCTTCTGCGCGGTGTTCGCGGAGGGCGCGAGCCTGGACTGGTCGGCGGTGTACCTGAAGGATGTGCTCGACTCGTCCGCGGGCCTGGCCGCCGCGTGCACCACCGGCTTCACGCTCACGATGGCGATCGCGCGGTTCGCGGGCGACAAGGTGGTCGACCGGTTCGGCGCGGTCCGCACGGTGCGCGCGGGCGGGGCGTGCGCCGCGCTCGGCGGGCTGCTCGTGGTGACGGCGCAGCACGCGGCGATGGCCATGACCGGGTTCGCCCTCATGGGTCTCGGCATCGCGGTCGTCGTCCCGCTGGCGTTCGCCGCGGCCGGGCGCAGCGGCCCGAACCCGAGCCAGGCCATCGCGGGCGTCGCCACCATCACGTACACCTCCAGTCTCGTCGCCCCGTCCGCGATCGGCGCGCTCGCCGACGCGACCAGCCTGGTGGCGTCCTTCTGCCTGGTCACAGTGCTGGCGTGCGGGCTCATGGCGTTCGCGGGGGTGCTGCGCACGGCGGGCGGCCCGGCGCCGTCGGTGCGGGCCGGTTCGGCGGAGGCGGAGGCCGCGCCGGCGGACCGCAAGTCCTGACGGACCCGCACGGGCGGGAGCCGACGCTCCCGCCCGGCGCCGCCGCGCGGCCCGCGCGCCTCACCCCGCGATCGAGTCCAACTGCTCGGCTGCCGGACGCAGCTCCCACAGGTCCCCGCCCGGCGGCCGCTCCAGCTTCGGCACCGCGGCCTTCGCGGCGGCCGACCCCGCGTCGGCGGCGGCGCGCACGACGTCGCTCGCCGCGTACCGCAGGAACTGAAGCTCCGGATGCGGCCACTTCGCCGCTCCGGTCGCCGCGGGCAGCAGGTAGTCGACCGCCTTGACGAGGCTCTGCCCGTCCGGGCCCCGGTACTTCCACAGGTCCACGCCGACGTGCCTGCCGATGTCGGCGAGGCGGGTGTACGCCACCAGGTCGAAGGTCGAGTAGTGCCAGCTGCGGGTGCGGGTGAGCTCCTGCGGCTGGCTGCCGTCGGCGGCGATCTGCGGGTCGATGCGCTGGGCGCGCGCGTTCAGGACGGTCCTGCGGGCCAGCGCCTTGTCGCCGTTCGCGTACGCGAGGGCGGCGAGCTGCATGTCGTAGAAGGTGCCGTGATTGTTCTTCGCGGCGGCCTCCTGCTTGCCGAACTCGCTGTCCGTCAGCCACTTCTGGAAGCTCTTGGTCCAGGAGCGCATCTTGGTGCGGTCGGACGGCGTCCAGCCCGGCGCGCCCGTGCCGAGGATCGCGAGGGCGTCGACGACGGAGGTGTACGACTGCGAGAAGTCGATGATGCCGATGGCGCGGCCGTCGTACTTGCAGGGGATGAACTGCCCGTGGTTCAGGTTCGGGTTCATCCGCGTCGCCGGGTCGAGGAACCAGGTGCGCAGGACCTTCGCGGCGTGCTCGGCGTACTTCCTGTCACCCGTGTAGTACCAGGCGAGGGACAGCTCGTAGGTCGAGTCGAAGACGTTCTCCACGTCGCGGCGGTCGGTGCCGGTGTCGACCTCCGGGTTGCGCTCGCCGTCGCGCTGCTCGTACGGGCAGCCCCAGGGGTTGTCGGGGGTCTTGGGCCTGGTCGGCCACCAGTAGGGGGCCTGGCTCAGATAGTCGTGGGGGTCGCCGCTCGGCGCGGGCTTCGGCTTGTCGACGACCGTCCAGGGGCCCTTGCCGAGCCACTTGTCCGCGCGTGCCGTCAAGTGGCCGAGGGCCTCGCGGAGTCGGGGGTCGCCCCGGTCGAGCCGTCGCTTGGCGTCGGCCAGTCGCTCGCCGTCGAGGACGGCGGTGTCGGGGACCTTGACCTTCGCGGCCTTCGCGGCCGCGGCCACCGGAGGCGGGCCCTGAGTCGGAGTCGCCGGTACGGCCGTCACCAGTACGGCGGCGACGGCGGCCGTGGTGGTGAACAGGGCGCCTATGCGAGTACGGGCGCTCATCACGCTCCCATCAGATATGTGAACTCTGTTCAGTGGCTTGGCCATGTCAACGTACCGGAAGCGCGCCGGAAAGGAGCCCCCCTTACGTCGCACTAACATGTCGACGCTGATCGTCGACATGACGACACGGCTCGTCCCTGCGAGGACACCGCTCGTCCCCGCGCACAGAAAGCGAACTCACCATGGACCTCGGCGTGCGCTGGAGACTGCACGGCGACGGGCGCACCCCGGCGCCCGGAGCCGTCGTCCGCCCCGATGAACGGCTCTCCTGGCCCCGCACCTTCGGCCTCGGCGCCCAGCACGTGGTGGCGATGTTCGGGGCGTCGTTCGTCGCACCGGTCCTGATGGGCCTCGACCCGAACCTCGCGATCATGATGTCGGGCGTCGCGACGGTCATCTTCCTGCTCGCCACGCGCGGCCGGGTGCCCAGCTACCTCGGCTGCTCCCTGTCCTTCGTGGGCGTGGCCGCGGTGATCCGGGCGCAGGGCGGGTCCAGCGCGACGGTCACGGGCGCGGTGCTCGTGGTCGGCGCGGCGCTGTTCGTCGTGGGGCTCGCGGTGCAGCGGTTCGGCGCCCGGATCATCCACGCCGCGATGCCGCCGATCGTCACGGGCGCGGTGGTGATGCTGATCGGCTTCAACCTGGCGCCGGTCACGGCCGCGACCTACTGGCCGCAGGACCAGTGGACCGCGCTGTGCGTGATGCTGTTCACCGGTCTGGCCGTGGTGTGCCTGCGCGGATTCTGGTCGCGCGTCGCCATCTTCCTCGGCCTGATCTTCGGGTACGCGCTGTCCTGGGTGCTCGACTCCGTCTTCGGAAAGATCAACTCGCAGGACGGGTCCGGCCAGGTCACCGACCACTGGCGCCTCGACCTGTCGGCGGTCGGGAACGCGGACTGGATCGGCCTGCCGTCCTTCCACGGGCCGAGCTTCGAGTGGTCGGCGATCCTGGTGGCGCTGCCCGTCGTGATCGCCCTGGTCGCGGAGAACGCCGGGCACGTCAAGGCCGTCGGCGAGATGACCGGCGACTCCCTGGACGACAAGCTCGGCACCGCGATCTCCGCGGACGGCGCCGCGTCCGTGCTCTCCACCGCGGTCGGCGGCCCGCCCAACACGACGTACTCCGAGAACATCGGCGTGATGGCCGCGACCCGCGTCTACTCCACCGCCGCGTACTGGGCGGCCGCCGCCTTCGCCCTGCTCTTCGGCCTGTGCCCGAAGTTCGGCGCGGTCGTGGCCGCGATCCCCGGCGGCGTCCTCGGCGGCATCACCGTCATCCTGTACGGCATGATCGGGCTGCTCGGCGCGCAGATCTGGATCAACGCCGACGTGGACCTGCGCAATCCGCTGAACCTGGTCCCGGCCGCCGCGGGCATCATCATCGGCGTCGGAAACGTCTCGCTGAAGTTCACCGACAACTTCTCGCTCAGCGGCATCGCGCTCGGCACGATCGTCGTCATCACCGGCTACCACGTGCTGCGGGCGTTCGCCCCCGCCCACCTCAAGACCCAGGAACCGCTGCTCGATTCGGGCACGTCCACGTACGACGGGGACGAGAAGCACGACGGGAACGACACGCACGCCCCGGACGACGGGGGCGACACGCACAAGGACTCGGACGCGTTCCCTCGTTCTGGGTAAGCGCGAGCCCGGCGCGCCCGTGTGCCACGCCGGGGCTGGGACCCTGCCCGCATGGCCCAGTTCGAGCGGATCGCCGAGCGCGCCCACCCCGTGCGCGAGGACAGCGGAACCGGCCGCCTCACCGACGGCGGCGTCGACGGCGTCCTCGCGCGCATGCGCGCCCTCGACGCCACGTGGCCGCCCCGCGACGGCGTCGCCGTGTTCAACCGCGTGTACCTGGCGGTCACCCAGGAGGTCGCCCTGAGCGTCGCGGCGGGCGCGTTCGCCGACGTCAGGGCGGCCGTCACGCTCGACGTCCGGTTCGCCGAGCGCTATCTGCGGGCCGTGGACACCGCGGCGGCCGACGGGTATCCGCCCGCGTGCTGGCGCCCCCTGTTCCAACTGCGCCGCCACCCCGGCGTGCGCGGGCTGCAGTTCGCACTCGCGGGCATCAACGCCCACATCGGCCACGACCTGGCCCTCGCCGTCGTGGACACCTGCCACGGCCTCGGCTGCGCGCCGACCGACCTGGAGGACGAGTTCGACCGCGTGGGCGACATCCTCGTCTCGCTGGAGGAACGCATCCGCGAGGACCTGATGCCGGGCCCCGACCTGTTCCAGGTCGCCGACCCCCTCACCCACCTGCTCGGTTCCTGGAGCCTGGACCGCGCCCGCGACGGCGCGTGGTCGGCGGCGCGCGCCCTGTGGGCGCTGCGGGACTTCCCGGGCGTGGCGGAGGAGATGCGGGCGCGTCTGGACGACACGGTGGGTCTGGTGGGGCGGATGCTGCTCACGCCTCTGCCGGACTGATCCCGGGCCGGGCTAGCTTGGTGGGACCCGCCCCGGACCCACAGGAGCTGTCGTGCCCTCTTGCCGACTCGGCCTCGGCCTGCCGCAGATGAAGCACTTCGCCATCGGACGCGATGTCCCGCAGGTGGCGCGTGCCGCCGAGGAGACCGGTTTCGACAGTCTCTGGGTCTTCGAACGCGTCCTGTTCCCCGATCCCCCGACCCAGGGCCTGTGGGGCATCCCGGGCAGGCCCTGGCCGGAGAACTACCGCTCGGTCGCCGACCCCCTGGTCACGCTCACGCTCGCCGCCGCCGTCACCGAACGGGTGCGCCTCGGCACCAGCGTCCTGGTGGCGCCGCTGCACGTGCCCTTCCAACTGGCCCGCTCCCTGGCCTCGTTGGACGCGGCGAGCGGCGGCCGCGTGGTCGCCGGCCTCGGCACGGGCTGGTCTCTCGACGAGTACGCGGCGGCGTCGGTGGCACCGTACGAGCGGCGTGGCAAGGTCCTCGACGAGACGCTCGACGTGTGCCGGGCCGTGTGGGGCCCGGACCCGGTCGCGTACGAGGGGCCCGAGGGGACACTGACCACGATCGCCCCGTCCGAGGTGGGGCCGAAGCCGGCCCGCCCGATCCCGGTCCTGCTGCCCGCCAACAGCCCGCGCGCCGCACGCAGGCTCGTGGACCGCGCCGACGGCTGGATGCCGGGCGCGGCGGGCCCCGCGCGCCTCGCCGAGGAGTGGCGGCGGCTCACGGACCTGGCCGCCGAACGCGGCCGCACGGCTCCGATCCAGAGCGTCCTGCGCGCGAACGCGCGCTATAGCCACAAGCCGTACGACGGCCCCGACCGCGCCCCCTTCCGGGGTGACGCGGAGCAGATCGCCGAGGACCTGGTGGCGCACGCCGCGGCCGGGGTGGAGGAGATCCTCGTCGACCTCCAGGGGAGCGTGCGGGACGCGCGGGAGCTGACCGACGTGGCCGCCGCGGTGCACGCGGCGGCCAGGGAGGCGGGGCTCTGAGGGCTCCCCCGGCCCCGGGGGTCAGTCCTCCGGGAGTTCCACCGGCGCGATCTCGTCGTACAGGTCGCCGGGGCCGGGGTTGGTCGCGTCGGTGGTGCCGCCGAAGTGGTGCATGACGCCCCACACGGCGTTGAGCGCGGTCGTCACGGCGCCCTCGGCCCAGCCTGCCGTCCAGGAGATGTCGTCGCCCGCGAGGAAGATGCCGCGCTTGTCCGCGGGCAGGTCCTCCTGCATGAAGTGGGTGAACAGACGCCGCTGGTAGCGGTAGTGGCCCGGCAGGTTGGCCTTGAAGGCGCCCATGAAGTAGGGCTCGTTCTCCCAGGACACGGTCACCGGGTTGCCGATGATGTGCTTCCTGATGTCGACCTTCGGGTAGATCTCGCCGAGCGACTTGAGCATGACCTCCATGCGCTCGTTCGCCGACAGCGGCAGCCACTTCAGGCTGTCGTCGCACCAGGTGTAGGAGAGGCAGATGACGGCGGGCTTGTCCGGGCCGTCGTCGAGGAGGTAGGTGCCGCGCGTCATGCGGTCGGTGAGCGTCATCGACATGACGTCACGGCCGGTCTGCTCGTCCTTGTCCAGCCAGAAGGGCCGGTCGACGGGCACGAAGAGCTTCGAGCTCTCCATGTAGTGGGTCCGCTCCATCGCCGTCCAGTGGTCGATGGGGAACAGCGAGTCGTCGCACTCGATCTTGGAGAGCAGCATCCAGGACTGGGCGGTGAAGATCGCCGCCTGGTAGGTGCGGATGTCGCCGTTCGCGTCGGTGACGGTGACGCGGTTGCCCGCGGTGCGGTGCAGCCGGGTCACGGCGGGCTTCGGCGCGCGGCCGTCGTGCAGCGAAGCCAGGGAGGTGCCGAGCGGCCAGTGCACGATCTTCTGCGGCTCGCGCTCCCACAGGCGCAGGGGCAGCTGCTGGCTGCCGCCGACGATGCCGCGGTGGTGGTCGTCGGCCTCGGTGTAGACGACGCGCAGGATCTCCAGGATGGAGTTCGGGAAGTCGGTGTCCCAGCCGCCGGTGCCGAAGCCGACCTGGCCGAAGATCTCACGGTGCCGGAAGGACTTGAAGGCCTCGGAGTCGCAGAGGAAGCCGTAGAAGGTCTGGTTGTCGAGCTTCTCGACGAGCTTCGACCAGATCTCCCGGATCTTCGGTACGTCGCGCTCGCGCAGGGCGCGGTTCATGTCGGAGAAGTCCGCGCCCTCCTCCAGGCAGGCGTTCCAGGCGTGCATCACGTCGCGGTAGACCTGCGGCAGGTCGTCGACGGTGGTGGCGTAGTGCGACTCGCCCTTGAGGTCCACGACCGTGGAGGGGGTCGACTCGGCGAGCGGGTTGGGGAACGCCTTGGTCTCCAGGCCCACCAGGTCGATGTAGTGCTGGAGGGCCGTCGAGGACGGCGGGAACCGCATCGCGCCCATCTCGGCGGTGAGGCCGTCGGTGCCGGTGCCCTCGAAGCCGACGGTGCGCAGTCGGCCGCCGATCTGGTCGGCTTCGTAGACGACGGGCTTGAGGCCCATCTTCATCAGTTCGTACGCGGCCACGATGCCGGAGAGGCCGCCGCCGATGACGGCGACTTCGGCGCCGTGCTCGGTCGCGGGTATCTGGCCGAGGCCCGCGGGGTGCGCGAGGAAGTCGTCGTACGCGTAGGGGAAGTCCGGCCCGAACATGGTGATGGGCGGCTGGGCGTCGGTGTGCTGGACAGCGGTGGGCACCGTGGACGTCATGGGGTACGGACTCCTTGCACAGTACGGAAAAGGTGGTGCGGGCGGGCTTCGCCCTCGGCGGCCTCGCGGCCCGGCCGGTGCGGGTCAGGCCTGGACGAGGGGTCCGTACAGGCCGGGGCGGCGGTCGCTCAGGTAGGGATTGGCCTCGCGGGAGGCGGCGAGGAAGGCGGGGTCGGCGTCGGCGATCACCAGCTCCTCGCCGCGCCCGGCACGCGTCCGGGCGATGCCGTCGGGGCCGGCGAGGGTGGACAGGCCGACGAACTCGAACTCGCCCTCGGGGCCGACGCGGTTGACGTACGCGACGTACATCTGGTTCTCGAAGGCGCGCACCGGCACCACGGACTCGGCGACGAACTGGAACGGGTGCATCTGCGCGGTCGGCACCAGCAGGAGGTCGGTGCCCGCGAGGGCGTGGGCCCGCACGTTCTCGGGGAACTCCACGTCGTAGCAGATCATCAGGCCGATCCGGACGCCGTCGAGGTCGGCCTGGACGACGGACTGCTCGCCGGGCGTGAAGTGGTCGCGCTCGAAGCAGCCGAAGAGGTGGGTCTTGCGGTAGTTCGCGAGGCGGGCGCCGTCCGCGCCGATGAGCTGGACGGAGTTGAAGACGTCGGCGTCCGCGCGCTCCGGGTAGCCGTAGGCGACGGCGAGGCCGTGGCGCACGGCGATGTCGGCCACCGCGTCCGCCGCGTCGCCGTCGGCGGGCTCGGCGAGGCGGGGCACGTCGTCGCCGATCGCGTACCCGGTCAGGAACATCTCCGGCGTCACGAGCAGCCGGGCCCCGGCCGCCGCGGCCCGCTCCGCCGCCTCGTCGAGGACCTTGAGGTTGGCGGCTACGGAACCGGGACGTCCCGAGCTCTGGAGCAGGGCGGTGCGCAGCGGCGGCATGGCTGACCTCGGGGCGTGCGTAGGGAGACGGGCGGGCGTCAGGGGTTCGCAAAGACGGTACGTTCCACGGCCGTGACCGGGCAAGGCACGACCGTTGCACCCCTCTGGGCGATTTGTTGCGCGTGCGGCGCGAGTGACGGCGATTCGTTGCGTGCCCCGCGGGCGCCGTGTCCACCTGCGGGCGCATCCCGCGCCGCGGCCCCTCCCCCGTGCGGCGGAAGTACAGAGCAGCCCACGGCCGGACGCGTCCGACCCCCCTGCCACGGGATCGTGATCTCACCCGGAAACACCGGGAGAACGGCCTGAACGAACGGAGGGCTCCCCGTGAGCCGCAACGCCTTCACCCCCGCCCGTGTCGCCGCGCTCGGCGCCGCGCTCCTGCTCACCGCGGGCGCGGCGGGAGTCGCCGTGGCGTCCGGCGAGGACGTGACGCACCCCGGCAAGCGGATCGGCGCGCAGGACGCCGCGCACCCCGCCCCCGCCGCGAAGGACTCGGCCCCGGCCAAGGCGAAGCCGCGTGAGGCGGCCGCGCTGACCGGCAAGGCCAAGCTGTTCCGCAAGACCACGGAGGACGTCACCTTCACGTTCGACGCGCACCTGGCGGCCAAGCACAACGCCAACCCCGGCAAGGCGACCGGCACCTTCAAGTTCGTGCACCTGGACAAGCCGGGCGGGAAGGGCGGCTGGGCGAAGGGCCGGATCGACTGCCTCGTGACCGGCGGCAAGGTGGCCTCGGTGACCGGCATCATCACCAAGACCAACATCAAGAAGATCGAGGGCGGCCGCGTCGGCTTCAGCGTCCACGACCAGGGCAAGAACGACCGGCTCGGCTACAGCTGGGGCGCGACGGGCGGCCCCGACGGCACGAAGAAGCTGACGAAGTGCAACAGCGCGGCCCCGTTCGAGAAGGTCAAGAAGGGCACCGGCGACTTCCACGTGACGCCGTGGAACCCGCCGTACCCCGAGGGCAGCTGAGACCCGGCGTGGTCGCCCGGACGGGGGTCGAGCGACCACGCCACCCGAACTCCGGTCCCCGCCCGGCCACGGACCGGGCGGGGGCCGGGCAGCGGACGGGGCGCGCCCCAAAGGGGCGCGGGGAACTGCGCGACCAGCCATGACGAACCCGCAGCCACGAGCCCACCGCCCCGGGCAACCCCTCAGGCGGGCGACCCCGAAGAAAACCTCCGCATCAGCGGCGAGAGCACCAGAACGGACTTCGTCCGCTCGACGAACGGCTCCCCCGCGATGCGCTCGAGCACCCGCTCGAAATGCCGCATGTCCGCGGCGAAGACCTGCACGATCGCGTCCGCCTCCCCGGTGACGGTGGAGGCGGACGCGATTTCTGGATACCGCTCGAGACCCCGCTGGATCGCCTCGGGCGAGGTGTTCCGGCGACAGTAGATCTCGATGAACCCCTCGGTCTCCCAGCCGAGCGCGGCCGGATCGACGCGGACGGTGAACCCGGTGATCGCTCCGGTGGCCCGCAGCCTGTCCACGCGCCGTTTCACGGCGGGCGCGGACAGGCCGACGAGCTGGCCGATGTCGGCGTAGGAGCGGCGGGCGTCCTCGGCGAGGGCGTGCACGATGCGTTCGTCGAGATCGTTCAGTCGCACAGGGGGTCGTTCACTTTTCTGCGTGTCGCTTCACGCGTGTCACTTCACTGCGGAGGCCTCCGCGTCGAGCGGCTCGGTCTCCAGGCGGGAGCGGCGCATCCCGTACAGGAAGTAGAACACGAGCCCGACGACCATCCAGACACCGAAGACCTTCCAGGTCGCCGCGTCGAGGTTGTACATGTTGTACGCGCAGAAGCCGAAGCCGAGGACCGGGAAGAGCCAGCCGAGCGGCACCCGGAAGGTGCGCGGCATGTCGGGCCGGGTCCGGCGCAGCACGATCACGGCGATGTTGACCAGGCCGAAGGCGAAGAGCGTGCCGATGCTGGTGGCGTCGACGAGCTTGCCGAGCGGGATCACGGAGGCGAGCGCGCCGCAGAACAGGGACACCAGGACGGTGTTCACGCGGGGCGTGCCGGTCTTGCCGCTGACCTTGGCGAACGTCTTGGGCACCAGGCCGTCGCGGGACATCGCGAACAGCACGCGGGTCTGGCCGTAGAGGACGGTCAGGACGACGCTGGCGATGGAGATCACGGCGCCCGCGGCGAGCAGCGTGCCCCACACGTTCTGGCCGGTGACGTCGTTCATGATCGCGGTCAGCGACGCCTCGGAGCCCTCGAAGTCCTTCCAGTTCCAGGCGCCGACGGCGACGGCGGCGACCAGGACGTACAGGGCGGTGACGATGATCAGCGAGAGCATGATCGCGCGCGGCAGGTCGCGCTGCGGGTTCTTGGCCTCCTCACCGGCGGTGGAGGCGGCGTCGAAGCCGATGTAGGAGAAGAACAGGCTCGCTCCGGCCGCGCTGACCCCGGCGACGCCGAGCGGCATGAAGTCGGAGTAGTTGCCGGACTTGAAGCCGGTGAAGCCGACCGCGCAGAAGAGCACGAGGGCCGCGATCTTCACGATCACCATGATCGTGTTGGCGCGGGCGGACTCCTTGGCGCCGCCGAGCAGGAAGACCATGGCGAGCAGCACCACGATCAGGCCCGGCAGGTTGATGATCGCGCCGTCGACCTCACCGGGGGCCGCGGACAGCGCGTCCGGGATGGTGACGCCGATGGTGCCGTCGAGCAGCTCGTTCAGGTACTCGCCCCAGCCGACGGCGACGGCCGCGACCGACACGCCGTACTCCAGGACCAGGCACCAGCCGCAGACCCAGGCGACGAGTTCGCCCATCGTCGCGTACGCGTACGAGTACGAGGACCCGGCGACGGGGATGGTGCCGGCCAGCTCGGCGTAGGAGAGGGCCGAGAAGAGGGCGGTGAGACCGGCGATCACGAAGGAGATCGTGACGGCGGGGCCCGCCTTCGGGACGCTCTCGCCGAGCACCACGAAAATGCCGGTGCCGAGGGTGGCGCCGATGCTGATCATGGTCAGCTGCCACATGCCGAGGGTCCGGCGGAGCGTGCCGCCCTCGCCCTGGCCGCCCTCGGCGACCAGGCGGTCCACCGGCTTGCGCCGCGTTATTCGGCTGCCGAAACCGCCGCCGCCCTGGGGGCGTGGGCGGGTCTTCGGGGGTGCGCCCTGGTCGAGCACGCGCTGGCTCCTTCATCGCTGCCGGTAGAGGTGGCAGGAAGCCGCGGCAGCCCAGACGCAAAGAACGGGAGCCACCGAGCAGGCAGTCCCCGCCACGCCACGTACAGCGCCCGACTCTACGAGGCGCTGGTTCCCAACCGTAATGCAGCAACGTTGCGCATCGGCACAAGATCGTTGCGTGCGGCGCGGTGATGCGCGTGTTCGTTGCGCCGTCCGTTTCGTCCGTTGCGTCGCGCCCGTTTTGTCCATGGTTGGACGGGGGCCCTGGAAGACCCCTCCGGGGGCCGGAGAACGCGGACGGCCCCCGCGATGAACTCGCGGGGGCCGTCCGGGCGTTGAGGTCGGACTAGGTCCAACTGGCGTGCAGCGGCTTGCCCTCGGCGTAACCGGCGGCGCTCTGGATGCCGACGGTCGCCTTCTCGGCGAACTCCGCGAGGGACGCGGCGCCCGCGTAGGTGCAGGAGGAGCGGACGCCCGCGATGACCGAGTCGATCAGGTCCTCGACGCCCGGGCGCGCGGGGTCGAGGAACATGCGGGAGGTGGAGATGCCCTCCTCGAACAGCGCCTTGCGGGCGCGGTCGTAGGCGGACTCCTCGCTGGTGCGGTTGCGCACGGCGCGGGCGGAGGCCATGCCGAACGACTCCTTGTAGAGCCGGCCGTTGGCGTCCTGCTGCAGGTCGCCCGGGGACTCGTAGGTGCCCGCGAACCAGGAGCCGATCATGACGTTCGACGCACCGGCGGCCAGCGCCATGGCGACGTCGCGCGGGTGCCGGACGCCGCCGTCGGCCCACACGTGCTTGCCGAACTTCGCGGCCTCGGCGGCGCATTCGAGCACCGCGGAGAACTGCGGGCGGCCCACGCCGGTCATCATCCGCGTGGTGCACATGGCGCCGGGGCCGACGCCGACCTTGATGATGTCGGCGCCCGCCTCGATCAGGTCCCGCACGCCCTCGGCGGCGACGATGTTGCCCGCGACGATCGGCACCTGCGGGTCGAGCGCGCGCACGGCCTTGACCGCGGCGATCATCGACTCCTGGTGGCCGTGCGCGGTGTCCACGACGAGCGTGTCGACGCCCGCGTCGAGGAGCTGCTTGGCCTTGCCCGCCACGTCGCCGTTGATGCCGACGGCGGCGGCGACGCGCAGCTTGCCGTTCGCGTCCACGGCCGGGGTGTACAGCGTCGCGCGCAGGGCGCCGGTGCGGGTGAGGATGCCCGCGAGGCGGCCGTCCTTGTCGACGGCAGGGGCGTAGCGGCGGTTGGCGCCGTCCAGCTTGTTGAAGGCGTCGCGCGGGTCGATGTCCGCGTCGAGGAGCAGCAGGTCCTTGGACATGACCTCGGACAGCTGCGTGAAGCGGTCGACGCCGCTGAGGTCGGCGTCGGTGACCACGCCGACCGGCTTGTGGTCCGTGTCCACCACGACACCCGCGTTGTGGGCCCGCTTGGGCAGCAGCGCGAGGGCGTCCGCGACGGTCTGCGTGGGGGCCAGCACGATGGGGGTGTCGAGCACGTGGTGGCGGGTCTTCACCCAGGAGATGACCTCGGTGACGACGTCGATCGGGATGTCCTGCGGAATGACGACGAGGCCGCCGCGGCGGGCGACGGTCTCGGCCATGCGGCGGCCCGCGATCGCGGTCATGTTGGCGACGACCAGCGGGATCGTGGTGCCCGTGCCGTCCGGCGACGTGAGGTCGACGCCCTGGCGCGAGCCCACGGCGGAACGCCTCGGCACCATGAAGACGTCGTCGTACGTCAGGTCGTACGCGGGCTGGATGTCATTGAGGAAACGCACGTGCTGCTCATCCCAGTCGATCAGAGGTGGCCCCCGAACAGGACAGCCGGGGGAAAAGCACGTACTTCATTGTCCCATGCCGAAAGGATTGCGCCGCCTGGGACAATCACCCAGACGCCCCCGGCCGCCCTGGTCGGATCCTCCAAGCCCGGCCTCGCTCCCGGGCCCTCAGCCCGACAGCGGCCCCACGACGAGGACGACCTCCAGGCCCCGCTCCCGCCCCTGCCAGTACGTGACCGCGTCGGCGAACACCTCCTGCGCGACGGCCCAGTCGCCCGGCGCCGCCTCGGCGTACTCCCGCCATCCGGAGACGACGAGCAGCCGTCCCGGGGCGTCGGGCGTCCAGGACAGGTCGGTGAGGCAGTCCGCGAGCGCGTCCCAGTTGCGGCCGAACCAGTCCGGCAGCTCCAGCGCCCGGGCGCACCGGTCCATGAAGGCGTCCTTGTCGAGCACGCCGGTCAGATCGAGCGTGAGCGTGGCCCAGCCGCTGCCGCGCACGGCGTCGAGCACCGACGCGGGCACGGGGCCGAGCGGCTCGCCCACGCCCTGTCCCCCGACGTCTCGCGGGCCCGCGCCGTCCGAGGCGATCCGCTCCGCGTCCTCACCCGCCATCACGCCCTCGCCTCCGTCGCCACGCCCGGCATACGTGCCACGTCCATCACGTCCACCACTCCCGCCACCGTCGTCACCGTGCCAACCCGCCTTCCCGCACCGCGCCGCCCCATCCCCGCGCCGCCCCGTCCCGGTACGGCCGCCGTCATCGCAACACCGCCTTGAAGGACGCGTAGTGGTCGGCCGTGTAGTACGTCTCGTGCTCGCGGCCGGTCACGATGCGGCGGGCACCGCGGTTGCGGGCCCCGGGGGTGGGGACGGTGTACTCGCGGTAGTAGCCGCGTGCGTGCCGGGGCAGTTCGCCCTCGAAGTTGCCGAAGACGCTGCCGTCCTTCTCGTACGGGAAGGGGCCGCCGTCGTCGATGAGGCGCAGCGTGCGTCGTGCCTCGGCGGGGAGTCGGGCGGCCTCGACGGTCTCCATGCCGCGTGCCCACGCGGGGGTCTGTGCCGCGGTGCCCGGGCTCCTGTGCCGGTCGGTGGCGCGCTGCCGGTCGGGGGCGCTGTCCCCCTCCGTACCGCATCCCGCCACCAGCACCGCGAGGCAGATCAGCAGTGCGCTCAGGAGCGCTCTGCGCAGTTGGCCGGAGGCCCGGAAGATCATGAGGCCGATGCTGCCACAGCTTCCGCGCACCGGCGCGCGCCGACGTCCACGCGCCGGTGAGTCACCACCCCCGCTGTCGGGCCCCGGCTGCCCCGCGGTTCCCGACCATCCCCGTCCCCCGGCCCCCCGGCCGTGCGCCACACCCCGCGCGCCGCGCGGGCCCGGCGCTACTCCCCGTCCGGATCCGCCCGGTCGAGGGCCGGCCTCGGCGCCGAACCGGCGACCAGGAGCTGGTCCGCCGCCGCCGTGTCCGTGACGAGGCTCGTGACGAGGCCGGAGCGGAGCACGGCGTCGATCGCGGCGGCCTTGCGCTGGCCCCCGGCGATCGCGACGACCTCGGGGATGCGGCGCAGCCGGTCCGCCTCGACGGTGATGCAGCGCTCGCCGAGGTCGCGCCCGACCCTGCGGCCCTCGGCGTCGAAGAGGTGCGCCGACATCTCCGCGGCGACGCCGAGCGAGGCGTAGTGCGCGCGCTCCTCGTCGGTGAGCATGTCGTGGACCGTGGAGATGCCGGGCTCCCAGGAACCGATGGACACCGCCGCGACGGTGACCTTGTCGAAGTACTCGAAGGCCCGCGCGATACCGGTCTGGTGGCGCAGCGCGGCGGCGGTCGCCGCGTCCGGAAGGAGCATCGGGGCGTAGATCGGGTGGGCGTCGCCCCCGGAGACCTGCGCGGCCCGCCGGACCGCCTCCACCGAGCCGCGCTCGGCGGTCCCGGCGTCGTACACGCCCGTCAGCTGCACGACCGTGCAGGGCGGCAGCGCGTCCAGCGCCGCCGCCATGTTGATGGTCGAGCGCCCCCAGGCGAGGCCGAGCACATCGCCCTCGTTGACCAGCTCGCCCAGGAGTCCGGCCGCGACCTCGCCGAGGTTCTCCGGGTCCGGGGAGTCGTCGAGGTCCTCGGTCGCCGCCGGGGACTCGACGACGACGGCGTGCCGCAGGCCGTAGCGGGCGCGCAGCGCGTCGGAGCGCTCGGCGTCCAGCTCCGCGGGCACGCGGATCTCGATCCGTACAAGATCACGTTCGAGAGCCGTCTCCAGGACCCGCGCCACCTTGAAGCGGCTGACGCCGAACTCCTCGGCGATCTGGATCTTGGACTTGCCCTCGAGATAGAAACGGCGGGCCATGGCCGCCGCCTGCACCAGCTCCGCGGGTCCCATCCGCATGGCTGACCGACCCGCCGACATGGCCGACACGGCGCTCTCCTCACTGCTGTTCACGACATACGTACACCTGGATTCGCTCTTCATCCTTGCAGATCCGGCGTACTTGATCAGCCCTGATGGGCCGCGTTCACGTTCCCGTGGCCAAGCCGTTGGCCAAGCGGCGGCCCCGTCGTGCCGGGTCCACGCCTCAGTGGGCGCACGCCCACCCTGCGGTCCCGGTGGCCTCTTCGGCCTGGGTGCGCAGTGCACGCACCGCGGCCGCCGGGTCGTCCGCCCCGTACACCGCCGACCCGGCGACGAAGACGTCGGCGCCGGCCTCGGCGCAGCGCTCGATGGTGGCGGCCGAGACGCCGCCGTCGACCTGGAGCCACAGTTCGAGTCCGTGCTTGCTGATGAGCTCACGGGTGCGGCGGATCTTGGGCAGCATGATGTCGAGGAAGGCCTGGCCGCCGAAGCCGGGCTCGACGGTCATGATCAGGAGCATGTCCAGCTCCGGCAGCAGGTCCTCGTACGGCTCGATGGGCGTCGCGGGCTTCAGCGCCATGGACGCACGGGCGCCCTTCGCGCGGATCTCGCGCGCGAGCCGCACCGGCGCCGCGGCCGCCTCGGCGTGGAAGGTGACGGATCCCGCGCCCGCTTCGACGTACCGCGGGGCCCAGCGATCGGGGTCCGCCATCATCAGATGGCAGTCCAGGGGCGTGTCCGTCGCCCGTGCCAAAGACTCTACGACCGGCACCCCGAGGGTCAGGTTCGGTACGAAGTGGTTGTCCATGACGTCGACATGGAGCCAATCCGCGCCCTGAACGGCGCGCGCCTCCTCGGCGAGGCGGGCGAAGTCGGCGGAGAGGATGCTGGGGTTGATCTGCACGGCCATGCACCAAGACTGCCATGCCGGGCGGCGGTTGCCCGCCCCGGTACCGCCTGGGCCGCCGAGGGGCGCGCGCCGGGGGTGAAAGCAACCTCCCCCGGCCCGCGCGCCGCGTGCCATGCTGTGCGTCCACCGCCAGCGCGTGGGACAGCAGGGGGACGACCATGCCCATGTCTCGGTCTGGGACGCGGTCCGACAACGAGCGCCAGGAACGCCGGGGAGTGGCCTGGCTGGTCTGCGGACCACGCGCCAAGTGGCTGGTCCTGGTGTTCTGGCTGATCGTCCTGGTGCTCGCCGCGCCGCTGGCCTCCAAACTCGCCGACAAGCAGGACAACACCGCGTCGTCCTGGGTGCCCCGGTCCGCGGAGTCCACCCGGGTCCTGGACACCTCCGAGGGCTTCCGCCCCGAGACCATGCCGATGGTGATCCTCTTCGCCCGCGAGGACGGCCCGCTGACGGAGCGGGACCGGACGCGGATCGCGGACGGTGTGAGCGAGGTCAGACAGCTGCGCTCGCACTTCATCCGCGGCGACGAGACCCGCGGTCCGGCGTTCGACAAGCCCGGCGCCAGAGCGCGGGCGGCGCAGGTGTACGTGCCGCTGACGATGGACAACGACCTCTGGAACGACCTGCCGGAAGCCGTCGACGACGTCAAGGACAAGGTGGGCGACGGCGAGGACGGCCTGGAGGTGTACGTCACCGGGCCCGCCGGTGTCTCCGCCGACCTGTCCGAGGCCTTCGCGGAGATCGACTCGACGCTGCTCCTGACGGCGGGCGCGGTCGTCGTGGTGGCCCTGCTCATCACCTATCGCAGCCCGATCCTGCTGTTCGTCCCGCTGGTCTCGGCGTTCGTGTCCCTGTACGCGGCGCAGGCGCTCATCTACCTGCTCGCCGAGCACGCGGACCTGACCGTCAACGGCCAGAGCGCGGGCATCCTCACCGTCCTCGTCTTCGGCGCGGGCACGGACTACGCACTGCTGCTCGTCGCCCGGTACCGGGAGGAGCTGCGCCGCCACGGGGACCGGCACGAGGCGATGGCCCTGGCCCTGCACCGGGCGGGCCCTGCCGTGCTCGCGTCCGGCGCGACCGTCGTCCTGAGCATGCTGGTGCTGCTCGCCGCCGAGATGAACTCCACCCGCGGGCTCGGCCCCGTCGCGGCGATCGGTGTCGCGGTCGCGGTGCTCGCGATGCTGTCGCTGTTCCCCGCGCTGCTCGTGATCTGCGGCCGCTGGCTGTTCTGGCCGCTGGTCCCGCACGAGGGCAGCGCCGACCCGGCCGAGAAGGGCGTGTGGGCGCGCATGGGGCGCCGGATCGCCGACCGTCCCCGCAAGACCTGGATCGCCACCTCGCTGGCGCTCGCGGCGCTCGCCCTCGGCCTGCTCCAGCTGCGCGCGGCCGGGGTCAGCAACGAGGACTCCTTCATCAACAAGCCGGACTCGGTCACGGGCCAGGAGGTGAAGGCCGACTACTTCCCCGCGGGCACCGGCGATCCGATGGTCGTCATCGCGGACAGGGCACAGGCCGACGAGGTCAGGCGTGCCGTCCAGAACACCCGCGGTGTGCAGCGGGAGAGCGTCTCGGTACCCCCGGGCACGAAGGCCGAGCACGACGGCAAGGTCCTTGTCGAGGCGATCCTCACCGATCCGGCCGACGGGAAGGCGGCCAAGGACACCGTCGAGCGGGTCCGGGACGCGGTGCACGCCGTGCCGGACGCGGACGCGCACGTCGGCGGCGGTACGGCGACGCTGCTCGACATGGACAAGGCGACCATCCGCGACGACAAGCTGATCATCCCGCTGGTGCTGCTGGTGGTGCTCCTGATCCTCGGCGTCCTGCTGCGCGCCGTCGTCGCCCCGCTGCTCCTGATCGCGACGGTGATCCTGTCGTTCTCGGCGGCCCTCGGCATCAGCGCGCTCGTCTTCCGCCACGTCTTCGACTTCCCGGGCGAGTCCACGGACTTCCCGCTGTTCGTCTTCGTCTTCCTCGTCGCGCTCGGCATCGACTACAACATCTTCCTGTCGACCCGCATCCGCGAGGAGGCGGCCCGCCAGGGCACCCGTCCCGGTGTGCTGACCGGCCTCTCCGCGACCGGGGCGGTCATCACCTCGGCGGGTCTGGTCCTCGCGGGCACCTTCGCCGCGCTCGCCACGATCCCGATGGTGGCGTTCGTCGAGATCGGCTTCGCGGTCGCGCTCGGCGTCCTCCTGGACACCTTCATTGTCCGCTCGGTCCTGGTCACGGCCCTGTTCCTGGACGTGGGCCCGAAGGTGTGGTGGCCCCATGCGCTGGCGCGCGAGGAGGCCCGTCGCTGAGGGGCGGGCGGTCCGGCGGCGTCACCGGCGGGCGTTGAGGCGGGCGGCCTGCCGCGTCAGGTACTCCCGCTCGGCGAGGTTGGACGCCTCGTGGGCGGCCTCGGCGTACAGCCGTGCCGCGGTCGTCAGGTCGCCGTCGCGCTCGTGGAGGTACGCGGCCACCGCGGCGTGGCGCGGGACGGTCTCGTCGATGTCCTTGAGCGCCGTGAGCCCGGCGCGCGGACCGTCGGCCTCGCCGACGGCCACCACGCGGTTGAGCCGGACGACGGGGCTGTCGGTCAGGCGGGCGAGCTCGTCGTACCACTCGACGATCTGCACCCAGTCGGTCCCCTCGGCGGTGGGCGCGTCGGCGTGGAGGGCGGCGACGGCGGCCTGGGCCTGGAACTCGCCGAGGCGGTCGCGGGCGAGGGCCGCCTGGAGGATCCCGATGCCCTCGGCGATCGCCGCGGTGTCCCAGCGGGTGCGGTCCTGCTCGGCGAGCGGCACCAGACCCCCGTCGGGCGTGGTCCGGGAGGCGCGCCGGGCGTGGTGGAGCAGCATGAGGGCGAGCAGCCCCGCCGCTTCGGGGTGGTCGATGGCGGCGGCGAGCTGCCGGGTGAGCCGGATGGCCTCGGCGGCGAGGTCGATGTCGCCGGAGTACCCCTCGTTGAAGACCAGGTAGAGGACGCGCAGCACGGTGGCGACGTCGCCGGGCCTGTCCAGGCGCACGCCGGAGACCGTGCGCTTGGCTCGGCTGATGCGCTGCGCCATGGTCGCCTCGGGCACCAGGTAGGCCTGCGCGATCTGGCGGGTGGTGAGGCCGCCGACGGCGCGCAGGGTGAGCGCGACGGCGGAGGACGGTGTCAGCGACGGGTGGGCGCACAGGAAGTAGAGCTGGAGCGTGTCGTCCACCGCGGCCGCGGGTCCGGGCGGGGGTTCCTCGTCGAGGCGGTCCTCACGGCGGCGGCGGGCGGTGTCCGACCGGGTCGCGTCGAGGAACTTGCGCCAGGCGACGGTGACGAGCCAGCCCTTGGGGTCCCTCGGCTCGTCGGACGGCCACACCCGGACCGCCTCGACCAGGGCGTCCTGCACGGCGTCCTCGGCCGCCGCGAAGTCGGCTCCGCGGCGGACGAGGATCCCGAGGACGCTCGGTGTGAGGCTCCTGAGCAGGGCCTCGTTCATGGACGACGTCACTCCGTGACGGTGGGCGACTCACCCAGGAACGGCCGCAGCTCCAGCCACTCGTGGATCGGCTCGCCGCCCGCCCCGGGGGCGGCCGACAGCTCTCCGGCCAGTTCGAGGGCGCGCTCGTAGCTGTCGACGTCGATCACCATCCATCCGGCGATGAGGTCCTTGGTCTCGGCGAACGGGCCGTCGGTGACGGGCGGGCGGCCCTCGCCGTCGTACCGGACGAACGTGCCGCCGGGGGCGAGCGCCTGGCTGTCGACGTACTCGCCGGTCTTCTCGAGGCGGGCGGCGAAGTCGTTCATGTACTGGATGTGGGCGGAGATCTCCTCCTGCGTCCACTTGTCCATGGGCGCGCTGTTCACGGACTCCGGAGCGCCCCGGTAGTGCTTGAGCAACAGGTACTTCGCCATGGTGTTCTCCTCGGTGCTGGTGCGACCCATTGTGGTCGCGTTCACCTCGGGGACGGAGCCGCTCACGGTTTCTCGACATCACCGGCGAAGGTTTTTTGCTCGTGTCGACGATCCGGCCGTCCAGGGCGCTCCTACAGGGCGTCGAGTTCGGCGTTCGCCCTGGTGGTGACGTGGGCGAGCGCGCGGGCCGCGATCTCGCGGTCGGCCTCCGGCAGGTCCCCGTACAGCCGCTCGGCCGTCTCGGCCACGGCGTCCGTGAGCGCGCGCTGGACGCTGTCGCCCCTGTCGGTGAGGGACGGCCGGGCGCCTTCGACCAGCCCGGCGTCGGAGAGCTCGGCCAGCAGGACGCGGGCCGCCGATGCGTCGATCTTGAGCTTCGCGGTCATGTAGTCGACGGCACCGGCGTGGTCGAGCCCGTCGGACACGGCCTTCAGCGCCACGGACTGGTGGAAGGTCAGGCCCGAAGCGGCGAGGAGCCGATCCCGTACGGCGGCGACCGCGTGGTACGCGATGCCGATGACCTGGCCGTTGAGGAGGGGGGCGGCCGGGGTGGACGCGGCAGCGGCGACGGGGGCAGTGGCGGGAGAGGTGGAGACGGCAGTCATGGCGTGAATCTCCTTGTGGACAAGGCGCGTTGAAGCTCCGGACCACCAACCGGAGAGTTCTCCGCTTGGCGTGACACAACCTTAAGCGGAGCCTTCTCCGGTTTTCAAGGGGTAACCGGAGAAGTCTCCGCTACGTCGGATACGCTGCTCCGCATGACCACCCCCGCAGGGCGCGCCGCCCCCACCGAGCGCGCCGACGCCGCCCGCAACCGCCTCCGCATCCTGGACGCCGCCCGGCGCCTGCTCGCGGCGGACGGCTTCGCCGAGCTGTCCCTGGACGCGGTGGCCAAGGAGGCCGGGGTCGGGGTCGGCACGGTCTACCGGCGCTTCCACAACCGGGCAGGGCTCGTCTACGCGCTGATCGAGGACAACGAGACCCGCTTCCAGGAGGCGTTCACGCGCCACTGCGAGGACGGGGCCCCGGCGGCGCACGAACGGCTGCGCGCGTTCCTGCACGGCATGGCCGAACTCGTCGACGAAAACCGGGAGTTGCTGCTTCTCGCCGAGGCGAGCGCACCGGCGGGGCGCTATCACAGCGCACCCTTCCGGCGGCACCACGAGCAGATCGCCGCCATGGTCACGGAGCTCGCCCCCGGCGTGGACGCCGCCTACGTGGCGGACCTGCTCCTGATGGCGTACACGCCGGGCCTGTTCGACTTCCAGCGCACGGAACGCGGCTGGGACGTGGACCGCATCAAGGGCGGCCTGGACGTGCTGATCGCGGGCATCGGGGCCGCGGGGCAAACCGGCTGACCGGCCTGACCCGCGACGACCGCGCCGCCGCTCACCCCGTACGCCGGATGACCGCCAGGTACATCGCGTCCGTCCCGTGCAGGTGCGGCCACAGCTGGACGTCGGGCCCGTCCCCGAGCGCCGGAACGCCGGGCATCAGATCGCGTGCGTCCACCAGCTCCGCGTCCCCCCACTGCTTGAGCACGTCGTCGACGACGGCCCGGGTCTCGGCGAGATGCGGCGAGCACGTGGCGTACCCGACGACACCGCCGACCCGCACCGACTCCAACGCCGTGCGCAACAGCGCGCGTTGCAACGGAGCAAAGCCCTCCAGGTCCTGCGGCCGCCGCCGCCAGCGCGCCTCGGGCCGCCGCCGCAGCGCCCCGAGTCCGGTGCAGGGAACGTCCATCAGGACCCGGTCGAAGCTCCCGGGCCGCCACGGCGGCCGGGTCCCGTCGGCGGCGACAACCTGGTAGGGGCCGGGGTTCCCGGCGAGGGCCTGGCCCACGAGGCGGGCCCGGTGCGGCTGCTTCTCGGCGGCGAGGAGCACCGCCCCGCGCTCGGCGGCGAGGCCCGCGAGCATGGCGGCCTTGCCGCCGGGGCCCGCGCAGCCGTCGAGCCACTTGCTGTCCGACCCCTCGACGGGGGCGTTCGCGAGTGCGAGCGCGACCAGCTGGCTGCCCTCGTCCTGGACTCCGGCACGCCCCTCGCGCACCAGCTCGAGGGAGCCGGGCTCACCGCCCTCGCTGAGCCGCACGGCGTGCGGCGACCAGCGGCCAGGAAGCGCCGAGTCCGCGTCGAGCGAGTCGAGGAGCTCGGTGGCCGTGGACCGTCCCGGCCGCGCCACGAGGGTCACCTCGGGCCGCTCGTTGTCGGCCTCGAGCAGGTCCTCGATCCCGGCCCTGCCGCCGCCGAGGGAGTCCCACAGCGCGGAGACGACCCACCGCGGATGCGAGTGCACGACGGCGAGATGGTCCTCGGGGTCCTCGTCGTAGGGCGGCGCGACCTTCTCGAGCCAGCCGTCAAGGTCGTCCCGCGCCACCTTCCGCAGGACCGCGTTCACGAACTTGGCCCGCCCGTCGCCGAGCACCACCCGCGCCAGCTCCACGGACGCGGACACGGCGGCGTGCGAGGGGATGCGGGTGCCGAGCAGCTGGTGGACGCCCAGATTCAGGACGTCGAGGACGGGCGGGTCGACCTCGCGCAGCGGCCGGTCGATGCAGGCCGCGACGATCGCGTCGTACGTGCCCTGGCGGCGCAGCGTCCCGTACACCAGCTCCGTGGCGAGCGCCGCGTCCCGCGCGTCGAACTTCTCGGGCCCCTCCTGCTCACGGGCCTTGCGCAGCAGCGGCGGCAGCACGAGGTTCGCGTACGCGTCCCGCTCGTCGACGGCCCGCAGCGCCTCGAAGGCGAGGAAGCGGACGGGGTCCTTCTGCGGGCGGCGGTACGGCTTGTGGGACTTGCCGGAGTTACCGGGCTTGCCCTGGGAGCCGGGCCTGCCCTGGCCCGAGGACTTGCCCTGGGTGCGGGGACGCCGGTTCGGCTGGTCGTTCAAAGGTGCTCCGCTGCTGGTGATGGGGCGAACCATCTCAGCGTACGTCGCCCGCGTCCGACCCCCCACCCGCACCCTCGCGGACGGTGTCCCACTCACACCACTCCCGCCGCTCGCGCCCCTCGCACCCCTGCGTCCCTCGCGGACGGCGTCAGGCGCCGAGCCGCTCCCCGGAGGCGATCCGCACGCCGCGCGCCCAGTCGGCGGCCGCCATCGGCTTCTTGCCCTGCGCCTGCACCCAGAGCAGCTCCACGGCGTACGAGCCGGTGCCGACGTACAGGTTCTTCTTGCCCGCGGCGATCTCACCCGGCGCGAGGTCGGTGCGGTCAGGGACGGGCGTGGCCTGGATCAGCTTCAGGCGCTCACCGCGGAACACGGTCCACGCGCCGGGCGCGGGCGTGCAGCCGCGGACCACGCGGTCCACCCGGAGCGCGGGCGCCGACCAGTCGATGTGCGCGTCCTCGACGGTGATCTTCGGGGCGAGGCTGACGCCGTCGGCGGGCTGCGGCACGGCCGACAGCGAGCCGTCCTCGATGCCGTCCATCGTCGCGGCGAGCAGCCCGGAGCCCGCGAAGGCGAGCCGGGTCAGGAGGTCGCCGCTGGTGTCGGTGGCCCGGATCTCCTCGGTGACCGTGCCGTACACCGGCCCGGAGTCCAGGCCCTCCTCGATCAGGAAGGTGGAGGCACCCGTGATCTCGTCCCCGGACATGATCGAGTGCTGCACGGGCGCGGCACCCCGCCAGGCGGGCAGCAGCGAGAAGTGCAGATTGACCCAGCCGTGGACCGGGATGTCCAGGGCGGACTTCGGCAGCAGCGCGCCGTACGCGACGACCGGGCAGCAGTCGGGCGCGATCTCCCGCAGCCGCGCCTGGAACGCCTCGTCACGCGGCCTCGCGGGCTTGAGCACCTCGATCCCGGCCTCCTCCGCACGCTCGGCCACCGGACTCGCGACCAGCCTGCGGCCGCGGCCCGCGGGCGCGTCGGGGCGGGTGACGACGGCGGCCACCTCGTGCCTGCCGGAGGCGATCAGCGCGTCCAGGGCGGGGACGGCGACCTCGGGGGTGCCTGCGAAGACCAGCTTCACTGGGTGGTACCTCGGTTCTCTGGGGGTCGGCGACGGATTCGGGTGGTCGGCGACGCACCAGTCTATGGGCCCTGCCCAGAGGTTTCCCGGGGGCGTACGCATGGGTGTGCGCCCTGCGCATATGCACATACGCCCCTGGACCGTGACCCCTCACGACGTAGCGCGTTGGGTCAAGAGAAAGTTGACCACAACGGGCCGCACACGCGGCCCGCTCCTCATTGCACAGCACCACCAACCCCCCACCGCCGCACCGGAACCGAGACACGGACCGCCCCGCACTCCCCGCTTCCCCGTACGCAGCCCGTCCCCGTCCCTCAACGCCCCTTCCCGCCCGTCCCCCGCCTTTTCCCTTCCTGTCCCCTCCCTTTCCCCCTCTTCCCCCCTTCCCCCTCTCCCTCCCCCTCCCTTCCCCTTCAGCTCCTTTCATCCCGATCCCTCAACGCCGGTTCGAGAGGCTTGTTCATGGCCGACCACGCAACCCACGACGCCCAGGCACGGGCCAGCCTGCACCTGCTGGTGCGGGACATCGAGCGGGTCCGCCGGCAGGTGGACGCACTGCGCACCCTCACCGCCCAGCTCGGCAACGTCTACCGCCCGCGCCGCTCCAGCCCCTCCGCGGGCTTCGTCGTGTACGGACGCGCTCCCGCTCCGACCGTCCGCCTGGCCCAGGAACTGCGGGACAGCGTCGAGACACTGGTGACCGCGGCCGTCGACTTCGACCGCTCACTCGGCTTCTCGTGGGACGCGGTGGGCTCCGCGCTCGGCGTCACCAAGCAGGCCGTGCACCGCCGCTACGGCGCACGCCGCACCACGGCCCAGACCAGCGCCGAACCCGAGCGCGCGCCCGACCCGACCACCGCCGCGACCGCCACCACGGCCCCCGCCCCGCCCCGCACGGTCCCGGTGGGCGCGCCCCTGCCCTCCGTCCCGGCGGCCCGCACCATGCCGACCCAGCCGTCAGCGGGCAGCCCCGGCCTCCGCGACGACATGCGACCCGGCGCCTTCCCCGGCCCGCGCAACGGCTGACCCGGGCGGCAGCCGCCTGCCCCCTGCCCACACCGGGCAGGGGGCAGCCGTGCGTCAAGGCCCACCACACCTGCGTGTGCCAAGGCCCACCACACCTGCCAACGCACCCGCGCACGCCGACGCACCCACCCCCGCAGGATCAGCCGCCACCTGCCAGCTCACCCGCCCCCGTCGGATCAGCCAACGCCCACCGGCTCACCCACCCCAGCCGGACCAGCCAACAGCCGCCAGCTCACCCGCCCCCGGCCGCTCACCCCAGACCCGCCAACTCACCCGCCGCCCCCGGCGGCCGACCTCAGCCCTCCCCCCCCGGGACGCACCCAACACCCCCCGACTCAGCCAATATCCGCAGGATCAATCCGCACCCGAACCGCCTCCTGCTGCCCCGCCCCCCGAGCCATCCGCGCGGCCTGCGCCGTCTTCAGGGCCCGGGCGAGTGCCGCGCCGCTGCCGGGCGGCACCCGGACGAGAGCGCGCTCCCAGTGCTCGCCGGGTGGCGGGTCCCCGGGACGCCGGGGCCGCCCGGCCATGGCGGTGACGACCGGCACCGGCCCCAACACCTCGGCGTCCGGGGGCAGTTCGGCACTGCGGAGGAACTCGGACAGCGCGTCCGGGACCCCGGTCACCGCCGCCATCCGCGACACCGGCGGAAATCCCAGCTCGGCCCGCTCGGACAACTCCCGCACCGCGTGCCCCACCGGATCCCACCGCACCAGCGCCTGCACGGGCCGGAGGGTCGGCTCGGCGACGATCACCACCGTGCCCCCCGCCCCCTGGTCGCGTACCAGCGCGGCAGCGCCGATCCAACGCCGCAGGGCCTCCTCGCCCGCGCGCAGATCGGGGCGGCCGAGCATGGCCCAGCCGTCGAGCAGCAGGGCGGCCGCGTAGCCGCCCTCGGCCACGGGTTCCGCGCCCGGGGTGCTCACCACGAGGGCGGGCGCGCCGCCCACTGTGTCGAGGACCTGCTCCCGCCCCGACGTCCGCACCGGCACCGCCGGAAAGGCCCGCCCCAGCTCCTCAGCGGTCCGCCGCGCGCCCACCACCTGCGCCCGCAGCCGGAAGCCACCGCACTCGGAGCAGTGCCAGGATCCTTCGTCGCGCCCGCACCAGGCGCAGCACAGCGCGCCGCTGTCGCGGGCCTCCAGCGGTCCGGCGCAGTGACGGCAACGCGCGGGCTCCCGGCACCGCTCGCAGGCGAGGCGCGGCACGTACCCACGACGGGGCACCTGCACCAGGACGGGCCCGTGCTTCAGGCCCTCGCGGGCGACCTGCCACGCCAGCGTGGGCAGCCGCGCGGCCCGCGCGGCCTCGTCACGCGCCAGGTCCCCGTCCCCGACGGTGCGCACGAGCGGAGCGGCGCCCCGCACCTGCTCGCGCCCGGCGACCAGCGGCAGCGCCCACCCGCTCTCGACCAACTGCGCGGCCTCGACCGTGCAGCCCCAACTTCCCAACAGGAAGCCGCACTTGTCCCGAGCGGCACGCAGCTCGAGCACCTCCCGCACATGCGGGAAGGGGGCGTTGTCGTCGCTGTGGCTCGCGTCGCCGTCGTCCCATATGACGACGAGCCCGAGGTCGCGGACCGGGGCGAACATCGCCGCCCGTGTCCCGACGACGGCCCGCACCGACCCGCGCCGCACGGCCAGCCATTCCCGATACCGCCGCTCCTGCCCGGCGTCGGCGGTGAGGACGGCGTGCTGCCCCTCCCCCAGTCGCTCGCGCAGGGCCGCGTCGACGCGCGCGGCGGGCCGCCCGGCCGGTACGACGACGAGGGCGCCGCGCCCCGAGGCGAGCGTCGCCTGCACGGCCCGGGCGATCTCGTCGGCCCACTGCGGCCCGGGCAGCGCCGTCCACACGGCCCGGGGCGCGCCACCGGAGGCGAGCGCCGCCACGAACTCCGGGCCGCGTCCGTACCGCCCCCACGACCCCGGTTCGGGCGCGGCCGGCGGCGGAGCGGCGGGCGGTGAGGGCCGGGACTCCGCGCGGGCGTGCCGAGGCGGGACGGCCAGCTGCAACACGTCGGCGAGGCTGCCCGCGTACCGGTCGGCGACAGCACGGGCAAGCCCCAGCAGCTCCTGGTCGAGCACGGGCTCCGGCGACACGACCTGCGCGAGCGCGGCCAGCGGCCCGCTGTAGTCCGACTCGGCACACCGCTCGACGACGAACCCGTCGATGAGCCCGCCGCCCTCGCGCCGCCCGTGCCGCACGTTCCGCGCCCCGGCCCCGAACCGCACCCGCACCCGCACCCCGGGCCGCGCGGCCTCGTCCAGCTCCTCCGGCACCGCGTAGTCGAAGTACCGGTCGAGGTGCAGCACCCCCTTGTCGACCACCACCCGCGCCACCGGCAACTCCCCGGCCAACGCGGCCCCCCGCCACGTACGCGGCTTCGCCTTGGGCACCTTGGCCTTGCGCACGCTGTCCCTGATGAGCGCAAGCTGCTCGGGCACGGCGCCCTCCCCGCCACCCGACTGACCGTTCTCGCTGCTCACAGGCAAATTCCTACCAGACGGCAGTGACAGTGCCGACCCGGGCGGGGGGGACCTTGGACCGCCCGCGGGGCCGGGGAACGGCTCCGGCACGCACCGAAGCCCGGCCTCCCCCAAGGGGAGCGCCGGGCCCCGGTGACCGAAGAGCGTCAGCCGTGCCTACAGCCCCACAGCCTTCCGCAGCGCCTCCACCCGGTCCGTCCGCTCCCACGTGAAGTCGGGGACGGCGCGGCCGAAGTGGCCGTACGCGGCGGTCTGGGAGTAGATGGGGCGCAGCAGGTCCAGGTCGCGGATGATCGCGGCCGGGCGGAGGTCGAAGACGTCGCTGATGGCGGCCTCGATCTTGTCCGTGTCGACCTTGGCGGTGCCGAAGGTCTCGACGAACAGGCCCACCGGCTCGGCCTTGCCGATCGCGTAGGCCACCTGGACCTCGCAGCGGGCGGCGAGGCCGGCCGCGACGACGTTCTTGGCGACCCAGCGCATGGCGTAGGCGGCGGAGCGGTCGACCTTGGACGGGTCCTTGCCGGAGAAGGCGCCGCCGCCGTGGCGGGCCATGCCGCCGTAGGTGTCGATGATGATCTTGCGGCCGGTCAGACCGGCGTCGCCCATCGGGCCGCCGATCTCGAAGCGGCCGGTGGGGTTGACCAGGAGGCGGTAGCCCTCGGTCTCCAGCTTGATGCCGTCGTCGAGGAGCGCCTTCAGCTCCGGCTCGACGACGAATTCGCGGATGTCGGGGGCGAGGAGCGAGTCCAGGTCGATGTCCGACGCGTGCTGCGAGGAGACGACGACGGTGTCGAGGCGGACGGCCTTGTCGCCGTCGTACTCGATGGTGACCTGGGTCTTTCCGTCGGGACGCAGGTAGGGGATGGTGCCGTTCTTGCGGACCTCGGACAGGCGCCGGGACAGGCGGTGCGCGAGGTGGATCGGGAGCGGCATCAGCTCCGGGGTCTCGTCGCAGGCGTAGCCGAACATCAGGCCCTGGTCGCCCGCGCCCTGCTTGTCGAGCTCGTCCTCGTCGCCCTCGACGCGCTTCTCGTACGCGGTGTCGACGCCCTGGGCGATGTCCGGGGACTGGGCCCCGATGGACACCGACACGCCGCAGGAGGCGCCGTCGAAGCCCTTCTTGGACGAGTCGTACCCGATCTCGAGGATCTTCTCGCGCACCAGCTGCGCGATCGGCGCGTACGCCTTGGTCGTGACCTCACCCGCGACGTGCACGAGGCCGGTCGTGATGAGCGTTTCCACGGCGACCCGGGAGGTCGGGTCCTCCCGCAGAAGGGCGTCGAGGATGGTGTCGCTGATCTGGTCGGCGATCTTGTCGGGGTGACCCTCGGTCACGGACTCCGAGGTGAAGAGACGGCGGGACACATCGCTCCCTGTGGTTGCAGCGGCTGCTGGCTGATCATTGGCGGACGTGCCGAGAGCTGCGCTCGGCGTCGTCCTCGACCAGTTTATCGGTCGCACTCCCCCGCGCGGTCACCTGTCTCGCCACATGGAGCTCTGTGACCTGCGGCACTGCATTGTGCGATACGACGATCGGTCTCCACCAGAGGGCCTGCCGCCCGAATTCGCGGGGTTTGAGCCCTCCACTGGGGCGAAAGTGATGTTCGCCCCAGTTTTCGGCGCGGACGCCACGGGTTCACGCCAGTCGCTGAACCACCAGGTCCCAGATCGTGTCCGCCAGGTCCTCCTTGGGCCCGTACGGCACAGGAGTCTCACTGCCATCGGCGCCGAGCACGATCGCCTCATTCTGCTCAGAGCCGAATGTCTTGCGCTCGCCGACTTCGTTCACTACGAGAAGGTCGCAGCCCTTGCGGGCGAGCTTGGCGCGTCCGTTGGCGAGGACGTCGTCCGTCTCGGCGGCGAAGCCGACGACGACCTGGCCGGGGCGGGGCCGCTCGCCCGCGATCTCGGCCAGGATGTCCGGATTGCGGACGAGGGTGATCGAGGGCGGGGCCTCGCCGTCCTTCTTCTTGATCTTTCCGGTGGCGTACGTCTCGGGGCGGAAGTCGGCCACGGCGGCGGCCATCACCACCGCGTCGGCGTCGGCGGCGGCCTTCAGGACGGCCTCGCGCAGCTGCACGGCGGTGCCGACGGGCACGATGTCGACGCCCGCCGGGTCCGGCAGCGCGGTGTTCGCCGCGAGGAGGGTGACGCGGGCGCCGCGGGCCGCCGCGCTGCGGGCGAGGGCGTAGCCCTGCTTGCCGGAGGAGCGGTTGCCGAGGAAGCGCACGGGGTCCAGGGGCTCGCGGGTGCCGCCGGCGCTGACGACGACGTGCCGTCCGGCGAGGTCCTGCGTGGGCTTGCCGCCGCGGGCGAGGACGCGGCGCACGACCTCGAAGAGCTCGGCGGGCTCCGGGAAGCGGCCCTTGCCGGTGTCGACGCCGGTGAGGCGGCCGACGGCGGGCTCGACGACGAGGGCGCCGCGGCGGCGCAGCGTCGCGACGTTCTCCTGGGTGGCGGGGTGCTCCCACATCTCCGTGTGCATGGCCGGGGCGAAGACGACCGGACAGCGGGCGGTGAGGAGCGTGTTCGTGAGCAGGTCGTCGGCCAGGCCGTGGGCGGCCTTGGCGAGCATGTCGGCGGTGGCGGGCGCGACGATCACGAGGTCGGCGTGCTGCCCGATCCGCACGTGCGGCACCTCGTGGACGTCGGACCAGACCTCCGTGGAGACGGGGTGGCCCGACAGCGCCGACCAGGTCGCGGCGCCGACGAAGTGCAGCGCGGACTCGGTGGGGACGACGCGCACGTCGTGTCCGGACTCGGTGAGCCGGCGCAGCAGCTCGCACGCCTTGTAGGCGGCGATCCCACCACTGACCCCCAGAACGACCTTCGGCTTGTCCACCGTGCCTCCCCGCACTCGAAAACGTACGACTCCATGACACACCACGGGCCCGGCAGGTGCTCTGCCGGGCCCGTGGTGAAGGACTGGGTGCTTACTGCGCGGGGGCCTCGACGGCCTCGGACGTCAGCAGACCCGCGTTGATCTCGCGGAGCGCGATCGAGAGCGGCTTCTCGTGGACGTGGGTGTCCACCAGCGGGCCGACGTACTCCAGGAGGCCCTCGCCGAGCTGCGAGTAGTACGCGTTGATCTGACGGGCGCGCTTGGCGGCGTAGATCACGAGGCTGTACTTCGAGTCGGTGGCCTCGAGCAGCTCATCAATCGGCGGGTTGATGATGCCCTCGGGCGCGGTGATGGAAGAGGACACGCTCTGCCTTCCGAAAGGTGGACGGTGAAGATGGTGAATTCGGTTGTTGAATTCGCGTTGAAGATCAAACAACCTTCATCAAGGCTAGCAGCTCGCGCGCCACGTCCTCGACGGAGGTGTTGACGAGGGTGACGTCGAACTCGGATTCCGCGGCCAGTTCCACCCGGGCCGCCTCGAGCCTGCGCTCGATGACCTCGGGCGACTCCGTGCCCCGGCCGGTGAGCCGGCGCACCAGCTCCTCCCAGCTCGGCGGGGCCAGGAAGACCAGATGGGCGTCGGGCATCGACTCGCGCACCAGGCGGGCGCCCTGCAGATCGATCTCGAGCAGGACGGGAACGCCCGCCTCCAGGTGCTCCAGGACCGCGTTGCGGGGCGTGCCGTAGCGATTGCCCGCGAATTCCGCCCACTCCAGGAGCTCGCCGTTGGCGATCAGCTTGTCCATCTCGTCATCGGAGACGAAGAAGTACTGCACGCCGTGACGCTCGCCGGGGCGCGGCTTGCGGGTCGTCGCGGAGACCGAGAGCCAGACCTCGGGGTGTTCTTTGCGCATATGAGCGACGACCGTGCTCTTGCCGACCCCGGAGGGGCCGGAGAGCACGGTCAGCCGCGGACGTACGTCCGGGGGTACGGGGGTCGTCCCCCGGGGTGTAGCAGCCATGCAGCGATTATCCAGCCTCTTGGGACTGCCTGAGACCAGGAGCCCCGGGAAGCCTGAGACCGTCAGGCCCCGCTGCCGCCGAACTCGCGCTCCAGGGACGCGATCTGGTTGGAGCCGAGTCCGCGCACGCGGCGGCTCTCGGAAATGCCGAGGCGCTCCATGATCTGCTTGGCGCGGACCTTGCCCACGCCCGGCAGGGACTCCAGGAGGGCGGAGACCTTCATCTTGCCGATGACGTCGTTCTCCTGGCCCTGCTTGATGACCTCGTGAAGGGAGGCGCCGGAGTGCTTGAGTCGATTCTTGACCTCGGCCCGCTCCCGGCGAGCCGCGGCGGCCTTTTCGAGCGCGGCTGCGCGCTGTTCAGGGGTAAGGGGCGGAAGAGCCACGCCTACGTCACCTCGGATGTCGAACTGTCGGATACGGACCGGTGAGGAACCTAGTCGCCCCACACCAGGGGAGCAACGTGCAACGCGCTTGCCCGTTGTCCCCCACTACCTCAAAGGTGTGGGGGGTGCCCCCACTCGTCGGAGACTAGCGGCCATGGCCGCCGGAGTCAGCGAGAACAGACGAAAAGTCCTGGTCAGCCTCTGCTGAGCCCGACATTTCAGGCATTTCACCCCTGTTTTGGCCGGGTGTCGCGTAAGCAACGCGTCAGTTCGGCGCGCGCACGCCCTCCTCGGCGTCTCCCGGAAACGCGAATCCGCACCCGGAAAAGCCTTTCTGTCCCCCCGACGTGCGCGCTCTCGGCGAAAGAAGTGGCGAAAGAAGTACCGAGACCTACGCGGCGTCCACCGCGGCCCGCACCTCGTCCGCGAACCGCGCCGCCGCGTCCCGCAGCGCGCCCGCGTCCGGCCCCGCCTTCAGGACGCCCCGGCTGACGTTCGGCACGACGTTGCGCACGGCCGCGCCGAAGACCCGGGGAAGGTCGGCCGGGGTCGCGCCCTGCGCCCCGATGCCCGGCGCGAGCAGCGGCCCGTTGATGTCGAGCTCGAACGTCGACAGGTCCCCGAGCGTGGCCCCGACGACGGCCCCGTAGGACCCCATGGGCGCCGCCCCGGCGTTCTCGGCCGCTAGGTGCCCGAGCATGGTCGCCCCGATGCTCCGGCCGTCCTCGCGCACCGCGCGCTGCACCTCGGCGCCCTCCGGGTTGGAGGTGAGGGCGAGCACGAACAGGCCCGCGCCGCTCTCCCGCGCCAGGTCCACGGCGGGCTGCAGGGATCCGTAGCCCAGGTAGGGCGAGACGGTCAGGGCGTCCGAGAAGAGCGGGGCGTCCTTGTGCAGATAGGTCTCGGCGTACGCGGCCATGGTCGAGCCGATGTCGCCGCGCTTGGCGTCCATGACGACCAGGCCGCCCGCCGCGCGCAGGTCCGCGACCGCCCGCTCCAGGACGGCGACGCCCCGCGAGCCGAAGCGCTCGAAGAACGCCGACTGCGGCTTGAAGACGGCGACCTGGTCGGCCAGGGCGTCGACGACGGTGCGGGTGAAGGACTCCAGGCCCCGGATGTCGTCGTTCAGGCCCCAGGCGGCGAGCAGGGACGCGTGCGGGTCGATGCCGACGCACAGCGGACCGCGGGTGTCCATGGCGTGGCGCAGCCGGGCGCCGAAGGGTTCCTGGGGGCTCATGCTGCGGGGGCCTTTCGGGTGTCGGCGCCGACCGCTTCGGCGAGCGTGGCGTACGGGGAGGTGGCGAGGCGGGCGGCGAGGCCCTTGTGGATCCCGCGCGCCCAGAACGGGCCCTCGTAGATGAAGGCGCTGTAGCCCTGCACCAGCGTGGCGCCCGCGAGGATGCGCTGCCAGGCGTCCTCGGCGCTCTCGATGCCGCCGACGCCCACGAGGGTGATCCGGTCGCCCACGCGCGCGTAGAGGCGGCGCAGGACCTCCAGGGAGCGCTCCTTGAGGGGCGCGCCGGACAGGCCGCCGGTCTCGGCGTACAGCTCCGGGTCGGACGTAAGCCCGAGGCCTTCGCGCGCGATGGTGGTGTTCGTGGCGATGATGCCGTCCAGGCCGAGTTCCACGGCGAGGTCGGCGACGGCGTCGATGTCCTCGTCGGCGAGGTCGGGCGCGATCTTCACGAGCAGCGGGACGCGGCGGCCCTCGACGCTGCGGTCGGCGGCCTCGCGGACGGCGCTGAGCAGGGGGCGCAGCGACTCGGTGGCCTGGAGGTTGCGCAGGCCGGGCGTGTTCGGCGAGGAGACGTTCACGACCAGGTAGTCGGCGTGGCGGGCCAGGCGCTCGGTGGACTTCACGTAGTCGGCGGCGGCCTCGGCCTCGGGCACGACCTTGGTCTTGCCGATGTTGACGCCGACGACGGTCCTGAAGACCGGCGTGCGGGCCGCCAGGCGGGCCGCCACGGCCGCGGAGCCCTCGTTGTTGAAGCCCATGCGGTTGATCAGCGCGCGGTCCGGCACGAGGCGGAAGAGGCGCTTCTTGGGGTTGCCGGGCTGTGGCTCGCCCGTGACCGTGCCGATCTCGATGTGGTCGAAGCCGAGCATGGCCATGCCGTCGATGGCGACGGCGTTCTTGTCGAATCCGGCGGCGAGCCCGAAGGGGCCGTGCATGCGCAGCCCGAGGGCCTCGGTGCGCAGCTCCTTGTGGCGCGGGGCGAGGGCGGCGGCGACGAACGTGCGCAGGACGGGGACGCGGGCGGCGAGCCGGATCCAGCGGAAGGCCATGTGGTGGGCCCGCTCGGGGTCCATGCGCGTGAAGACCAGGCGGAAGAAGAGGTTGTACATGGGTGGAGTCCTCGGAGTCCTCAGTGTCCTCGGTGTCCTCGGTGTCCTCGGTGTCCTCATGAGGCATCAGGCGTGCGGCATGAGGAGCATGAGGAGCATGAGGAGGGGGACACCGGATCCGGTGTCCCCCTCGTGGGCTGCTAGTCGCGGGCCGCAGACAGGTCGGTCAGGTGCTCCGCGTGTTCCTGGAGCGAGCGCACACCCACGTCCCCGTGGTTGAGCGCGTCGATGCCCTGGACGGCGGCGGCGAGGCCCTGCACGGTCGTCAGGCACGGCACGGAGCGCGCGACGGCGGCCGTGCGGATGTCGTAGCCGTCGAGGCGGCCGCCGGTGCCGTACGGCGTGTTGACGATGAGGTCGACCTGGCCGTCGTGGATGAGCTGGACGATGGTCTTCTCGCCGTTGGGGCCCTCGCCCTCGGACTGCTTGCGCACGACCGTGGCGTTGATGCCGTTGCGCTTGAGGACCTCGGCCGTGCCGGAGGTGGCGAGCAGCTCGAAGCCGTGCGCGACGAGCTCCCGCGCCGGGAAGATCATCGAGCGCTTGTCGCGGTTGGCGACGGAGATGAACGCGCGGCCCTTGGTCGGCAGCGGACCGTACGCGCCCGCCTGCGACTTGGCGTACGCCGTGCCGAACACCGAGTCGATGCCCATGACCTCGCCGGTGGAGCGCATCTCCGGGCCGAGCACGGTGTCGACGCCGCGGCCCTGGATGTCGCGGAAGCGCGACCAGGGCATCACGGCCTCCTTGACCGAGATCGGCGCGTCGAGCGGCAGCTCGCCGCCGTCGCCGACCGCCGGAAGCAGGCCTTCCGCGCGCAGCTCGGCGATGGTCGCGCCGAGCGAGATGCGGGCGGCGGCCTTGGCCAGCGGCACCGCGGTCGCCTTCGAGGTGAAGGGGACGGTGCGCGAGGCGCGCGGGTTGGCCTCCAGGACGTAGAGGATGTCCCCGGCCATCGCGAACTGGATGTTGATCAGGCCGCGCACGCCGACGCCCTTGGCGATGCCCTCCGTGGAGGCGCGCAGGCGCTTGATGTCGTGGCCGCCGAGGGTGATCGGGGGCAGCGCGCACGCCGAGTCGCCGGAGTGGATGCCGGCCTCCTCGATGTGCTCCATGACGCCGCCGAGGTACAGCTCGTGGCCGTCGTAGAGCGCGTCCACGTCGATCTCGATGGCGTCGTCCAGGAAGCGGTCGACGAGGACCGGCCGGGACGGGCTGATCTCGGTCGACTCCTCGATGTACGCGGAGAGCCGGGTCTCGTCGTACACGATCTCCATGCCGCGCCCGCCGAGCACGTAGGACGGGCGCACCAGGACCGGGTAGCCGATCTCGTCGGCGATGGCCTTGGCCTCGGCGAAGGTGGTGGCGGTGCCGTGCTTGGGCGCGGGCAGGCCCGCCTCGGCGAGCACGCGGCCGAAGGCGCCGCGGTCCTCGGCGGCGTGGATGGCCTCGGGCGAGGTGCCGACGACGGGGACGCCGTTGTCCTTCAGGGCCTGGGAGAGGCCGAGCGGGGTCTGGCCGCCGAGCTGGACGATGACGCCCGCGACCGGGCCCGCCTGCTGCTCGGCGTGGACGATCTCCAGGACGTCCTCCAGGGTGAGCGGCTCGAAGTAGAGCCGGTCGGAGGTGTCGTAGTCCGTGGAGACGGTCTCCGGGTTGCAGTTGACCATGACGGTCTCGTAGCCCGCGTCGCTGAGCGCGAAGGAGGCGTGCACGCAGGAGTAGTCGAACTCGATGCCCTGGCCGATGCGGTTCGGGCCCGAGCCCAGGATGATCACGGCGGGCTTCTCGCGCCGGGCGACCTCGGACTCCTCGTCGTAGGAGGAGTAGAAGTACGGCGTCTTGGCGGCGAACTCGGCGGCGCAGGTGTCGACCGTCTTGTAGACGGGACGGACGCCGAGGGCGTGCCGGACCTCGCGGACGACGTCCTCGCGCAGGCCGCGGATCTCGGCGATCTGGGCGTCGGAGAAGCCGTGCCGCTTGGCCTCGGCGAGGAGTTCGGGCTCCAGCTTCTCGGCGGCCGTCAGCTCGTCCGCGATCTCCTTGATCAGGAAGAGCTGGTCGACGAACCACGGGTCGATCTTCGTGGCGTCGAAGACCTCCTGGGGCGTGGCGCCCGCGCGGATGGCCTGCATGACGGTGTTGATGCGCCCGTCGGTGGGCCGCACGGCCGCGCGCAGGAGCGTGTACTTGTCGCCGGGCTTGCCGGTGAAGGAGAACTGGCTGCCCTTCTTCTCCAGGGAGCGCAGCGCCTTCTGCAGGGCCTCGGTGAAGTTGCGGCCGATGGCCATGGCCTCGCCGACCGACTTCATGGTGGTGGTCAGCGTGGAGTCGGCCTGCGGGAACTTCTCGAACGCGAAGCGCGGGGCCTTGACGACGACGTAGTCGAGGGTCGGCTCGAAGGAGGCCGGGGTCTTCTCGGTGATGTCGTTGGGGATCTCGTCGAGCGTGTAGCCGACGGCCAGCTTCGCCGCGATCTTCGCGATCGGGAAACCGGTGGCCTTTGAAGCGAGCGCCGAGGAGCGCGAGACACGCGGGTTCATCTCGATGACGATGACCCGGCCGTCGTCGGGGTTCACGGCGAACTGGATGTTGCAGCCGCCGGTGTCGACGCCGACCTCACGGATGATCGCGATGCCGACGTCCCGCAGGATCTGGTACTCGCGGTCGGTGAGCGTCATCGCGGGCGCGACCGTGATCGAGTCGCCCGTGTGCACGCCCATCGGGTCGAAGTTCTCGATGGAGCAGACGACCACGACGTTGTCGTTCTTGTCGCGCATCAGCTCCAGCTCGTACTCCTTCCAGCCGAGGATGGACTCCTCCAGGAGCACCTCGGTGGTCGGCGAGAGCGTGAGGCCCTGGCCCGCGATGCGGCGCAGCTCGTCCTCGTTGTGCGCGAAGCCGGAACCGGCGCCGCCCATGGTGAAGGACGGGCGGACGACGACCGGGTAGCCGCCGAGCTCCTCGACGCCGCCGAGGACGTCGTCCATGGAGTGGCAGATCACGGAGCGCGCGGACTCGCCGTGTCCGATCTTGGCGCGGACGGCCTCGACGACCTCCTTGAACAGGTCGCGGTCCTCGCCCTTGTTGATGGCCTCGACGTTGGCGCCGATCAGCTCGACGCCGTACTTCGCGAGGACGCCCTGCTCGTCCATGGAGATGGCCGTGTTGAGTGCCGTCTGGCCGCCGAGGGTGGGCAGGAGCGCGTCGGGGCGCTCCTTGGCGATGATCTTCTCGACGAACTCCGGGGTGATCGGCTCGACGTACGTGGCGTCGGCGATCTCCGGGTCGGTCATGATCGTCGCGGGGTTCGAGTTGACGAGGATGACGCGCAGGCCCTCGGACTTGAGGACGCGGCACGCCTGGGTGCCGGAGTAGTCGAACTCCGCGGCCTGGCCGATGACGATCGGGCCGGAGCCGATGACCAGGACGGACTGGATATCGGTGCGCTTAGGCACGCTGGCCCTCCATCAGGGTGGTGAAGCGGTCGAAGAGGTACGCGGCGTCGTGCGGGCCGGCGGCCGCCTCGGGGTGGTACTGGACGCTGAAGGCAGGCTGGTCGAGGAGCTGGAGGCCCTCGACGACCTGGTCGTTGAGGCACACGTGGGAGACCTCGGCGCGCCCGTAGGGGGTGTCGGAGACCTTGTCCAGGGGCGCGTCGACGGCGAAGCCGTGGTTGTGCGCGGTGACCTCGACCTTGCCCGTGGTGCGGTCCTGCACGGGCTGGTTGATGCCGCGGTGGCCGTACTTCAGCTTGTACGTGCCGAAGCCGAGCGCGCGGCCGAGGATCTGGTTGCCGAAGCAGATGCCGAACAGCGGCGTCCCGCGCTTCAGGACCTCCTGCATGACGGCGACGGGGCCGTCGGCGGTGGCGGGGTCACCGGGGCCGTTGGAGAAGAACACGCCGTCGGGGTTGACCGCGTAGACGTCCTCGGCGGTGGCGGTGGCGGGCAGCACGTGCACCTCGATGCCACGCTCGGCCATGCGCTGCGGGGTCATGCCCTTGATGCCGAGGTCGACGGCGGCGACCGTGAACCTCTTGGTGCCGATCGCGGGGACGACGTACGTCTCCTTGGTGGCGACCTCCGCGGACAGGTTCGCGCCCTTCATCTGCGGGGCCTCCTGCACCTTGGCGAGCAGGTCGGCGTCTCCGGAGACGGCGTCCCCGGAGAAGATGCCGACGCGCATGGCGCCGCGCTCACGCAGGTGGCGGGTGAGCGCGCGGGTGTCGATGCCGCTGATGCCGACGACGCCCTGGCGCTCCAGCTCCTCGTCCAGGGAGCGCTTGGCGCGCCAGTTGGAGGGCACGCGCGCGGGGTCGCGCACCACGTAGCCGGAGACCCAGATCCGCGCGGACTCGGGGTCCTCGTCGTTGACGCCGGTGTTGCCGACGTGCGGGGCGGTCATCACGACGACCTGGCGGTGGTACGACGGGTCGGTGAGGGTCTCCTGGTAGCCGGTCATGCCGGTGGAGAACACGGCCTCTCCGAAGGTCTCCCCCACGGCCCCGTAGGCGCGCCCGCGGAAGATGCGGCCGTCCTCCAGGACGAGTACGGCGGGAGTCTTCACGGCTCCCCGAGTGGAGGTCGTCATCGTGCGCCTTCCGTTTGCGTCGTGCTGTCGACCTCGGCGTCGGCGCCGTCGGTCTCGGTGCTGTCGATCATGTTGTTGATGGTGGTGACCCACTCCGCCTGCTCGGCCGCGTGGTCCGAGCGGAAGCCGGAGTCGAGGAGCTTGTCGCCGTGCGCCCAGGTGACGATCAGGAGACCGCCCTCGGCGAGGACCTTGCCCGCGATGCCCTTGTCGAGCCGGGCCTCGCGCAGGGCCTCCTTCGGGATGAAGAAGTCCCGTGCCCCGGGGCGTACGACGTCCAGGCCCGCGTCGGTGAGGGTCAGCTCCACCCGGCTGCGGGTGCCCAGGCCGTGCGCCACGATCCGGTCGAGCCACTGGCCCGCGGTGGTGGAGCCGTGGTACCGGCCGGTCAGCTCCAGTTTGGCCGGGCCGGGGTCGGACGGCATTCCGGGCTGTGACGGCTCGCCGTCTCCGTTGAGGGTGGTGGCGGGAGACGGGCGGGCGGCGAGCTCCGGCAGGTCGCTCTGGAGCGTGCCGCGCCACTTCCAGCCCTCGCGCATCAGCCAGTAGACGAGCGCGATGAAGAGCAGCAGGCCGACGACCCAGCCGATGCGGGCGGCCCAGTCGGTGACCTCCGCCGACTTCTCCTCGGCGGCCAGGTGGGTCAGGTGGGTGGCAAGAACGTGTGTAGCGGTCACTGGAGCTTCCCGTCGACGAGCGTGGCCCGGCCCCGCAGCCACGTGTGCGTGACGCGTCCCGGCAGCTCACGGCCCTCGTAGGGGGTGTTGCGGCTGCGGGAGGCGAATCCCGCGGGGTCCACGGGTCCACGGTATGCCGGATCGACGAGGGTGAGGTTCGCGGGCTCGCCTGCCGAGACGGGGCGGCCGTGGCCGTCGGCCTGCCCGATCCGGGCCGGGGTGTGGGACATCCGGTCGGCGACGCCCGCCCAGGTGAGCAGGCCGGTGTCGACCATCGTGTGCTGGACGACGGACAGGGCGGTCTCCAGGCCGACCATGCCCATGGCGGCCGCGCCCCACTCGCAGTCCTTGTCCTCGTGCGGGTGCGGGGCGTGGTCGGTGGCGACGATGTCGATGGTGCCGTCGGCCAGGGCCTCACGCAGGGCCATGACGTCGCGCTCGGTGCGCAGCGGCGGGTTGACCTTGTAGACCGGGTTGTAGCTGCGCACCAGCTCGTCGGTGAGGAGCAGGTGGTGCGGGGTGACCTCGGCCGTGACGTCGATGCCGCGGGACTTGGCCCAGCGCACGATCTCCACGGAGCCCGCGGTCGACAGGTGGCAGATGTGCACGCGGGAACCGACGTGCTCGGCGAGCAGGACATCCCGGGCGATGATCGATTCTTCGGCCACCGCGGGCCAGCCGCCGAGCCCGAGCTCCGCGGAGACGACGCCCTCGTTCATCTGGGCGCCCTCGGTGAGCCGCGGCTCCTGCGCGTGCTGGGCGACGACACCGCCGAAGGCCTTCACGTACTCCAGGGCGCGTCGCATGATCACGGCGTCGTCGACGCACTTGCCGTCGTCGGAGAAGACCGTGACACCGGCCGCCGACTCGTGCATGGCGCCCAGCTCGGCGAGCTTCTTGCCCTCCAGGCCGACGGTGACGGCGCCGATGGGCTGCACGTCGCAGTAGCCGGACTCCTTGCCGAGGCGGTACACCTGCTCGACGACGCCGGCGGTGTCGGCGACGGGGAAGGTGTTGGCCATCGCGAACACGGACGTGTAGCCACCGCTGGCGGCCGCGCGGGTGCCGGTGAGGACCGTCTCGGAGTCCTCGCGGCCGGGCTCGCGCAGGTGGGTGTGCAGGTCGACCAGGCCCGGGAGGAGCACCTTGCCGTCGGCCTCGACGACGGTGGCGCCCTCGGCGCTCAGGTCCGTACCCACCTCGGCGACGGTGTCGCCGTCGATCAGGACGTCCTGCGGCTCGCCGCCGAGCACCTGCGCGCCACGGATCAGGATCTTGCTCATGGTCTTACTTCTCCTCGTCCGAGAGAACGGTGTGCGCGGGGCGCTCGGTGGCGGGGCGGGTGTGGGTGACGGCGGGCTCGTTGCCGCCGAGGAGCAGGTACAGGACGGCCATGCGGATCGAGACGCCGTTGGCGACCTGCTCGACGACCGTGCAGCGGTCGGAGTCGGCGACCTCGGCGGTGATCTCCATGCCGCGGACCATCGGACCGGGGTGCATCACGATGGCGTGCTCGGGCATCCGCGCCATGCGCTCGCCGTCGAGGCCGTAGCGGCGGGAGTACTCCCGCTCGGTGGGGAAGAACGCGGCGTTCATGCGCTCGCGCTGCACACGCAGCATCATCACGGCGTCCGACTTGGGCAGCACCCGGTCGAGGTCGTACGACACCTCGCACGGCCAGTGCTCGACGCCCACCGGGACCAGGGTGGGCGGCGCGACGAGGGTGACGTCGGCGCCGAGGGTGTGCAGCAGGTCCACGTTGGAGCGGGCGACGCGGCTGTGCAGGATGTCGCCGACGATCGTGACGCGCTTGCCGGCCAGGTCCTGGCCGAGCCCGGCGTCCCGGCCGACCAGACGGCGGCGCATGGTGAAGGCGTCGAGGAGGGCCTGGGTGGGGTGCTGGTGGGTGCCGTCGCCCGCGTTGATGACGGCCGCGTCGATCCAGCCGGAGTTCGCGAGCGTGTAGGGCGCGCCGGAGGCTCCGTGGCGGATGACGACCGCGTCGACACCCATGGCCTCCAGGGTCTGGGCGGTGTCCTTCAGGGACTCGCCCTTGGAGACGCTCGATCCCTTGGCGGTGAAGTTGATGACGTCGGCGGAGAGGCGCTTCTCGGCGGCCTCGAAGGAGATCCGGGTCCGGGTCGAGTCCTCGAAGAAGAGGTTGACGACGGTGCGGCCGCGCAGGGTCGGCAGCTTCTTGATCGGCCGGTCGGCGACGCGGGCCATCTCCTCCGCGGTGTCGAGGATGAGAACGGCGTCGTCGCGGGTGAGGTCGGCGGCCGAGATGAGGTGTCGCATCATCTGGTGGGCTCCGTAAGGGAATTCAGGTGTGCGGGTGCCCGGGTGGGGGTGTCCCCCGCGGGGCACGGCGGGCATGCGGGCGCGCGTCGGCTCGCGCACGGACCAGGGGCCACGGGGGCCGGTCGTGCGGGAAGGAGCTAGCGCTCGCCGGCCGGAGCGGTCGGCTTGGCACCGAGCAGCACGGCGTCGCGGCCGTCCTCCTCGGCGAGCTGGACCTTGACCGTCTCCCGCAGCGACGTCGGGAGGTTCTTGCCTACGTAGTCGGCGCGGATGGGCAGTTCTCGGTGGCCGCGGTCGACGAGAACGGCGAGCTGCACCGCGCGCGGGCGGCCGATGTCGTTCAGGGCGTCGAGGGCGGCGCGGATGGTGCGGCCGGAGAAGAGCACGTCGTCGACGAGGACGACGAGGCGGCCGTCGATGCCGTCACCGGGGATCTCGGTGCGGGCGAGGGCGCGCGGCGGGTGCATCCGCAGGTCGTCGCGGTACATCGTGATGTCGAGGGAGCCGACCGGGATCTTGCGGCCGGTGATCTCCTCGAGCTTCGCGGCGAGCCGCTGGGCGAGGAAGACACCTCGAGTGGGAATGCCGAGCAGGACCACGTCCTCCGCGCCCTTGGCGCGCTCGACGATTTCGTGCGCGATACGGGTCAACACCCGTGCGATGTCAGGGCCTTCGAGAACGGGCCGCGCGACATCGGAGTCATGCGTGTCCATGTAAAACGGACCTCCTTCTCCGCCTCACGGGACGGACCTTAAAGGACGTCTAAATTGCGCCAACTGCGTCAGCACCGTTTCTCACGGTACCAGCAACGGCAACGCGGGCCGTCGCCACCCCCACGGAAGGGGCCCTCGGACCCATTCGGCTTGACGCAGCCAAGTAACGCTGCGTAACCTCACAGTGAGTCACCAGCAGCGCGGCGGAGCCGCACGTTGTCACAGCGTCCGGGGAGCTATATGTCCAGCGAATACGCCAAACAGCTCGGGGCCAAGCTCCGCGCCATCCGCACCCAGCAGGGCCTTTCCCTCCACGGAGTCGAGGAGAAGTCCCAGGGTCGCTGGAAGGCCGTAGTGGTCGGGTCGTACGAGCGCGGCGACCGTGCCGTGACCGTGCAGCGCCTTGCCGAGCTGGCGGACTTCTACGGCGTTCCGGTGCAGGAACTCCTCCCCGGCACCCCGCCCGGCGGCGCCGCCGAGCCCCCGCCCAAGCTGGTCCTCGACCTGGAGCGGCTCGCCCACGTCCCGGCCGAGAAGGCGGGCCCCCTGCAGCGTTACGCCGCCACGATCCAGTCCCAGCGCGGCGACTACAACGGCAAGGTCCTCTCCATCCGCCAGGACGACCTGCGCACCCTCGCCGTCATCTACGACCAGTCGCCCTCGGTGCTCACCGAGCAGCTCATCAGCTGGGGCGTCCTCGACGCCGACGCGCGCCGCGCCGTGGCCCACGAAGAGGTCTGATTCTCCCAAGGGAGAGTTGAGCAGAAACGTTCGTCTTTGGTGGTGTTTATCTATTTGGT
>NZ_JBHXTE010000046.1:0-86280 GCF_042677545.1 Streptomyces sp. NPDC127108 | reverse complement strand
GCCCGGTTACATTCCGAACCCGGAAGCTAAGCCTTACAGCGCCGATGGTACTGCAGGGGGGACCCTGTGGGAGAGTAGGACGCCGCCGAACTAAAATTGATAGAAGAGCTGGTCCCTGAACTTCGGTTCAGGGACCAGCTCTTTTTTGTTGCGCGTTACTCCCCGTTCACGTTGCGCGACCAACATCCGCGACATGGGAACACTTGCGATGCTGCGAGCCGCAGGAGTCGGCGCCGGGGACGAAGTCATCGTCCCCGCCTACGGGAACGCCGAAGTGGCCGAGGCCGCCGTGCTCGCGGGCGCCATGCCCGTGTTCGCGGACATCGACCCGCGGACGTACTGCCTCGACCCCGAGGCGGTCGACGCCGTCGTCACCCCCCGGACGGCCGCTGTGGTCGCCGTACACCGCTTCGGGAACCAGGCGGACATCGCCGGGCTCCACGCCGTCGGACAGCGGCACGCGCTCCTCGTACTGGAGCACGCGGAGCCGGACGCGCCGCGGGACGGGATCGCGCAGCGGCAGGCATACGCCTCGTATCTGAACGGGCGCCTCACTGGAGTGATAACGCCGGCCGGAGGAGCCGCCCACAGCCACCAGTACGTCGTGCGGGTGCCCGGGAACGGGCGGCCGGACCGCGACGCGTTCGCGCGCGCCGTACGGGCCAGGGGAGTTGACTGCCGCGTACCCGTGAAGACGCCGCTGCACCGGACGCCGAAGTACTGGCGGGACGTGGAACTGCCGCAGACCGAGCGGGCCGCCGACGAAACGCTCGCGCTGCCCGTGGACGCCTCGTTGACGCGACGGGAACTCCAGCGGATCGTGTCGGCGTGCAACGCGCTCGGCGGGCTGCTGCAGCCCGCGTTCTGAATTTCGGCCATGTTCCTCGGCGACCGAGGAGACGGCGGTTCTGAGGCGCCCGATGTTCGGGTAGGATCTATTCCGTTGCCGCGAGGGAAACCCCGCAGAACGCAACTGGCCCCTATAGCTCAGTCGGTAGAGCGTCTCCATGGTAAGGAGAAGGTCAGCGGTTCGATTCCGCTTGGGGGCTCAGAGATTCAAGGAATACGAGAAGGCCATCGTCCAGAGGACGGTGGCCTTCTTTGCTGTGTGCCCCTTCAGGAGGAAGGGGCACACGTCGTTCAGTCCTCGAGGCCAGGGACGCGCATCGCCAGGATCGCCATGTCGTCCGACGGGGCGTCCGACGCGAAGCGTTCCACCGCGCGCATGATGCGGGCCGCCACCGCGCCCGCCGTGAGCCCCGTGCACGTCGTCAGGACGTCGGCGAGACCGTCGTCACCCAGCATGCGCGTGCCCTCGCGGCGCTCCGTCACGCCGTCCGTGACGCACAGCAGGACATCCCCGGGATCCAGGGTCACCGTCTGCTCGTACAGCTCCAGGTCGTCCATGACGCCGAGCAGGGGCTGCGGCTCCGCGTACGGCTCGACCGTGCCGTCCTGGCGCAGGCGCAGCGGCAGCGGGTGGCCCGCGCAGACGATCTTCAGGACCGCCGAGCCGTCCTCCTGGGGCCACAACTCGCCGTACAGGAGCGTGAGGAAGCGGCTGCGGGCGCCCTCGTCGAGGATCGCGGCGTTGAGGCGCTCCAGGACCGCGGGGCCGCCGAAGCCCTCGCGGGCAAGGAGGCGCAGCGCGTGCCGGGCCAGGCCCGTGACCGCGGCCGCCTCCGGGCCCGTGCCGCAGACGTCGCCGATCGCGAAGCCGTACGCGCCGTCGCGGATCGGGAAGAGGTCGTAGAAGTCACCGCCGACCTCGTTGCCCTCGCCGGCCGCGCGGTAGATGACCTCCACCTCCACGCCCGGGACCTGGGGCAGGCCGGGCGGGAGCAGGCTGCGCTGCAGGGACTGGCTGATCGCCATGCGCTCCGAGTACAGGCGGGCGTTGTCCAGGGCCAGGGCGGCACGGCGGGACAGGTCCTCGGCGAGCTCCAGGATCTCCTGGCGGAAGTGTTCGTCGGAGGGCTTGCCGAGCACCAGCATGCCGATGACGCGGTTGCGGGCGACCAGAGGCAGGACCACCGTCTCGCCGCCGACCGCGGAGGCCGTCGACAGGGTCGTGCCGATGCCCGCGCCGACCGTCATCGGCTCACCGAGGCCCAGGTTGCGCATCGACGTGCGCAGGGCCGCCTGGTGCGCGGCGTCGGAGGGGGCCGTCCACACGCGGGCGCCCGGGGTCGGGACCGGGTCCGGCGGGGCGACCTTCGTGAGGAGGGCCTTGAGGCCGTCGATGCGCTCCTCGTCCTCGTGCAGGACGTACGAGAGATACGGCTCCGAGGCCTGGTCGGCGATGGTGTAGACGGCGCACCACGTGGCGAGCGTCGGGACGGTCATCTGGGCCATGAGGGCCAGGGTCTGATCGCGGTCGAGGGTGCCCGCGAGCAGGTCGGAGGCCTCCACGAGGAAGGACAAGGAGCCGCGGCGCAGGCGCTCCAGCTCGCCGAGCCGGGCCGACTCGACGGCGAGGGCGATGCGGTCGGCGGCGAACTGCAGGCGCAGGGCCTCTTCGTTCGAGTACCGGTCGGGGGCCTCGGCGGCGACACCGAGCGAACCCGTGAGGCGGCCCTCGACCTTCAGCGGGACCGTGACGACCGAGCGCATGCCGGTGCTGTTGAGCAGCGGGACGGCGCCCGGGACGACCGTGAGGTCCTCGTGGACGGCCGGGAGACGCGCCGAGCCGTACCGGCCGGGGCCCGCCTCCACAGGCACGCGGGCGAAGCGCTGGCGGGCCGACGGCAGGCCCGTGGAGGCGCGGACCTCCAGTTCCGTCTCGTCGTCCGTGGCCAGGAGCAGGAAGGCCGCGTCGCCGTCGAGCATGTCGCGGGCGCGCTCGACCGTGCGCTGCAGGAGGCCGTCCAGGTCCTCCGGCGCGGGCGAGCCGATGAAGACCTCGAAGGGGTCGGCGGCGCGCGGTTCGCTGAGGGTGCCCGGCTCGGGGGAGGGGCCGCGCAGCGGGGTCTGCAGGACGGCGCGCTCGTCGTCGCGTACGAGAAGGCAGACCGTGGAGGGCTCGCCGTCGGTGTCGCGCACGCGCAGGTGCGAGGCGTAGACGGGGATGACGCGGCCGCCGGAGTCGCGGATTCCGTAGCTGCCCTCCCAGCGGGAGAGCTGGAGGGCGTCGGCGATGCCGGTGCTGGTGCCGGGGGTGTGCGGCCAGGCGGCGAAGTCGGTGAGGGGCTTGCCGGTGACCTGCTCGGCGACGTACCCGAAGAGTTCCTCGGCGTCCTCGTTCCAGGCGGAGATGGCGCCCGCGCGGTCGATCTGGACGACGGCGACGCGGACGCGGCCGTCGGTGATCGGGAGGAGGTCGGCCGGGAGCGCGGGGCCCGCGGCGCGGGTGCCGACGGGGCGGTCGGGCAGGTTGAGCTGGAACCAGACCTGCTTGTGGGTCGAGGTGTAGTCGACGCCCCAGCGGGTGGCGAGCGCGGCGCAGAGCTGGAGGCCGCGGCCGCCCTCGCGGTCGGGGCTGCCCATGGTCGCGGGGGAGTTCTGGAGCGGGATCTCGCGCTCGGGATAGTGGTCGGAGACCTCGATGCGGACGGCGTCCTCGGTGCGCAGGCACAGGACGTCGGCGGCGGTGCCCGCGTGGACGACGGCGTTCGTGACGAGTTCACTGGTCAGAACGACCGCGTCGTCGACGATGTCGGAGAACCCCCAGCCCTGGAGGGTGTCTCTGACGAACGAACGGGCCGTCGCGACGGAACGCCCGACGGGTTCGAAAGTCGCAGCCGCGCGCGCGGTGATCACAGAGCTCCTCGTCCGTTGTCCCCCGGGAATCTGCAGTCCCATGGTGCGGCCGCCCCTCCGATGCCCGCTGTTTATGTGTGCCACCGCCCTGGCCGGGCAGGACCGGGGTGGTTGGACAGCCGGATGCCAGGTTACTTACCTTCGCCGTCCAAGCTGATGCCGGTCGCCAGTGTTTCCGCCCGGAGGGTGTGCGGACGGTGTGCGAAGCTGCCGAACTGTTATGGCCTGGTTCGGCCATGGTGAAACACTGGGCAGGCTTCCAGATGGAGCCCCAGCAGTACGGTCGACCCTTGCGGGAGGGACACAGTGGAGTCTGGCGCTGCGACGCGTGGCACAAAGACGCGCGCGAAGGACGGACGGTCCCTGAGCAGTCAGCGCAAGCCGCGGAACGGGACGACGGCCACGGTGGACGCCGCGGCCCTCAACAGGCTGCTCGTCGCCCTGGTGGCGATGCGGGACGGGAACTTCCGCAAGCGCCTGACGGTCTCGGGCGACGACGTGATGTCGGAGATCGCCGCGGTCTTCAACGAGGTCGCCGACCGCAACCTCCACCTGACCGGTGAGCTGTCGCGGGTGCGGCGCACGGTGGGGCGTGAGGGAAAGCTCACAGAGCGGCTGCGGGGCGGGGCCATGGAGGGCTCCTGGGCGGCGGCGATCGACGCCTCGAACGCCCTCGTGGAGGACCTCGTACGGCCCGTCTCCGAGGTCGGCCGGGTGCTGTCCGCGGTCGCGGAGGGCGACCTGGAGCAGCGCATGGAGCTGCGCGCGGAGGCGGACGAGGGCAACGGCCATCCGCTGCGCGGTGAGTTCCTGAAGGTCGGGCGCACCGTCAACAACCTCGTCGACCAGCTGTCCACGTTCACCGACGAGGTCACGCGGGTGGCCAGTGAGGTCGGCACGGAGGGCAAGCTGGGCGGGCAGGCCAGGCTGCGCGGCATGTCCGGTTCGTGGAAGGACCTCACGGACTCGGTCAACACGATGGCGTACCGGCTGACGGCGCAGGTGCGCGACATCGCCCTGGTGACGACGGCGGTCGCCAAGGGTGATCTGTCCCGCAAGGTCACGGTGCACGTGGCCGGCGAGATGCTGGAGCTGAAGAACACCGTCAACACGATGGTGGACCAGCTGTCCTCGTTCTCCTCCGAGGTCACCCGGGTCGCGCGGGAGGTCGGCACGGAGGGCGAGCTCGGCGGGCAGGCGCAGGTGCCGGGCGTCGCGGGCGTGTGGAAGGACCTCACCGACTCGGTGAACCTGATGGCGGGCAACCTGACCGCGCAGGTGCGGGGCATCGCCCAGGTCACGACGGCCGTCGCGAACGGCGATCTGTCGCAGAAGGTGCGGGTGAGCGCGCGCGGCGAGGTGGCCCAGCTCGCCGAGACCATCAACCAGATGACGGAGACGCTGCGGACGTTCGCGGACGAGGTCACGCGCGTCGCCAACGAGGTCGGCGCGGAGGGGCAGCTCGGCGGGCAGGCCAATGTGCCGGGCGCGGCCGGGACGTGGAAGGACCTGACCGACTCCGTCAACACGGTCTTCCGGAACCTGACGACGCAGGTGCGGGACATCGCGCAGGTGACGACGGCGGTGGCCAGCGGTGACCTCTCCCAGAAGGTCACCGTCGATGTCGCGGGCGAGATGCTCGAGTTGAAGAACACCGTCAACACGATGGTGGACCAGCTGTCGTCGTTCGGTGCCGAAGTGACGCGTGTGGCGCGGGAGGTCGGCGTCGAGGGCGAGCTCGGCGGGCAGGCGCAGGTGCCGGGCGCCGCGGGGACGTGGAAGGACCTCACCGACTCGGTGAACACCGCCTTCCGCAACCTCACCGGGCAGGTGCGCAACATCGCGCAGGTGACGACGGCGGTGGCCAACGGTGACCTCTCCCAGAAGGTCACGGTCGACGTCTCCGGAGAGATGCTCCAGCTGAAGAACACCGTGAACACGATGGTGGACCAGCTGTCGTCGTTCGCCGACCAGGTCACGCGGATGGCGCGGGACGTGGGCACGGAGGGGCGGCTCGGCGGCCAGGCGCGCGTGGACGGCGTCAGCGGTACGTGGAAGGAGCTCACGGACTCCGTCAACTTCATGGCGGGGAACCTGACTTCGCAGGTGCGCCAGATCGCCCAGGTGACGACGGCGGTGGCCCGCGGCGACCTGTCGCAGAAGATCGACGTGGACGCCCGCGGCGAGATCCTGGAGCTGAAGAACACCATCAACACGATGGTGGACCAGCTCTCCGCGTTCGCCGACCAGGTGACGCGCGTGGCGCGGGAAGTGGGCACGGAAGGGCGACTCGGCGGCCAGGCGCAGGTGCCGGGCGTCGCCGGTGTGTGGCGCGACCTGACCGACTCCGTGAACGGCATGGCCGGGAACCTCACGGCTCAGGTGCGCAACATCGCGCAGGTCGCGACGGCGGTGGCGCGCGGTGATCTGTCGCAGAAGATCGACGTGGACGCGCGCGGCGAGATCCTGGAGCTGAAGAACACCCTCAACACGATGGTGGACCAGCTCTCGGCCTTCGCCGAGCAGGTGACGCGGGTGTCCCGCGAGGTGGGTACGGACGGCATCCTCGGCGGGCAGGCCGAGGTGCAGGGCGTGTCGGGTACGTGGAAGGACCTGACGCAGTCCGTGAACGGCATGGCGAACAACCTCACCCTCCAGGTGCGCAACATCGCCGAGGTCACGACGGCCGTCGCCATGGGTGACCTGTCCAAGAAGATCACCGTCGACGCCAAGGGCGAGATCCTCGAGCTCGTCACGACCGTGAACACGATGGTCGACCAGCTGTCGTCGTTCGCGGAGCAGGTCACGCGGGTGGCCCGTGAGGTGGGCACGGAGGGCAAGCTGGGCGGCCAGGCGCGGGTGGTCGGCGTCACGGGCATCTGGAAGGACCTCAGCGACAACGTCAACCTGATGGCCAACAACCTGACCATGCAGGTGCGCAACATCTCGCAGGTCGCGGCGTCCGTCGCCAACGGTGACCTGACGAAGACGGTGACGATCGAGGCGCGCGGCGAGGTCGCGCAGCTCGCGGACACCTTCAACACGATGGTGAAGACGCTGAGTTCGTTCGCCGACCAGGTCACCAAGGTGGCCCGCGAGGTGGGCACGGACGGCATCCTCGGCGGCCAGGCGCGCGTTCCGGGCGTGTCCGGTACGTGGAAGGACCTCACCGAGTCCGTGAACGGGATGGCGTCCAACCTGACCGGGCAGGTGCGCAACATCGCGATGGTCACGACGGCCATCGCCAAGGGCGACCTCACCAAGAAGATCGACATCGACGCGCGCGGCGAGATCCTGGAGCTCAAGACCACCATCAACACGATGGTCGACCAGCTCTCCTCGTTCGCCGAGCAGGTCACCCGGGTCGCCCGCGAGGTGGGCACCGAGGGGCAGCTGGGCGGTCAGGCGCGGGTGCGGGACGTCGACGGCACTTGGCGGGACCTGACGGAGTCCGTGAACGAGATGGCCGGGAACCTCACCCGGCAGGTGCGCGCCATCGCGGCCGTCGCCACCGCGGTGACGCGCGGCGACCTCAACCTGAAGATCGACGTGGACGCGGCGGGCGAGATCCAGGTCCTCCAGGACAACATCAACACGATGATCGCGAACCTCCGCGACACCACCCTCGCCAACAAGGAGCAGGACTGGCTGAAGGGCAACCTCGCGCGGATCTCCGGCCTCATGCAGGGCCGCCGTGACCTGGAGGACGTCGCCTCGCTGATCATGAGCGAGCTGACGCCGGTCGTCTCGGCCCAGCACGGCGCGTTCTTCCTGGCCATGCCGACCGACGACGCGAGTGACCTCGGCGGTGACGAGGACGCGTACGAACTGCGCATGCTGGGCAGCTACGGCTATTCGATGGGGTCGATGCCGACGTCGTTCCGGCCGGGGGAGACGCTCATCGGCACGGCCGCCAAGGAGCGGCGCACGATCCTCGTGGAGAACGCGCCGTCCGGCTATCTGCGGATTGCCTCCGGGCTCGGCGAGGCGCCCCCGGCGCAGGTCATCGTGTTGCCGGTGCTCTTCGAAGGCAAGGTGCTCGGCGTCATCGAGCTGGCGTCCTTCCAGCCGTTCACGCACATCCAGAAGGACTTCCTCAGCCAGATCGCCGAGATGATCGCGACGAGCGTCAACACCATCAGCGTCAACACGAAGACGGAGATCCTGCTCAAGCAGTCGCAGGAGCTCACCGAGCAACTGCGCGAGCGGTCCGCGGAGTTGGAGAACCGGCAGAAGGCGCTGCAGGAGTCCAACGCCGAGCTGGAGGACAAGGCGGCACTGCTTGCCCAGCAGAACCGCGACATCGAGGTCAAGAACACCGAGATCGAGGAGGCCCGGCAGGTCCTGGAGGAGCGCGCCGAACAGCTCGCGGTGTCGATGCGCTACAAGTCCGAGTTCCTGGCGAACATGTCGCACGAGCTGCGCACCCCGCTCAACTCGTTGCTCATCCTCGCGAAGTTGCTCGCCGACAACGCCGACGCGAACCTCACGCCCAAGCAGGTGGAGTTCGCCGAGACGATCCACGGCGCGGGCTCGGACCTGCTCCAGCTGATCAACGACATCCTCGATCTGTCGAAGGTCGAGGCGGGCAAGATGGACGTCAGCCCGACGCGCATCGCCCTCGTCCAACTCGTGGACTACGTAGAGGCCACTTTCCGCCCGCTGACCGCGGAGAAGGGCCTCGACTTCTCCGTACGGGTGTCGCCGGAGCTGCCCGCGACGCTGCACACGGACGAACAGCGTCTCCTTCAGGTGCTGCGGAACCTGCTGGCCAACGCGGTGAAGTTCACCGACTCCGGAGCGGTCGAACTGGTCATCCGGCTCGCCAGCAACGACGTGCCCAATGCCATCCGGGAGCAGCTCCTGGAGGCCGGGTCGCTGCGGGACGCCGACGCCGACCTGATCGCCTTCTCCGTGGCCGACACCGGCATCGGCATCGCGGCCAGCAAGATGCGGGTGATCTTCGAGGCCTTCAAGCAGGCCGACGGCACGACCAGCCGCAAGTACGGCGGCACGGGCCTCGGCCTGTCGATCAGCCGGGAGATCGCGCGACTGCTCGGCGGAGAGATCCACGCGGCCAGCGAACCGGGGCGCGGCTCCACCTTCACGTTGTATTTGCCGTTGCACCCCAGCGAACTGCCGCCGCAGGGCTACACCCAGCTCCCGCCGCCGTCCGCGACTCCCGAGTTGCCCGCACTGGAGCCCCTGGAGTCCCTGGAGTCTCCGGAGACCGCCGCGGGCGCGAACGGGCACCCGCAGTCCCAGCCGCCCGCCACCACGCCCCCGCAGGCGGCTCCTGGCCCCGCCGCGCTGTTCCGGCGCCGCCGCCGGGGCGCGCCGTCGGCCACGGGTCCCGCGCAGGCGGTCCCGGGGCAGCCCGCGGTCGGCGCGGGGGCGCAGGAGCAATGGCAGGAGAGCGCGGGGGAGGAGGCTCCGGCCGTGCGGGTGCGCATCCAGTTCGGCGGCGAGAAGGTGCTCATCGTCGACGACGACATCCGCAATGTGTTCGCGCTCACCAGCGTCCTGGAGCAGCACGGCCTGGCCGTGCTGTACGCGGAGAACGGCCGCGAGGGCATCGAGGTCCTGGAGCAGCACGACGACGTGACGGTCGTCCTGATGGACATCATGATGCCGGAGATGGACGGTTACGCGACGACGACGGCGATCCGCCGCATGCCGCAGTTCGCCGGACTGCCGATCATCGCGCTCACGGCGAAGGCCATGAAGGGCGACCGGGAGAAGGCCATCGACTCCGGGGCGTCGGACTACGTGACCAAGCCGGTCGACCCTGATCATCTGTTGTCGGTGATGCACCAGTGGATGCACCGGGAGTGACCCGGCGGCCGGGGCGGCCGGAAGCCGACTCGGGTACGGCGGGAAGGCGGCTCGCGGTCGGTGCGAAGAAGCCGCACCATTACGCGGAGTTGCTGACAGAGTGTGGCCGACGTCGTGTAGAACCGCGGTATACGGGGAACCTTCTGGTCCGCCACTGCGTTTCTGCTACGTGCACAGTGACATCGCGGTGACAGGGTGTGGCGACAGGCGGGGTGCGGCTACCATGACCGGCACAAGGACGGACGGCGCAAGGGAGCCGTCCCCTGGGGCGGCGCCCGGTGTACCGCCGGGGCGAGGAGGGCGGGCCATGGTGCAGAAGGCCAAGATCCTCCTGGTCGATGACCGGCCGGAGAATCTGCTGGCGCTGGAGGCCATCCTCTCTGCGCTCGATCAGACGCTGGTGCGGGCATCGTCCGGGGAGGAAGCGCTCAAAGCGCTGCTGACGGACGACTTCGCGGTCATTCTGCTGGACGTCCAGATGCCAGGAATGGACGGTTTCGAGACCGCCGCGCACATCAAGCGGCGAGAGCGGACCCGGGACATCCCGATCATCTTCCTCACCGCGATCAACCACGGCCCGCACCACACCTTCCGCGGGTACGCGGCCGGCGCCGTGGACTACATCTCCAAGCCCTTCGACCCGTGGGTGCTGCGCGCCAAGGTCTCGGTGTTCGTCGAGCTGTACATGAAGAACTGCCAACTGCGCGAGCAGGCGGCGCTGCTGCGGCTCCAGCTCGAAGGCGGCGCCAAGGCCGCGGCCGCGGAGGCCAAGGAGCCCGCCGGTCTGCTGGCCGAGTTGTCGGCGCGCCTCGCTGCCGTCGAGGAGCAGGCCGAAGCGCTGTCCAAGCAGCTCGACGACGACTCGGCGGACGCCGCCGCCGTCGCCACGGCAGCCCATCTCGAACGCAAACTCACGGGTTTGCGCAGGGCTCTTGACGCACTGGAGCCGGGCACGGGCAGCGGCGCCCCTTCGGTGCCTTCACAGAACTGACGCGCGCGCAGGCCTCGCCCGCCCACTGTGAACACCCGTCAGTTTCCCGCCCCGGCAAGGGCGACACAGACGGGTGAAGCAGTGGGCACACGTGTCCACCGTCGTCTCCCCCGGTAACCTCACACCCATGGCCTCACGTCAGCCCGCAGCCAAGAAGACGCCCGCGAAGAAGGCGGCCGCGCCGACCAAGGCTCCGGCGAAGAAGGCCGCCGCCAAGAAAGCGCCCGCGAAGCCCGCGGCGAAGAAGGCGCCCGCCAAGAAGGCCGCGGCCAAGAAGCCCGCCCCGAAGCCGGCGCCGAGCCCCACCAACCCCCTCTACCGCGTGGTGCGCGCCGTCTGGCTCGGCATCGCGCACGCGGTGGGCGCGATGTTCCGCGGCGTGGGACGCGGCGCCAAGGGGCTCGACCCGGCCCACCGCAAGGACGGCATCGCGCTGCTTCTGCTCGGCCTCGCCCTGATCGTCGCCGCGGGCACCTGGTCCAATCTGCGCGGGCCCGTGGGCGATCTGGTCGAGATGCTGGTGACCGGCGCCTTCGGCCGGCTCGACCTGCTGGTGCCGATACTGCTCGCGGCCATCGCCGTGCGGTTCATCCGGCACCCCGAGAAGATCGACGCCAACGGCCGCATCGTGATCGGCCTGTCCGCGCTCGTCATCGGCGTGCTCGGCCAGGTGCACATCGCGTGCGGGTCGCCCGCGCGCGACGAGGGCATGCAGGCGATAAGGGACGCGGGCGGGCTCATCGGCTGGGGCGTGTCCACGCCGCTGAACAAGGCCATGGGTGAGGTCCTCGCCGTACCGATGCTGGTCCTGCTGACCGTCTTCGGGCTGCTCGTCGTCACGGCCACGCCCGTCAACGCCATCCCGCAGCGGCTGCGGCAGCTCGGGGTGCGGCTCGGCGTCGTGGAGGCACCCGAGGCGGAGGGCGCGTACGGGGACCACGGCGAGTACGCCGACTACCCCGAATACTCCGACGACGACGAGCGCTACGAAGAGCAGTGGCGCGAGGCCCTGCCCGCGCGGCGCCGCAGGAAGCCCGGGAGCGGCCCGCAGGGGCCCTCGGCCGACGAGGCGGAGGAGGAGGCCCTCTCGAAGCGGCGCAGGCCGCGTCGCGCGTCTGTGCGCCCCGACCTCGACCGCCCCATGGACGCCGTGGACGTGGCCGCCGCCGCGGCCGCGGCGCTCGACGGCGCCGTCATGCACGGCATGCCGCCCTCGGCCCTGGTCGCCGACCTCACGCAGGGCGTCACCGTGGACCGCGAGGAGCACGAGCGGTCCGCCCCCGTGCCGCCGGCCCGTGCCACCGAGGCCCCCGTCCCCGGAGCCCCCGTCCCGGGCAGGAAGGCTGCGCCCAAGGCCCCCGCTGGCGGCGTGCCCGACCTGACCAAGGCCGCCCCCGACGAGCACCGCGACCTGCCCCCGCGCGCGGAGCAACTGCAGCTCTCCGGAGACATCACCTACTCGCTGCCCTCCCTCGACCTCCTGGAGCGCGGCGGCCCCGGCAAGGCCCGCAGTGCCGCGAACGACGCGGTGGTGGACTCCCTCACGAACGTCTTCAGCGAGTTCAAGGTCGACGCCGACGTCACCGGCTTCACGCGCGGCCCGACGGTCACGCGCTACGAGATCGAGCTCGGCCCCGCCGTGAAGGTCGAGAAGATCACGGCCCTGGCCAAGAACATCGCGTACGCCGTGGCCTCTCCGGACGTGCGGATCATCTCGCCCATCCCCGGCAAGTCCGCGGTCGGCATCGAGATCCCCAACACCGACCGCGAGATGGTCAACGTCGGTGACGTCCTGCGCCTCGCGGACGCCGCCGAGGACGACCACCCGATGCTGGTGGCGCTCGGCAAGGACGTCGAGGGCGGCTACGTGATGGCCAACATGGCCAAGATGCCGCACATCCTGGTGGCCGGAGCCACCGGCTCCGGCAAGTCGTCCTGCATCAACTGCCTGATCACTTCGATCATGATAAGAGCGACGCCCGAGGACGTCCGGATGGTCCTCGTCGACCCCAAGCGCGTCGAGCTCACCGCGTACGAGGGCATCCCGCACCTGATCACGCCGATCATCACCAACCCCAAGCGCGCGGCCGAGGCGCTGCAGTGGGTCGTACGCGAGATGGACCTGCGCTACGACGACCTCGCCGCGTACGGGTTCCGGCACATCGACGACTTCAACGAGGCCGTGCGCGCGGGCAAGGTCAACGCGCCCGAGGGCAGCGAGCGGGAGCTGCAGCCGTACCCGTACCTGCTGGTCATCGTGGACGAGCTGGCCGACCTGATGATGGTCGCGCCGCGTGACGTCGAGGACTCGATCGTGCGCATCACGCAGCTCGCGCGCGCCGCAGGCATCCACCTGGTCCTGGCCACGCAGCGGCCCTCCGTGGACGTCGTGACCGGCCTGATCAAGGCAAACGTTCCCTCACGGCTCGCCTTCGCCACCTCCTCGCTCGCCGACAGCCGCGTCATCCTCGACCAGCCCGGCGCCGAGAAGCTGATCGGCAAGGGCGACGGCCTGTTCCTGCCCATGGGCGCGAACAAGCCCATCCGCATGCAGGGCGCCTTCGTGACCGAGGACGAGGTCGCCGCGGTCGTCCAGCACTGCAAGGACCAGATGGCGCCCGTCTTCCGCGACGACGTCACCGTGGCCACCAAGCAGAAGAAGGAGATCGACGAGGACATCGGCGACGACCTCGACCTGCTGTGCCAGGCGGCCGAGCTGGTCGTCTCCACCCAGTTCGGGTCCACGTCGATGCTCCAGCGCAAGCTGCGCGTCGGCTTCGCCAAGGCGGGCCGCCTGATGGACCTCATGGAGTCGCGGAACATCGTCGGACCGAGCGAAGGCTCAAAGGCACGTGACGTTCTTGTGAAACCCGATGAGCTGGACGGAGTGCTCGCCGTGATCCGCGGGGAGGCTCCCTGAACGAGCCGGTTCGCTCGTACGGAGCCGGTTTGACCCGGGGGAGTCGCGTTCACCCGTACGGGGACGTGCTCACCCGTTCGAGAATGCAAGCAACCGTTTCTCTTCGGCTCACGTCAAGTTGAGGGGAAGAACAGCACCATGTCCCACCATCAGGATGTCCGGCCATTCTGATGGCGTACAAAGTCCGTCCGCCCGGTTGCCCCACCCTTTCTCGGCCCCCCTAGACTGAATGTCCGGCAGGTGGCTACACGCTCGAAAGGCGCACCCGTGTCCATCGGCAACTCCCCTGAAGACGACCACCCTTCAGACGACCGCCCCGCAGAGGACAGCCCCGCGGCCGAACGCCCCGCGGAAGAGCGTCCCTCGATCGGTCATGTCCTTCGGCAGGCACGCGTGGACGCGGGACTGACCGTCGACGAGATCAGTACGTCCACCCGGGTGCGCATCCCGATCGTGCACGCGATCGAACAGGACGACTTCTCGCGCTGCGGCGGCGACGTGTACGCCCGCGGACACATCCGTACGCTGGCGCGCGCCGTCGGCATCGACCCCGCCCCGCTGGTCGCGCAGTACGACGCGGGGCACGGCGGCAGGCCGCCCGCGCCCACTCCGGCCGCACCTTTGTTCGAGGCCGAGCGGATCCGCTCCGAGCCGCGCCGCCCGAACTGGACCGCGGCCATGGTCGCCGCCATCGTCGCCGTGATCGCCTTCGTCGGGTACACCGCCTTCAGCGGAGACGAGGACGGCGACGGCGGCCAGCAGGTCGCCGAGGGCTCCACGCCCAGCAAGTCCGCCGCCCCGAAGCCGAGCGGCAGCAAGCCCGCCGACCCCAAGCCGGACCCCTCGGACAGCGCCGTCGCCGGGGTGCCGCGCGACAAGGTGACCGTCAAGGTCGACGCCGCCGACGGCCGCAGCTGGATCTCCGTGAAGGACCACAACGGCCGACAGCTGTTCGACGGCCTGCTCAAGCAGGGCCAGAGCAAGACCTTCCAGGACAAGCAGAAGATCGACCTCGTCCTCGGCGACGCCGGCGCGATCAAGCTGTTCGTGAACGGCAAGCCGGTCGACAACGAATTCGAACCGGGCCAGGTCGAGCGCCTGACGTACACGAAGGGTGACCCCGAGGTCGGCTGACCTGCCCCGCCCCGAGCGCCCGTCGCGATCACCAGTGAACCCTGGCGGCGGGCGCCGACGCATGGACGAAGTAGTCTTGATTCCATGCCCGAACGCCGCACCGTCGCCCTTGTCACGCTTGGCTGCGCCCGTAACGAGGTGGACTCGGAGGAGCTCGCAGGCCGCTTGGAGGCGGACGGCTGGGACCTCGTGGAGGACGCCGAGAACGCGGACGTCGCCGTCGTCAACACCTGTGGCTTCGTCGAAGCCGCCAAGAAGGACTCCGTAGACGCCCTGCTCGAAGCCAATGACCTCAAGGGTCACGGCAGGACGCAGGCCGTCGTGGCCGTCGGCTGCATGGCCGAGCGCTACGGCAAGGATCTCGCCGAGGCGCTGCCCGAAGCCGACGGCGTCCTCGGCTTCGACGACTACGCCGACATCTCCGACCGCCTGCAGACCATCCTCAACGGCGGCATCCACGCCTCGCACACCCCGCGCGACCGCCGCAAGCTGCTCCCGATCAGCCCCGCGGAGCGCCAGGAAGCGGGCTCAGAGGTCTCCCTGCCCGGCCACGCGCCCGTGGACCTGCCCGAGGGCCTCGCGCCCGCCTCCGGGCCGCGTGCGCCCCTGCGCCGCCGCCTGGGGAGCAACCCGGTGGCTTCGGTGAAGCTCGCCTCCGGCTGCGATCGCAGGTGCTCCTTCTGCGCCATCCCGTCCTTCCGTGGCTCCTTCATCTCGCGCCGCCCCTCGGACGTCCTCGGCGAGACCCGCTGGCTGGCCGAGCAGGGCGTCAAGGAGGTCATGCTGGTCTCCGAGAACAACACCTCGTACGGCAAGGACCTCGGCGACATCCGGCTCCTGGAGACGCTGCTGCCCGAGCTGGCCGCCGTCGACGGCATCGAGCGCGTCCGGGTCAGCTACCTGCAGCCCGCCGAGATGCGCCCCGGACTCATCGACGTCCTGACGTCCACCGAGAAGGTCGCGCCGTACTTCGACCTCTCCTTCCAGCACTCCGCGCCCGGCGTGCTGCGCGCGATGCGCCGCTTCGGGGACACCGACCGCTTCCTGGAGCTCCTGGAGACCATCCGCGGCAAGGCGCCGCAGGCCGGTGTGCGCTCCAACTTCATCGTCGGCTTCCCCGGCGAGACCGAGGCCGACGTCGCCGAGCTCGAGCGGTTCCTCACGGGCGCCCGGCTCGACGCGATCGGCGTCTTCGGGTACTCCGACGAGGAGGGCACGGAAGCGGCGACGTACGAGCACAAGCTCGACCAGGACACCGTCGACGAGCGGCTCGCGCGGGTCTCGCGGCTCGCGGAGGAGCTGACCTCGCAGCGCGCTGAGGAGCGCCTCGGCGAGCGCCTGGAGGTGCTGATCGAGTCCGTCGACGACGAGGACGGCGCCATCGGGCGCGCCGCGCACCAGGCGCCCGAGACGGACGGCCAGATCCGGTTCGCGGACGCGACGGCTGGGGAGCCCTTGCACGTCGGCCGTATGGTCGTGGCAAAGGTGGTCGGTACGGAAGGCGTGGATCTGGTGGCGGAGCAGTGCGAGCTCCTGGGAGAAGGGGCCGGAGCCGGCCCCGAGGGCCCCGGTGCGGGCCGGTCCCGGGGCGTCGGCGAAGGGACGGGCAGATGACCCAAGTCCCGGCATCCGCGGCGGGCGGCTCCGGCGCGCACGGCGCGAAGCCGGTGCGCGGCGGGAAGCTGGGCGCCGCGGCGGTCGACCAGGCCAGCCTGTGGAACGTCGCGAACCTGCTGACCATGGTCCGGCTGCTGCTCGTGCCCGGCTTTGTGATGCTGCTCCTCGGCAACGGCGGCTACGACCCGGCCTGGCGCTCGTTCGCCTGGGCCGCCTTCGCCATCGCCATGATCACCGACCTCTTCGACGGTCACCTCGCCCGCACGTACAACCTGGTCACGGACTTCGGGAAGATCGCCGACCCCATCGCCGACAAGGCGATCATGGGGGCGGCGCTCATCTGTCTGTCCTGGCTCGGCGACCTGCCCTGGTGGGTGACCGGCGTGATCCTCGGGCGTGAGCTCGGGATCACACTGCTGCGCTTCTGGGTGATCCGCTACGGCGTCATCCCGGCAAGCCGCGGCGGCAAGATGAAGACCCTCGCGCAGGGCACGGCCGTCGGGATGTACGTCCTGGCGCTGACCGGCCCGCTCGCGACCCTGCGGTTCTGGGTGATGGGCGTCGCCGTCGTCCTCACCGTGGTCACCGGCCTGGACTACGTGAAGCAGGCCGTGGTGCTGCGCAGGCAGGGCATGGCGGCGAGCGCGGCGGCGAGCGCGGACGCCGCGCGCGAGGAGGCCGACCCGGAGCCGGAGCGGGGAGCCGCGAAGTGATGTCGGGGGGATCGGAGGCGGGCGCCGGTGCGGGTGCCGGTGTGGACGCCGCAGGCGTGGCCGGGGCCGGGGTGGCCGCCGAGGTGCTGCGGGTGCTCGCCGGGCGCGGTGAGACGCTCGCCGTCGCCGAATCCCTGACCGGCGGTCTCGTGGCCGCCGAGGTAACGTCGGTGCCGGGTGCCTCGCGGGTCTTCCGCGGCTCCGTCACGGCGTACGCGACGGAGCTGAAGCGGGAAGTCCTCGGGGTGGACGGCGAGCTGCTCGCCGCCCGCGGAGCCGTGGACGGCGACGTCGCCCTGCAGATGGCCGCCGGTGTGCGCGAGCTGCTCGGCGCGGACTGGGGGCTCGCCACGACGGGCGTCGCCGGCCCCGATCCGCAGGACGGACAGGCGGTCGGAACGGTGTTCGTCGCGGTCGTCGGCCCTGGTTCCCCGCTTCGCTCTGAGGGGAATGTGGCCGGCCTGAGGTTGAACGGAATCCGTACGGAAATCCGTAGAGAGAGCGTACGCAGTGTGCTGGGACTGCTCCTTCGGCAGCTCTCGGGAGAACGCGCCGGGAACGAGCGGGCACAGGATACGGAACAGAACGGGGGGACTTGATGTTTGCAGCCCTGAGTGAACACGACATCGCTCCCCGCACGGCCGCCGCGCAAGGCGGTACGGTGGGGCGTGAAGGATGCGGCTACGCGGTCCGAGGAGGGAGCCACCGATGATTCTGCTCCGTCGCCTGCTGGGTGACGTGCTGCGTCGGCAGCGCCAGCGCCAGGGCCGTACTCTGCGCGAAGTCTCCTCGTCCGCCCGAGTCTCACTCGGCTATCTCTCCGAGGTGGAGCGGGGGCAGAAGGAGGCTTCCTCCGAGCTGCTTTCCGCGATCTGCGACGCGCTTGACGTACGGATGTCCGAGCTCATGCGGGAAGTGAGCGACGAGCTTTCGCTCGCCGAGCTGGCCCAGTCGGCAGCGGCTACGGAACCGGTGCGCGCACCGATGCGTCCGATGCTCAATTCCGTCTCGGTGACCGGTGTGCCACCGGAACGGGTGACCATCAAGGCGCCTGCGGAAGCGGTCGACGTCGTCGCCGCCTGACGTTCAGGCTTCTTACGCGCACAGAGCCCCGGCCGGGCTGTCCGGCCGGGGCTTTTGCTGTCCTGTTCCGGTCGGCCGCTGTTTCTCGCCTGCGAGTGGTGCCCGAAGTGGCCGTAATGTAGCGCTTGCGCGATGGTTGATGGTGTTTTGAGCGGCGTTGTTTGGACAGCCGAGACACGAGGACAGCTGGCTGGTGATGGCAGCTGGCTGGCTGTGACAGCCAGACGACCGTGACGACAGTGACAACAGTGACGACAGTCAAGACGCGGAGGAACCGATGTACGTCGTGAAGAGCCCGTTGCCCGACGACGATCTGAAGACTGTGTCCGAGGCGCTGCAGGGCGCCCTCGTGGACCTCGTCGACCTGTCCCTGGTGGCCAAGCAGATCCACTGGAACGTGGTCGGCCCGCGCTTCCGCTCCGTGCACCTGCAGCTCGACGAGGTCGTGGACACCGCCCGGCTGCACTCCGACACCGTCGCCGAACGTGCCTCCACGCTCGGTGTCTCGCCCGACGGGCGGGCCGGGACGGTGGCGTCGAGCAGCGGTATCGGCCAGGTTCCCGACGGCTGGGTCAAGGACACCGACGCGGTCGGGGCGCTCGTGGACGCGCTCGGAGCGGTGATCACGCGGATGCGGGAGCGGGTGGGTGCCACCGGTGACGCGGATCCGGTGAGCCAGGACATCTTCATCCAGATCACGGCTGACCTGGAGAAGCATCACTGGATGTTCCAGGCCGAGAACGGATAGGTCTGGCGGGGGCGCCTTGGGGGACGGGCGGCCCGTGGGAGTGTCTCGGCGGACCGGACGGGGCCGGTCTGGTCGTCAGCCCTGGACTGGTCTGTTCGTCCGTCCTGGCCCGGTTCTGTGAGTGTCGGGCTGGTGCTGTCGATGTTCTGGGCCGTACTTCTGGTTCTGGGTCGTACTTCTGGTTCTGGGTCGTACTCCAGCTCCAGCCGATGGTGCGGGGGTGCGGTGCGGGTGGCTGTGGGCTCTTCGGATGCGGGGGCGAGTGGGGCGGGGGAGACTCGGAAAGCCCGCGTCCGGCGTCCGTCCGGGCGGGCTCCGTGTGCGGCCGTGCGGTCGGCCTGGCTCCTGGCGGGAGGTGACAGCCGTGCCGTGGCGCATCGTGCGGTGGGCGCCGGTGCTGGGGCTTTCCGCGCTGTGGTGGTGGGCCGTCTTCCGGCTCGCCCTGGCGCCCGAGGCGGGCGTCCTCGAGGGGGCCGTCGCCGCCGGGGGGTGGGGGTTGAGTCTGCTGCCGGTGCACTGCGTGGCGAAGGCGCGGGCTGCGGGGGTCGCTCGGCGCAGGTCGCCTGGACAGGTCACCAAGGCATCGCGACGCCGCCGTTCGGGCGCAGGATCTGGCCCGTCGTGAACGACGACGCGTCCGACGCCAGGTGCAGCACGGCGTGCGCCACGTCTTCCGGTTCGCCGACCCTCCCCAGGGGCGACCTGCGGGCCAGCGCGGCCTCCGCCGCCGCCTGTGCCTCCTCCTCGTGCCGGTGCGTCATCGGCGTACGCGTCCATCCCGGAGCCACGGCGTTGACCCGGATTCCGTGCTCGCCGACCTCCGCCGCCAGCGTCTTCGTCAGCTGCACGACGGCCGCCTTCGCCGAGGCGTAGCAGAGCAGGCCGGGGTAGCTGGTGTCGACCGCGCTCGACGCCATCGTCACGATGCTGCCGCCCGTCCCTCCGGCGATCATCGTCCTGGCCGCCGCCTGGCACGCGTACAGGACCCCCTTGAAGTTCACGCCCAGGACCCGGTCCAGGTCCTCTTCGCGTGTCTCCAGGACCGGGCTGCTGTGCATGATCCCGGCGATCGCCGCCATCACGTCCAGTCGGCCCGTCGTCTCGGCCGCCTCCGCTACGGCCTCGTCTACCTGCGCTTTGTCGGCGACGTCCACGGTGTACGCGAACGCCGTCCCGCCGTCCGCCTTGATGCGGGTCGCCGTCTCCTGCAGACCCTGGGCGTCGCGGTCGGCGCAGTGCACCGCCGCGCCCGCCTCTGCGAGCAGTACGGCGGTGGCGCGGCCGATTCCGCTGGCGGCGCCTGTGACGAACGCTGTGCGGTCGGTGAGGTCGTACGCCGTTATGGGCATGGCGGGACCGTACGGCTAGATCTGACGGGGCGTCAACTAGTTGGTTTGCGTGGGTGCGTGGGTGCGTGGGTGCGTGGGTGCGTGGGTGCGTGGGTGCGTGGGTGCGTGGGTGCGTGGGTGGAGTGGTTTTGGTTTTCTTAAGGGGTTGGGCCCTGTTGGCAGGTCGGGCACCAGTACGTGGGGCGTTTGCGGGTGGGGTCGCCTTGCTCCGCCGAGCGCAGGGGTGTGCCGCAGCGCAGGCAGGGGCGGGGTGCGCGGCCGTACACGTACAGGCGTTGGCCGGGGCGGGTGCTGCCCGTCGTCGTGCGGGCCGGGCGGTCGCGGTTCGCCTCCAGGAGCTTCTTCGCCAGGGTCGGTAGGCGGGTGGCCTGCTCCTCGGACAGCTCACCGACCGGAAGCCAGGGGGTGGCCCTGAGCAGGAAGCAGAGTTCGCTCTTGTAGATGTTGCCGATGCCCGCGAGATTCCGCTGGTCGAGCAGCGCCTCGCCCAGGGCGCGCTCGGGGTCCGCCCGTAGGTTCCGCAGCGCCTGGTCCGGGTCCCAGTCCGGGCCCAGGAGGTCCGGGCCAAGGTGGCCCACGGCGCGGTGCTCGTCGGCCGTGCGGAGCAGTTCCAGGACCGGCAGGCGGTAGCCGACGGCGGTGTGGTCTGCGGTGGCGAGGATGGCGCGGATCTGGTGGGTGGGGCCGCCGCGCCAGCGTTCCTGCGGGGTGTACACGCGCCAGGAGCCGTCCATGCCCAGGTGCGAGTGGAGGGTGAGGCCGCCTTCCACTCGGGTGAGGAGGTGTTTGCCGCGGGCGGTTACGTCCAGGACGGTGCGGGTGGTCAGGTCGGTGGTGGCGAGCTTGGGGACGCGGAGGTCGGAGCGGGTGAGGGGGTGGCCGGAGAGGGCTGTGTGGAGGTGGTGGGCGGATTGGTGGACGGTGTCTCCTTCGGGCATGGGGGTAGCGTTCCACTTTTGCTGGCGGGGGCGCCTTGGGTCGTGGGGGGTTGCGGTCTTTTCGCCTTGTGTCCGGTTGTGGGGCGGGGCCGCGCCGGTATGTCCGTGCTCGCGTGTGTGGCCTGGTACGCGTTGTGTGTACGTCCATCGTGGTGGGCCGAGCTGCGCGCGGACATACCGGCACGTCCCCTCCGGTTCGGTTCGCGGCGAACGGTCCGGTGGGGGCCTAGCGTCTGGCTATCGGTCCGGTGGGGGTTCCTGTCCCGGCCTTCGGTCCGGTGGTTTCCCTGCGCTGTGGCCGGCGGTGCCTGCCGTCCATGCCCCCCTGCTGTGGGCAGCTGGGCCGCCCAGAGGGCGGAACGGGTGGGCACAGCCCCGGCCGACGGCGCCCGTGATGTGGGGCTCGCGCGGCCTTTGGCCTGGTGGGGCGGCGGTGCCTGGCGTCCTGGCCTCCAGGTCGACGTGTCGTGTGGGGAGGTCAGGGGCGGATTTGGAGGCCGCGGGGGGTGGCGTGGAAGCCTGAGTGTTCCAGGAGGGGGGAGAGGGGGGACGTCAGGGAGGGGGAGCCGTTGATGCGTTCGACGGTGACCGTGCCGAGTGCGCCGGCCTTCGCCGCGGAGGCCAACGCCGAGGCGGCCGCAGGCAGGCGGAGGTCCTCCGACGGGGCGGAGCCGTCCGGCGTGGCGGTGGACCACGCGAGCAGCGATTTGCCGCCGCGCTCCATGTACAGGGTCAACTCGCCGTCCACCAGGACCACCAGGGACCCCGCCTTCCGGCCGGGCTTGTGGCCGGCCTCGGCCGGTGGCTCGGGCCAGGGCAGGGCGGCGCCGTAGGCGTTGGCCGGGTCAGCGGCGGCCAGGACGACGGCCTGGGCGTCGGACGGCCGGGAACCGTCCCCGCGCTCACGGGCGTTGGCCCCGGCCCGCAGCCGGTCCACCGCGCCGTCCATCGCGAACTGCGCGGCCCCGAGCCCCTCCACCACGTAACCCCGCCGCGTCTGGCCGTTGTCCTCGAAGGCCGACAGGACGCGGTACACCGCTGAGAAGCCGCCCTCGACGCCTTCGGCCCCGACCGCCCCGCGGGTCACCACGCCGTGCCGGTCGAGCAGCGTGCGGGCCAGGGCGTGGGCCCTCAGTGTCGGGTCGGGCTCGCGGGCGGGCAGCAGGGACCAGCGGCCCGCGACCGTGGGCGGACCCGTCCGGGAGGCGGGGCGGGCGGCAGCCGTCAGTGAGCCGTACCGCCCGCGCGGGACGCTGCGCTTCGCGCGGTGGGCCGTGGAACCGGCGGTGCGCCCCGACCCCAGGAGGGAGCGCATCGGGGCGAGCGTGTCGTTGGTGAGTCGGCCGGACCACGCCAGGTCCCAGACGGCGTCGGCCAGTTGGGGGTCGGAGACGTCCGGGTGGGTGGTCGCGCGGATCTGGTCGGCGATCTGCCGGAAGAACAGGCCGTAGCCTCCGGAGAGGGTGTCCAGGACGGACTGGTGGAGGGCGGTCAGCTCCAGGGGGTGCGGGGGCGGCAGCAGGAGGGGGGCCGCGTCCGCCAAGTACAGGCTGATCCAGCCGTCCTTGCCCGGGAGGGCCCCGGCTCCCGCCCAGACCACCTCCCCGGCCGCCGTCAGCTCGTCGAGCATCGCGGGGGCGTACCCGGTGACCCGGGAGGGCAGGACGAGCTTCTCCAGGGCGGAGGCCGGGACCGACGCGCCCTGGAGCTGCTCGATGGCGCGCACCAGACCGTCGACACCGCGCAGCCCGTGCCCGCTCAAGTGCTGCCACTGGGGCAGGAATTGGGCGAGTGCGGCCGGTGGCACCGGTTCCAGTTCGTGCCGCAGGGCAGCCAGCGAACGGCGTCGCAGACGGCGCAGGACGGTGGCGTCGCACCACTCCTGACCGATCCCCGCGGGGTGGAACTCGCCCTGGACGACACGGCCGTTCGCGGCGAGGCGGTGCAGGGCCCCGTCCGTGACCGCCGCGCCCAGGCCGAAGCGGGCGGCGGCCGCGGCGGACGTGAACGGGCCGTGCGTGCGGGCGTAGCGCGCGAGGAGGTCGCCCAAGGGGTCCTTGACGGGCTCGGTGAAGGCCTCCGGGACGCCGACCGGCAGCGCCGTGCCGAGCGCGTCCCGCAGGCGGCCCGCGTCCTCGATCGCCGCCCAGTGGTCGGCGCCGCCGACGCGGACCCTGATGGCTCGGCGCGCGCCCGCCAGCTCCTCGGCCCACTCGGGCTCCGCGCCGCGCTCGGCCAGCTCGGCGTCCGTGAGCGGACCGAGGAGACGCAGCAGGTCGGCCACGCCTTCGGCGTCCTTGGCACGGCGGTCGTCGGTCAGCCACTGGAGTTCCTGCTCCAGGGTGGCGAGGACGTCCGCGTCGAGGAGCTCGCGCAGCTCGGCCTGGCCGAGCAGCTCGGCCAGGAGGCGGGAGTCCAGGGACAGGGCGGCGGCGCGGCGCTCGGCGAGCGGTGAGTCGCCCTCGTACAGGAACTGCGCCACGTACCCGAACAGGAGGGAGCGGGCGAAGGGGGACGGCTCCGGGGTGGTGACCTCGACGAGGCGGACGCGGCGGGACTCGATGTCGCCCATCAGCTCGGTCAGGCCCGGTACGTCGAAGACGTCCTGGAGGCATTCCCTGACCGCCTCCAGGACGATCGGGAAGGAACCGAACTCGCTGGTGACCTCCAGGAGCTGGGCGGCGCGCTGGCGCTGCTGCCACAGGGGCGTGCGCTTGCCGGGACTGCGGCGCGGCAGCAGCAGCGCGCGGGCGGCGCACTCGCGGAAGCGGGAGGCGAACAGCGCGGAGCCGCCCACCTGGTCGGTGACGATCTGGCCGACCTCGCCCTTGTCGAAGGCCACGTCTGCCGCGCCCACGGGCGCCTTCTCCGGGTCGAGCGTCGAGTCCACGGCCGTGCCGAGGTCCGCCGGGTCCTGGTCGAGCAGGTCGAGGCCCATCAGGTCGGCGTCGGGCAGGCGCAGCACGATGCCGTCGTCGGCGTGCATGACCTGCGCGTCCATGCCGTACCGCTCGGTGAGGCGGGCGCCGAGGGCGAGGGCCCAGGGGGCGTGCACCTGGGCGCCGAACGGGGAGTGCACCACCACGCGCCAGTCGCCCAGCTCGTCGCGGAAGCGCTCCACCACGATCGTGCGGTCGTCCGGGATGTGGCCGCAGGCCTCGCGCTGCTCGGTGAGGTACGTCAGGACGTTGTCCGCGGCCCAGGTGTCGAGGCCCGCGGCGAGGAGGCGGTCGCGCGCGTCGCCCTGCGGCAGCGAGCCGATCTCGCGCAGGAACGCGCCGAGCGCACGGCCCAGTTCGAGCGGGCGGCCCAGCTGGTCGCCCTTCCAGAACGGCAGCCTTCCGGGGACGCCGGGCGCGGGGGAGACCAGGACGCGGTCGCGCGTGATGTCCTCGATGCGCCAGGAGCTCGTACCGAGCGTGAAGACGTCGCCCACGCGGGATTCGTAGACCATCTCCTCGTCGAGCTCGCCGACGCGGCCGCCGCCCTTCTTGGGGTCTGCGCCCGCGAGGAAGACCCCGAACAGGCCGCGGTCGGGAATCGTGCCCCCGGAGGTGACCGCCAGGCGCTGTGCCCCGGGGCGTCCGGTGACCGTGCCCGCGACGCGGTCCCACACCACGCGCGGGCGCAGCTCCGCGAAGGCGTCGGACGGATAGCGGCCGGCGAGCATGTCCAGGACGGAGGTGAACGCCGACTCCGGGAGCGAGGCGAACGGCGCGGCACGGCGCACCAGGGCCAGCAGGTCGTCCACCTGCCAGCTGTCCAGGGCCACCATCGCGACCAACTGCTGGGCGAGGACGTCCAGGGGGTTGGCGGGGACCCGCAGCGACTCGATGGCGCCCGTGCGCATCCGCTCCGTGACGACGGCGGCCTGGACCAGGTCGCCGCGGTACTTCGGGAAGACGACACCCGTGGAGACCGCGCCCACCTGGTGCCCCGCGCGGCCCACCCGCTGCAGGCCGGACGCCACGGAGGGCGGCGACTCGACCTGCACCACCAGGTCCACCGCGCCCATGTCGATGCCCAGCTCCAGGCTGGACGTGGCGACGACAGCGGGCAGCCGGCCCGCCTTCAGGTCCTCCTCGACCTGGGCGCGCTGCTCCTTGGAGACCGAGCCGTGGTGCGCGCGGGCGAGGACGGGCGGCGCGCCCTGCGCGGCGCCGGACTGCGCCATCACCTCCGCGGGGCTGTGGTCGTCAGGGAGGGCCTCGCCCGTCGCGCGTTCGTAGGCGATCTCGTTGAGCCGGTTGCACAGGCGCTCCGCCAGGCGGCGGGAGTTGGCGAAGACGATCGTCGAGCGGTGCGCCTGCACGAGGTCGGTGATGCGCTCCTCGACGTGCGGCCAGATCGAGGGACGCTCGGCGTTCTCGTCGGAGTCGGTCGCCGGTGAGCCGCCCAGCTCGCCGAGGTCCTCGACCGGGACGACCACGGAGAGGTCGAATTCCTTGCCCGACTCCGGCTGGACGATCTCCACCCGGCGCTGCGGCGACAGATAGCGGGCGACCTCGTCCACGGGGCGGACCGTCGCCGACAGGCCGATCCGGCGGGCGGGCCGCTTCAGGAGCGCGTCGAGCCGCTCCAGGGACAGCGCCAGATGAGCCCCGCGCTTGGTGCCCGCGACGGCGTGCACCTCGTCCAGGATCACCGTCTCGATGCCCGTGAGCGCGTCCCGCGTGGCCGACGTGAGCATCAGGAACAGCGACTCCGGGGTCGTGATCAGGATGTCTGGCGGGCGCGTGGCCAAGGACCGGCGCTCGGCCGCCGGGGTGTCCCCGGAGCGGATGCCCACCCGCACCTCGGGCTCGGGCAGACCGAGGCGCACCGACTCCTGGCGGATGCCGGTGAGCGGGCTGCGCAGATTGCGCTCCACGTCGACCGCGAGGGCCTTCAACGGCGATACGTACAGCACGCGGCAGCGCTGCTTGGGGTCGGCCGGGGGCGGGGTCGAGGCCAGCTGGTCCAGGGCGGCGAGGAAGGCGGCCAGGGTCTTGCCGGAGCCGGTCGGGGCGACCACCAGCACGTCCGAGCCCTCCGCGATCGCCTGCCACGCCCCGGCCTGGGCGGACGTGGGCGCGGAGAAGGCCCCCGTGAACCAGCCGCGGGTCGCGGGGGAGAAGCCGTCGAGGGCCTCGTCGTGACTGCGTGCGGACCTGACCATGACCCCATCGTGCACCCCGCCACTGACAATGGCTCCGACCTGCGAAAAAGGCTTGCACCCGAGGAGCGGAACGGGCGCAGAATGGAGATATGGCTGGTTCGGCGGAGCAGGCACGGCACTGGACGTACGCCGAGCTGCCCGGCGTCGACCTGCTGCGGGCCCGCTACGTCCGCAAGACGTTCGCGCGCCACACCCACGAGCACTTCGTGATGGCGGCCATCCGCGAGGGCGTCGACGTGTTCCGGCACACCGGCGCCGACCGGCACGCCGGACCCGGAAGCATCGCCCTGATCAACCCCGACACCCCGCACACCGGCCGCGCCGGAGACCCCGAGGGCTGGCGCTACGGAGCCGTCTACCCGGCCCCCGACGTGGTCGCCGCCATCGCCAGGGAGACGACCACCCTGCGGGGGACGCCCGGCTTCGTCCTGCCGGTCCTCGACGACCCGTACGCCGTGACGCTGGTCCACCAGGTGCTGCGGGCCGCCGAGGAGGGCAACGCGCTCGCCGCCGACACGTTCCTGCGGGTCGCCGTCACGCGGCTGCTGCGGTCGAACGGCGGCAACCTGCCGCAGCGCAGCGTGCGCTCCGCGGGCGAGCGGGTCGCGGCACGCGCGCGTGCCGTCCTGGAGGAACAACTCGTCGACCCGCCGAGCCTGGAGCGCCTCGCCGCCGGTCTCGGCGTCAGCTCCTTCGCCCTGCTGCGGGCCTTCCGCGACGCGTACGGCATGCCGCCGCACGCCTGGCTCACCGACGCGCGCGTGCGGCGTGCCCGCCATCTTCTGGACGCCGGTACGAGCCCCGCCGAGGCGGCCGTCGCCGTCGGCTTCACCGACCAGCCGCACCTCAACCGTCACTTCGCGCGGATCGTCGGGGTGCCCCCGGGGGCCTACCAGCGGGAGCGCAAGAACGTACAAGACCTTCCCGACCTGCCCCTCGTAGCGTCCGGGGGGTGGCAGAGCGAACATCATCCCCAGACATACCCGGGTACTCCGAAGGAGCCCCTGAGGCCCCGGGCCCCGCGGACAGCGCCGGTCCCGGTCCGGCCCGTCCCGACTCCGCCGTCGTCCGCGACGCCCTCGGCGTCGGAATCGCCGTAGGCCTCTCCGGCTTCGCCTTCGGGGTGACGTCGGCCGGCAGCGGCCTCACCGTCCTCCAGACCTGCGCGCTGAGCCTGCTCGCCTTCACCGGCGCCTCCCAGTTCGCCCTGGTCGGCGCGCTCGCCGGGGGCGGGAGCCCGTTCACGGCCGCCATCGGCGCCGTCTTCCTCAGCATGCGCAACGCCTTCTACGGGATCAGGCTCTCCCAACTGCTCGCCCTCCCGCGCGCGGTGCGCCCTCTCGCCGCCCACATGGTGATCGACGAGACGACGGCCGTCTCGCTGGCACAGCAGGGGCGGCGCGCGGCACGGATCGGGTTCGTCGTCACCGGAGTCAGCCTCTACCTCCTGTGGAACCTCTCGACGTTCCTGGGTGCCCTCGGCGCGGAGGCCATCGGGGACACCGCCACCTGGGGGCTCGACGCCGCCGGTCCCGCCGTGTTCCTCGCCCTGCTCGCGCCGATGGTGCGCACCACGACGCAACGGGCGGTCGCGGCCGTCGCCGTCCTTCTGGGACTCGGACTGCTGCCGGTGCTGCCTTCGGGAGTGCCGGTGCTCGCCGCCGCCTTCGCTGTCCCGGTCGTCCTCTACGTAGAGGGCCACAAGTACGTAGAGGGCCGCAAAGCACAGCGAGCACAGCAGGCACCGCACGACAGTGCGCGAGGGGAAGACCGTTGAACATCTGGATCGCCATCGCCGTGACCGTCGTCGGCTGCTACGCCGTCAAGCTCGCGGGCCTGCTCGTGCCCGCGGGCGCCCTGGAGCGACCGCTCGTCCAGCGCACGGCCGCCCTGCTGCCGGTGGCCCTGCTCGCCGCCCTCACGGCTCAGCAGGCCTTCGCCGACGGCCGGGTGCTCGTGCTCGACGCCAAGGCGGCAGGCCTCGCCGCAGCCGCCTTGGCGCTGCTGTTGCGCGCACCCTTCCTGGTCGTCATCGGGGCGGCCGTCGTCGTCACGGCGGGCGTGCGGGCCCTGGCGGCGTGAGCCGCGGCGGGCCCGGACAGCAAGCTCCGCTGTGCGCCCGGGCGGACCGTCAGCCGATGGGCCGCCCGTACGCCCGCAGCGTACGGAGCGCCTCGACCGTGACGATCGGACGGCACTCCAGGGACGTGCCCGGCGCCCACTGACGCCACCGGATCGGCCAACCGCCGTCTTCTTGTTGCTCGTTCGCGAGGAAGTCCAGGGAGCGCGCCATCTCGTCATCCGTGAACCACGCGCGCGCGAGCGACTCCGGCGCCTTGGCGAAGTCGTACGCGAAGTGGTGCTCCCCGGGGCCGTACCCCGGGGAGACCGGGTTGGCGTCGGAGTGCTCCGGGTCGAGGACCGCCAGGCGCTGTTCGCGGACCAGTCGGCCCAGCCGGTCGGCGGCCGCCTCCGCGCGCGGGCGGTCGGGCGCGCCGTCGAGGAAGGCGACGGCGGCCTGGATCTCGTACGGATGCGACTTCTCCAGGCTCTCCACGGTCTGCCAGCAGAAGTCGGTGGCCCGGAACAGCCAGGCGTGCCACACCTCGTTGCGGTGCAGCAGGCCCACCACAGGACCGGTGGCGAGCAGCTCGCTGGGCGGGTCGGCCACCACGGGCACGAACGGCGCCGAGGGGTAGCCGCGCTGGCTGGGATGGATCGCCGGGAGCGCGCCGTCCGGTGTCGACACGGCGGTCAGATAGCGGCACACCCGCTCCACGCGCATGCCGCCGCAGCGCTGGATGGAGTCCAGGACGCGCAGCGCGTGCCCGGTGTGCAGCGGCTGGCTGACGGGTCCGCGCAGGTCGGGTTCGAGCGCGTGGCCGTACCCGCCGTCCTCGTTCCCGTACGCGGCCAGCGCGGTCTCCACCGCGTCGGCGCTCCCGGTGTCACCGTCCAGGAAGTGGTACGCGAACCGTCGCTGTTCGAGCACGCGCGCGGTGAGCCAGATGAACTGCTCGGCGCGGCGCAGCGGGGAGGACGGCGACGACGGGGAGGACGCGGCGTGCGGGGACGCTCCGTTTTCGGCCATGTTCAGAAGGTAGGGCGGAACGCGGTCCGGGGAAGCCCTCTGTGCGGGGCTGCACTCTCAGGGGCGCGATACTGGAGGCATGCGGTTGACGGTCTTCTGGCAGCGGATGGCGGCTCACTTCGGCGCGGGGTACGCCGAGACCTTCGCGCGCGATCATGTGATGACGGAGCTCGGCGGGCGGACGGTGCACCAGGCGCTGGACGCGGGCTGGGAGGCGAAGGACGTGTGGCGGGCGGTCTGCTCGGCCATGAACGTACCGGCTGAAAACCGCTGACGTACGGCTGCGGCCTCGCACGGGTGTCCGCGCGCGGACCGACGGGCGCGGGGGCGGGCGCGCCGGGGCGGGTGGATCTCCACGCGCGCGGCGACGGGCCTCCACGCGCGCGGAGCCGCGAAAACCGGGGGCGGCGGCCGAACGGTCGTGGCGTGGGCGAGACTGGCACGGTGGCACCCACAGACGAGACCGCACAGATCACCCCCGAGGCAGCACCGCCCGGCACCACCCCGCCCGCCCAGCCCCCCTCGGCGGAGCAGGCCCGTGGCACCGGCATGCCGCGCTGGCTGCCGCGCGCCATGGTGCTCGCGCTCGCCCTGGTGGCCTGTTTCCAACTCGGCAGCTGGGCCTTCCACCAGCTCACCGGACTGTTGATCAATATCTTGATCGCGTTCTTCCTGGCGCTCGCCGTCGAGCCCGCCGTGAGCTGGATGGCGGCCCGCGGGCTGCGCAGGGGCCTGGCCACGGGCATCGTCTTCCTGGGCGTCATGATCGCGAGCGCGGGCTTCATCACCATGATGGGATCCATGCTCGCGGGCCAGATCGTCGACATGGTCGAGGACTTCCCCGACTATCTGGACAAGGTCATCCGCTGGATCAACATGACCTTCGACACGGACCTGTCCCGGGTCGAGGTCCAGGACAGCCTCATCCACTCCGACTGGCTGCGGAAGTACGTGCAGAACAGCGCGAGCGGTGTCCTGGACGTCTCCGCGCAGGTGCTCGGCGGCCTCTTCCAGCTCCTGACGATCCTGCTGTTCTCGTTCTACTTCGCCGCCGACGGGCCGCGGCTGCGGCGCGCGCTGTGCTCCGTGCTGCCGCCCGCCAAGCAGGCCGAGGTCCTGCGCGCCTGGGAGATCGCGGTCAACAAGACCGGCGGCTATCTCTACTCCCGCGGCCTGATGGCGCTGATCTCCGGGATCGCGCACTACATCCTGCTCCAGGTCCTCGAAGTGCCCTACGCCCCCGTGCTCGCGGTCTGGGTCGGCCTGGTCTCGCAGTTCATCCCGACGATCGGCACCTATCTCGCGGGCGCCCTGCCGATGTTGATCGCCTTCACCGTGGACCCCTGGTACGCGCTCTGGGTGCTGATCTTCGTCGTGATCTACCAGCAGTTCGAGAACTACGTCCTGCAGCCCAAGCTCACCGCCAAGAGCGTGGACATCCACCCGGCGGTCGCCTTCGGGTCGGTCATCGCGGGCACGGCGCTCCTCGGCGCGGTCGGCGCCCTGGTCGCCATCCCGGCGGTCGCGACGCTGCAGGCCTTCCTGGGGGCGTACGTGAAGCGGTACGACGTCATGGACGACCCGCGCGTGCACGGGCACCGCCGCCGTGGCGGATCGCCCCTCCTCGCGCGCGTGCGGCGCTTGGTGTCGGGGCCCGAGGACGAGGCGCCGCCCGGCCCGCGCTAGCCGGGCGCGGCTACGTCAGACCGAGGCCCGTGTCGACGTCCGCCAGCTCGCAACTGGCGGCCCACAGCCGGGCCGCGACGGCGGGGTCTGCCATGTGCGCCGGTACCGGCTCGAGGCGGGGTCTGCCGCGCAGGCCGAAGACGCTCGGCCCCCACAACTGCCCCCCTCGCACCTCCGGGTCGAGGACGGCCCGCACGAGGGGCCACGCTCCCGCGTCCTTGCCCTGGACCAGCAACCCGGCGGGCAGGCCGCGCAGCCGCTCCCCGAAGCTCCGAGCGTGCACCGGCGGCCGGGAAGGCGTCAGGGCGTCCAGCGCGCCCCCGGGATGGGCCACCACACTGCGTACCGGGCTGCCGACGGCACGCAGCCGACGGTCGAGCTCGAAGCCGAAGGACATCTGCGCCAGCTTCGACCGGCCGTAGGCGCGCTTCGGCCGGTAGTCGTGGGCGCACTGCAGATCGTCCAGGTCCAGCCGTTCGGACCGGGCCGCGAAACTGCCGACCGTCACGACACGGCCCGCCGGCGCCGCGGCGAGCAGCGGTGCGAGCCACCTGGTCAGCGCGAAGTGGCCGAGGTGGTTGGTGGCGAACATGAGCTCGTGGCCGTCCCTGGTCTCGCGACGCGGTGGATCGTCGAGCGCGATCCCGGCGTTGTGGACCACCGCGTCCAGGCGGTCGAGTTCCCCTGTGTCCACGGCGGCCTTCAGGGATGCCGGCTCGGCGAGGTCCAGCGGCAGGTGGTGCAGGCGGGCCCCGGGGACGTACGAGCGGATCGAGGCCATGGCGGCCTCGGCCTTCCGGGGGTCCCGGCTGCCGAGCACGATCCGGGCTCCGGTCGCGGCGAGCTGCTCCGCCACGAAGTAGCCGATACCGGCGTTGCCTCCGGTGATCAGGAAGGTCCGTCCCCGGGCGGACGGCAGGTCATGGACGTCCCAGGGCTGGTGCGCGGGGTCCGGGGTGGCCGAGGGGCCCTGGGGTGCGGGTGCTCGGGGATCTCGGGATGGCGACGACACGGCGGAAGCAGGCTCCTTGCGCTCGGGTGCCGCTCACGTGGGCGGCACCGACGCGTTCACCGTCGCAGCCGCTGCCGACATCCCGGCGATGGTTCGTCGTCATCACCGACAGGCTGCCGACAGCCCTGCGGATTCAGCCCCCGTGCGCGTCGGCGAGCGGTTCGCCCGTCTCCAGGAGGCTCTTCAGGCTGGAGAGGATGGCCGGCCAGCCCTGGCTGCACATCGAGTGCAGCACGCCGGCGGGGTCGAATTCGTGGGTCACGGTCAGCTTGACCTGATCGCCGTGCGGCTCGATGTCGAAGGTCACCTGGGAGCGGCGCTCCGCGGCGAGCTGGGCGCGTGTCTCCTCGCTGACGCCGTTGGCCTTGGCCCACTCCGGGGTGAAGGTGTGCCAGGTGTAGGACAGCCGGCTGTGGGGCTCGTGGGCGAGGACGATCTGCTCGGGGTGTTCGGTGACGCTGCCGTCGGACTCGGTCCAGGCCATGGGGGATCCCTCGGCCCAGTCGGTCCGGAAGCCGACGCCCCAGTAGCGGCTGGTGAAGGCCGGGTCGGTCAGGGCCTGCCAGAGCCGCTCGGGGGTCGTGCGGATGTAGGTCGTGTAGACGAAGGTCTTGTTGTCCATGGGAGGTTGCTCCAGTGCTCTCTTCAGGTCCGCGAGCGCGTTGACCCGCTCGCGGTCGAATCGGCTGATCCATCGCTCCGCGATGGCGTTGATCGGAGCGGCGTTCAAGTAGTGCAGCTTCTCCCGCCCCTGCCGCACCGTGGTCACCAGCTCGGCCGCCTCAAGCACGGCCAGGTGCTTGCTGACCGACTGCCGGGCCATGTCCAGTCCCGCGCACAGCTCCCGCAGGGTCTGCCCGTTGCGGTCCCGGAGCCGGTCCAGCAGCCGACGGCGACTGGGGTCGGCCAGTGCCTTGAACACCGCGTCCATGTCTGCCACCCCCAGTCATGCAGCCAAGCGGCTGCCTTTCCATGATTGGCAGCCAGCTGGCTGCATGTCAAGCGGGAGGTCGAGGTGAAGCTCGCGGGACGCCGCGTGGTGCGCTTGACAGTAAAATCGAACATCCATTCATATAGGGGTTCTGGTGGCGCGTTCCCGGGGGTTCACGGGGGGATCCCCGGGCCGCGCCGGTGGCTCGAGGAGGGCGGATCGCCCGGAGTTATCCACAGGCCGGGCGGGCGTCGGGGCGCATTGTCAGTGGCAGGCGTTAGCGTCTTTGACGTGAAGCGATCGACTCAAGCAAATCGGGTGGAACCCATGGCAGGAACCGACCGCGAGAAGGCGCTCGACGCCGCGCTCGCACAGATTGAACGGCAATTCGGCAAGGGCGCAGTGATGCGCATGGGCGAGCGGCCGAACGAGCCCATCGAGGTCATCCCCACCGGGTCGACCGCACTCGACGTCGCACTCGGCGTCGGCGGCATCCCCCGCGGCCGCGTGGTGGAGGTGTACGGCCCGGAGTCCTCCGGTAAGACGACCCTCACCCTGCACGCCGTGGCCAACGCCCAGCGGGCCGGTGGCGCGGTGGCCTTCGTGGACGCCGAGCACGCCCTCGACCCGGAGTACGCCAAGAAGCTCGGCGTGGACATCGACAACCTCATCCTGTCCCAGCCGGACAACGGCGAGCAGGCCCTCGAGATCGTCGACATGCTCGTCCGCTCCGGCGCCCTCGACCTGATCGTCATCGACTCCGTCGCCGCCCTGGTGCCGCGCGCGGAGATCGAGGGCGAGATGGGTGACTCGCACGTGGGTCTGCAGGCCCGCCTGATGAGCCAGGCGCTCCGGAAGATCACCAGCGCGCTCAACCAGTCCAAGACCACCGCGATCTTCATCAACCAGCTCCGCGAGAAGATCGGCGTGATGTTCGGCTCCCCGGAGACCACGACCGGTGGCCGGGCGCTGAAGTTCTACGCCTCGGTGCGCATGGACATCCGCCGCATCGAGACCCTCAAGGACGGCACGGACGCGGTGGGCAACCGCACCCGCGTCAAGGTCGTCAAGAACAAGGTCGCGCCGCCCTTCAAGCAGGCCGAGTTCGACATCCTCTACGGCCAGGGCATCAGCCGCGAGGGCGGCCTGATCGACATGGGCGTGGAGCACGGCTTCGTCCGCAAGGCCGGCGCTTGGTACACGTACGAGGGCGACCAGCTCGGCCAGGGCAAGGAGAACGCCCGCAACTTCCTCAAGGACAACCCCGACCTCGCCAACGAGATCGAGAAGAAGATCAAGGAGAAGCTGGGCGTCGGCGTGCGCCCGGAGACCCCGGCGGAGCCGGGCGCGGACGCCGCTGTCACCGCCGCCCCCGCCGAGGAGGACGCGGCCAAGACCGTGCCCGCCCCCGCGGCCAAGGCCACCAAGTCCAAGGCCGCGGCGGCCAAGAGCTAGGCCATGACGCGACGAACCGACTGGGCGGACCGCGCCGACCCCGCAGGGCGAAGCCGCCCCGAGGCCGTCGGCCCGGACGGCCGCGCCCCGGCCGGTGTCGCCCCGGGACTCCCGGGCGACGACGAGAGCGGTGGCCCGCAAGGCGGCGGTCGTGGCGGCAGGGGCGGTCGCGCCGGTGGCCGTCGGCGGCGCGGCGGCTTCGGCGGCCAACAGGACAGCGGTTCCCCGTCCTCGTCGAGGGCCGAGGACGGGGAACCGCCCACGGGGGACCCGGCTGAGCGGGCACGGGCCATCTGCCTGCGCCTGCTCACCGGGACCCCGCGCACGCGCAAACAGCTCGCCGACGCGCTGCGCAAGCGGGAGATCCCCGACGACGTGGCGGAGGAAGTGCTGTCCCGCTTCGAAGAAGTCGGCCTCATCAACGACGAGGCCTTCGCGGACGCCTGGGTCGAGTCCCGGCACCACGGCCGGGGCCTGGCGCGGCGGGCGCTCGCGCGGGAACTGCGCACCAAGGGCGTGGACTCGGCGGTGATCGACGAGGCCGTCGGGCAGTTGGACGCGGACCAGGAAGAAGCCACGGCCCGCGAGCTCGTCGCCCGCAAGCTCCGCTCCACCCGCGGCCTCGACCGGGACAAGAGACTCCGCCGCCTCGCCGGCATGCTCGCCCGCAAGGGGTATGCGGAGGGCATGGCGCTCCGGGTCGTGCGCCAGGCACTGGAGGAAGAGGGGGAGGACACCGACGACCTGGGGTACGAGGCGTACTGACCTGGTACCGACCTCGCGCCCGGGCCGGAAGGTGGGGTTTTCCCCACCCTGAACATGCCCGGTCGCCTCAGTGCACAGAGGTCTGTGCACAGGCGACTGTGTACACATGGCTCAGGACGAGAGCACCACTGACGACGATGCCGTGCTCGGCGAGGGCAGTGCCTCCCAGGGCGGCGTCCCCGTCGAGACACCGGCGGACGGCACCCCCGCCGAGACACCGGCGAGCGGCACCCCCGCCGCAGCGGCGGAGGGCGACACCCCCGCGAGCAGCCACCTCCCGCCCGTGCCCCAGGAGCTCAACGACCTCCGGGCCCTCAAGGCGCTCGCGCAACCCCGGCGGCAGCAGATGCTGCAGCACCTCACCCTGCACGGCCCCGCCACCTCCGCGACGCTGGCCCGCGCCCTCGGGCTGAACACCGGGGCCACCAGCTACCACCTCCGCGAACTGGAGCGGTACGGCTTCGTCGAGGAGACACCGGGCCCCGGGCACGGGCGGGAACGTTGGTGGCGTCTGATCCCGGGCGACCGGCGCTTCCCGCCCCGCAGTCGGCAGAGCGCCGAGATGCGGCTCGTCATGGACGAGCTGAACCATCACGCGTACGCCGCCGACCTCGAGCTCTTCGCCCGGCTCCAGCGGGAGACGGACGCCGCCGAGGCGGACGAATGGGCCGACGCTTTCCCGTACTCACGCGGCACGATGCGGCTGACGGTCGCCGAACTCCACGAGTTCTTCGAGGAGTACATCGCACTGCTCAACCGCTACAAGCGCCCCGAGGCCGACACCCCGCCCGGCGCGCGCACGGTGCTCACCCGCTTCCTCGCCTTCCCGACCCCGGTGACCGATGAGGCCGCCGACAACCGCAAAGGTCCCGAGACGCCATGATGCTGAGCTACGCACTGCAGACGATCCGGGACCGCAAAGGCGGATTCCTGGGCGCGTTCGTCGCGTTGATGTGCGCCGCCGCGCTCATCACGGCCTGCGGCACGCTTCTGGAGACAGGCCTGCGCGGCACCATCCGCACCGAGCGCTACGCCGCCGCACCCGTGATCGTCTCCGCGGACCAGAACGTCCACAAGACGACCGTCAAGCACAAGAAGGGCAAGACCAAGGTCAAACACAAGGCCAAGCCGATCGCCGAGCGGGCCTGGCTGCCGGACAGCGTCACTCAACGCCTCAAGGGCGTCCCCGGGGTCGGCAAGGTCGTGCCTGAACTGACCTTCCTGGCAGAGCCGTTGACGCCTTCCGGGGCGCGCGACGCGAGCCGCCCCGCGTACGGCCACGTCTGGACGTCGGCCGCCCTCACCCCCTTCCGGCTCGCCGACGGACGGGCCCCGCGCGCCGACACCGACCTCGTCGTCGACCGCGGCCTCGCCGACCGCGCCGGACTCAAGCCCGGCGACCGCCTCACCGTGCAGTCGACGCAAGCCCCACGCACGTACCGCGTCACCGGCATCGCCACCCCCGACAAGAGCGGCGGCAGCGGCGACGGCGCGCTCGCGCACCAGACCGCGCTGTTCTTCTCCGCCCAGGAGGCCCAGCGGCTCGCCGCCCACCCGGGCAAGGTCACCGCTGTGGGTGTCATGCCGGCCGACGGCACATCCGCCGACCAGCTCAAGGCGGCCGTCAAGAAGGCGCTCAGCGGTACGACGGTGCAGGTCAACACCGGTGGTGGCCGGGGTCCTGTCGAGTTCTTGGACGCCGCGGGCGCACGGGTGCGGCTCGTCAGCATCGGCGGCGCGATGGGCGGCACCTCGCTGCTCGTCGCCGTCCTCGTGGTCGTCGGCACCTTCGCGCTCTCCATCCAGCAGCGCCACCGCGAACTGGCCCTGCTGCGCGCCATCGCCGCGAGCCCGAAGCAGATCCGCCGTCTGCTCGGCCGTGAGGCGCTCATCGTCGGAGCGGCCGGGGGAGTGCTCGGCGCGCTCGCCGGAATCCCGCTCGGCGGGCTGCTGTACGACGAGTTCGTGTCCCGCGGCGCCGTCCCTGCGACCCTCGACCGCGTCGTCAGCCCCTTCCCGCTGTTCGCCGCCGTCGCCGCGACTCTTCTGGGCGCCTGGGCCGCCGCTCGCGTCTCCGCGCGCCGCATCGTGCGGATCCGCCCGGGCCAAGCCCTCGCCGAGGCTCGCGTCGAGCCCGCCAGGCCCTCCTGGGTCCGCATCGGGGCAGGTCTCGCCCTCCTTGCCGCGGGGGTGGTCCTCGTCGTCGTCCTCGGCAGCCTGCGCACCGAGCCCGCCTCGACTCCCGTCACCTTCCTGGCCGTTGTCGTCCTCGCCACCTCCGTCGCCCTGCTCGGGCCGCTCATCGTGAAGGCGGCCGCAGCCCTCCTCTCCCTCCCCATGCGCATGACCGGCCCCGGCGGCCGCCTCGCGCACGCCAACCTGCGCGGCAACGCCGCCCGCATGGCCGCCGCCGTCACCCCCCTCGTCCTGCTCATCGGCATGACCTGCACCGTCCTGTTCGTCCAGCCCACGCTCGACGCCGCAGCCACCGCCCAGGCCCGGGACGGCGTCCGCGCGGACTGGGTCCTGACCGCGCGGGGACCGGGCGTGCCGGGGCAGGCCGCGGACCAGCTCCGGACGGCCGCGGGCGTCGACGCCGTCACCGAGGTCGTCCGCACGACCGTCCGCGTCGGCCTGGACAAGTACCCGGCGCAGGGCGTGACCCCGGCGGGGCTCGGGCGCACCTGGGACCCGGACGTCACCGCGGGCTCGCTGACGTCCTTCGGCGCGGGCGACGTCGCCCTCAGCGAGGTCGCCGCCGACCAGCTCCACGTAGAGCCGGGCAGCAGCCTCAAGCTCACGCTCGGCGACGGCACCCCGACGACCCTGAAGGTCACCGCCGTCTACGCGCGCGGGCTCGGCTTCGGCGATCTGACCATGGCCCACGAACTGGTCGCCCGCCACATCGACAACCCGCTCGCCGCCACGGTCCTCGTCAAGACCGACCGTACGAAGGATCAACTCTCGACGACCCTCGAGAAGTTCCCGAACGTACGCGTCCAGTCACCCTCCGCGGTCGGCACTCTTCAGGCCGAGCGCGGGCAGGCCAACGCCGAGGTGAACCACGTGGCCATGGGCCTGATCCTGGCCTTCACCGCGATCGCCGTCGTCAACACGTTCGCGATGTCGATCTCCGAACGCGCCCAGGAGTTCGCGCTGCTCCGCCTCGCCGGTGCGACGCGCCGCCAGGTCCTGCGGATGCTGCGCACCGAGGCGCTCGCCGTACTGCTCCTCGCGACCGTGCTCGGCAGTGGCATCGCCCTCGCCGTACTGACCGGCTTCAGCGTCGGCATGACCGGCGCCGCGGCGCCGACTGTCCTGCCCCTCGTCCTCGCGGCCGTGGTCGGTGTCGCCGGACTCCTCGCCCTGACGGCGACGGCGCTGCCCGGCCGGGCCGCCCTGAAGCCGCGCCCCGTCACCCTCGCTACGGCCAAGGAGTAAGAGGCGATACGCAAAGGAGTAAGGGGCGATACGCAGTGGAGATCGCCCCTTACCCGGCCTACTCGACCGGCAGCCCCGCCGCTTTCCACGCCTGGAAGCCGCCGATGAGGTCCGTCGCGTGCCGCAGGCCCAACTGGCGCAGGGAGGCGGCCGCGAGGCTCGACGCGTAGCCCTCGTTGCAGAAGACCACGACCCGCAGCTCATGACTGGTCGCCTTGGGTGCGCGGTGGCTGCCCTGGGGGTCGAGGCGCCACTCCAGTTCGTTGCGTTCGACGACGAGGGCGCCGGGGATCAGGCCGTCCCGCTCGCGCAGCTCCGCGTACCGGGTGTCGACGAGCAGCCCGCCCGAGCCCGCGATGTCGTATGCCTGCTCAGGGGTGACCCGGTCGAGGCCGCGCCGCACCCGCTCCAGCAACTCGTCGATGCCCACGGGGGATTGGGGTTCTCCGGAGGGGCGCTGTTGCGCGGGGACTCCGGGGACGCCGTTCATTTCCAGGCCCGCGCTCACTGCCAGTCCTCCGGACGCTCGACGTGCTCGAGGCGTAGCACGGCGCCGGTGCGGCTGTAGCGGCGGATCTGTGGGAGCGGGGGGTAGTAGGCGTGCACGGAGATGGCGTGCTGGTCCGTGGACTCGTTGAGCACCTCGTGCACGTGGTTGCGGCCGAAGGCCCGGCCCTGTCCGGTGGCGAGACGGCGTTCACGGTCGACGCCGTCGGTGAGTTCCAGGGTCTTCCAGCCGTCGGTGGGCAGGCGGGCGGCGAGCGAGTTCTCCTTGAGGGTGCCCGCGGCGGTGGTGAACGCGCCGACCGACTCGGCGTGGTCGTGCCAGCCGGTGCCGGTACCGGGTGGCCAGCCGATCAGCCAGGCCTCGCTGCCCTGAGGGCCTTCGAGGCGCACCCAGGTGCGGCCCTCCGCGTCCAGGGGCAGCGAGGCGATGAGGTTGGTGTCGGCCGCGGCGCGGCGTACGAAGTCGAGGAGCTCGGCCGAGGTGGGCTTGGCCGTCGGCCGGGCGGGCGTGGGCAGCGCGGCGGGTACGGGAGCGGAAGCCGGTACGGAGGCAGAAGCCGGTACGGGAGCAGAGGCCGGTACGGAGGCAGACATGGGGTCCGTCCAGTGAGTTCGCGGAAGCGCACACCGGCGTACGGCATGCGCGAAAGGAGGAAGGGCGAATTCAGCAGGACGGCTGACACACGCAGCCCGCATAGCGGACGAGGTCCATATGGACCCTCCGCCACAGGCGAACAGCGGTGTCGGTCATGGTCGGGAGTAGACCATGCGGCCGAGAGACGGTCAACTCATGCTCAGCATCCGGTCGGTCGGTTGTCTCAGGATGAACCACCGGGCTTCTTGGGGCCACGCTTTCCGCTGGTCGGAGCCTTGGAGGGGGTACGGGAGGGGGTACGGGAGGAGGTACCGGACGCGGAGTCGGACAGGTGCTCGGGCGAGCCGCCGGACGTCTCGCCGGGACCGGAATCGGGACCGGAACCGGATTCGCGACCGGGGCCGGGATCGCGACCGAGGCCGGAATCGGGACCGGAACTGGAACGGGGCTCCGCACCGCTCCCGCCCGCACCGCTCCCGCCCGCCCCGGACTCAGCCCCGCCCCGCGCCCCCGAAGCCCGACTCCCCGAGCCCCGATCCCCCGAGGCGCGTCCCTTCGCACTCTCACCCAGCGCCGCCTCGGCCGCCGCGTAAAGCTCCGCCGGGCGCACCCCGCTGAGCGCGGTGACCAGATGGCCGTCGGGGCGTACGAGAAGGACGGTGTGCGCCGCGGCGCCCGGGTAGCCCTCCGCGACGAGGAGCTCGGCGGGATGGGGGAGCGCGGTGACCGCGGCGGCGAGCCGGGGCATGATCCCTGCCGTCACCCAGTGCCGCCGCTCCCACACGACGGTGCCGGGCGCCACGAGCACGACGAGCAGATGACCGCGGCCGAGCCGGTCCCGCAGCCGGATGAAGGTGCCGTCGGGCGCGGTCACGCCTACGTCGGTGACCGGACTGCCCGGTTCCGTGTCCACCGCCACGACGGAGTCCGAACTCTCCGGAGCCAGCGGCGAGTCGGTGTACCTGCCGGGTCCGCCCAGAGGTCCGTTGCCCACATGGCCGTCCATGAGCAGGGCGTCCTGCCCCCGCGCGGTCCCGGGGACGTACGCCCGCAGGCCCTTGCCGCCGCGCAGCGCGGGCAGCGCCTGGTCGGCGGCGCGCAGCCGCCCGGAGACGGCGCCGCGGCGCTCGGCCTGATAGCTGTCGAGCAGGGCCTCGCGCGGGCCGTGGTGCCAGGCCAGGGCCAGCTTCCAGGCGAGGTTGTCCGCGTCGCGCAGGCCCTCGTCCAGGCCGTGGGTGCCGAGCGCGCCGAGGAGGTGCGCGGCGTCCCCGGCCAGGAAGGCGCGGCCGACCCGCCACCGGCGGGCGAGGCGGTGGTGGACGGTGTGGACGCCGGTGTCGAGCAGTTCGTACGACGGTGTGGCGCCGCCGCACCAGCCGGCGAGCGTCTCGCGGATGCGGGTCACGAGGACGTCGGGTGTCACCAGCTCGCCGCGCGGCGGCAGGAGCCAGTCGATCCGCCACACGCCGTCGGCCAGCGGACGTCCCGTCACCTCGGCACCGCCACCGCGCCAAGGAGGGCTCCGATGCAACAACGCCTGGCCGGGCCACGGAAGTTCCGTGCGCAGCGCGGCGACCGCGTGCCGCTCCACCGCCGTGCGCCCCGGGAAGCGGACGTCGAGCAGCTTGCGCACGGTCGAGCGGGGCCCGTCGCACCCCACCAGATAACTGCCGCGCCACCAGGTGTCCTTGAGGCCGCGCGTGTGGGCGGTGAGACCGGAGGCGTCCTGCTCCAGGGCGTCGAGCTTGCTCTCCACGGCGACCTTGACGAGGCGTTCGTCGGCGATGGCGGCCCGCAGGGCGCCGGTCAGCTCGTGCTGTGGGACGTGCAGCGGAGAGGGCAGCTCGTCACTGAACGTGAGCTCCCGCATCACCTGCTTGCGGCGCATGGAGCGCCATCCGGTCCAGCGCGCGCCGGTGTCCACGTCGCCGAACGAGTGCCCGGCGAGCCGTTCGACGAGCGCCGTGGTGTCCTCGCGCAGGACGGCGGTCCGCGCGGGCCGCTGCTCGTCCTTGCCGGGCCCTTCGTCGAGGACGACAGTGGGGACGGAGTGACGTGCGAGGGCAAGGGCGAGGGTGAGGCCGACGGGACCCGCGCCGACGACGATCACCGGGTCCACGGCGCGCGGCCTCCTGCCAGGACGGTCCGGGAGCGCTGGACGTACGTACAGGAAATGGCAGTTGGAACCCGGTGCACGATCACAGAACGTATGCAACAGACTGCATGGCACCCCGTCAAGCGGACGCTCGGGGCGTACCCCTTCGGGAGACTGGGCGGGGCACCACCATGGCGATGGCCCGCCGGTGTTCCGGCGGGCCATCGCGGTGTGCGTGCGCGAACGCGCTACTTCTTGAGGTCCGGGGGTGGCGTGTCCTCCGGCGGCTCGGTGGCGCCGCCGTCGGCCGTGGCCGCGCCGTCAGCCGTACCGTCCGAGGAAGTCGTCTCCTCCGTAGAGGAAGTCGCCTCCTCCGTAGAGGCCGCGTCCTCTGCCACGGCCACACTGTCCGCCGTCGGCGGGACGGCAGGCGACACGGGCTTGTCGAGCACCTGCGGTGCCTCGGCGGGCTCGGCGGCAGCCGCCACCTTGATGCCCGTCTTCGCCCGGCGGCCACGCCGCTCGATCCATGTGGCGAGGGACGAAAGGGCCAGACACATCACGATGTAGATGGCGCCGACGACGATGACCACAGGGGTGATCGGATTCTCGCCGTTGACGATGATGTTGTTCGCCATCGTGCGGGCGGCGAAGAGCAGTTCGTCGTACGTGATGATGTAGCCGAGGGACGTGTCCTTCAGCGTCACCACCAGCTGGCTGATGACCGTCGGCAGCATGGCGCGGATCGCCTGGGGCATCTGCAGGGTGATCATGACCTGCGATTTGCGCAGGCCGAGCGCGTACCCGGCCTCGACCTGACCGCGGGGCACGGCGTTGACGCCCGCGCGGAACACCTCGGCCTGGACGCAGCCGTTGTAGACGGTGAGGCCGATGACCAGCGCCCAGAAGGCGGCGTTCTCGCCGATCACGCCCAGGTCGTTCTGGTAGGTGAGGATCAGCACCCACAGCGCGTAGATGGTGATCAGCAGCGGGACGGCGCGGAACAGCTCGATGAAGCCCGTGGCGAACCAGCGGATCGCCCGGTGGTCCGAGAGCCGGCCGACGGAGAGCAGCAGGCCGAGGAGGAGGGAGAGGACTCCGGCCAGGGCGAACACCTTGAGGGTGCTCAGGAGGCCGTCGCGGATGTTGTTCCGCACGCCCGCGTTGTTGAAGATGTCCCAGACCTCGGGCTCCAGCTGGCCCTTGTCGTGCAGTCGGAAGACCGAGAAGACGATCAGGCCGAGCACGGCGAGCGAGCCGACGACCGTGTAGATCCGGTTGCGCAGCCGGGCCTTCGGCCCCGGTGCGTCGAACAGGACGCTCGAACTCATCGCGCGACCCCCAAGCGGCGCTCAAGCAGCCGGAAGAGACCGCTGATGGTGAAGGTGATGATCAGGTAGCCGAGGGCCACCCAGAGGAAGATCCAGGCGATGTCGAAGCCCTTGTCGCTGAGCAGCTTCTGCACGCCGAACAGCTCCGTCACGCTGAACGCGCCCGCGATGGCGGAGTTCTTCGTCAGCGCGATGAAGATCGAGCTGAGCGGAGGGATCACCGTACGCGTGGCCTGCGGCAGGACGATCAGACGCAGGGTCTGGAAGAACGTCATGCCGATGGAGCGGGCGGCCTCCGCCTGGCCCAGGGGCACCGTGTTGATGCCGGACCTGATGGCCTCGCAGACGAACGCCGAGGTGTAGAAGCCGAGCGCGAGCAGCGCCTTGGTCCAGGGGCTGAGACCCGGCATGAAGATCACGGGAACGACGAACCACGCCACGAGGAAGAGCACCGTGAGCGGGGTGTTCCGGAAGAGCGTGACCCAGGCCGCGCCGAAGAAGCGCAGCGGGGGCACGGGAGACACGCGGAACCCGGCGATCACGATCCCCAGCACCATCGCCAGGGCTCCGCTGGCCAGGGTCAGCAGGATGGTTCCTATGAACCCCTCCCGGAATTCCGGGAGATGATCGAGCAAAACATTCACGGAGATGTCCTAGCGGCGGCTGCTGTCGGGCGGAGCTGCCGCGCCCCGTGGGTGCCGTGACGACACCCACAGGGCGCGACGCTCAGTGCCGGTGGATCGGACGGAGGTGTCAGTAGCGCTCGAGCGCCGGGGGCTCCTGGTACGGGGAGCCCGACAGGCCGAGGGTCGCGTCGTACGCCTTCTTGTAGTCACCGTTCTTCTGGTGCGCCTCGAGGGCGTCGGCGACGGCGTCCCGCAGGGCCTTGTCGTCCTTGTTCATGCCGACGCCGTACGGCTCCTTGGTGAAGGGGTCGCCGACGACCTTCAGCTTCTCCGGGCGCTGGGCGGCGTAGCCCTTGAGGATGGCGTCGTCGGTGGTGACGGCGTCGACCTCCTTGTTCAGCAACTGCTGGACGCACTCGGAGTACTTGGACAGCTCGACGGTCTTGGCGCCGTACTTGGACTTCTTGATCTCCTGCAGCGGAGTCGAGCCCTTGATGGAGCAGACCGTCTTGCCCTTGACGGACTTCGGACCCGTGATGCTCTTCTCGTCCTTGCGGACGAGCAGGTCGGCCCCGGCGAGGAAGTACGGTCCGGCGAACCCGACCTGCTTCTTGCGCTCGTCGTTGATCGTGTACGTGCCTACGTAGAGGTCGACCTGGCCCTTGGAGATGGCCGTCTCACGCACGTTCGAGTCGATCGTCTCGAACTTGACCTTGTCCGCCGGGAAACCGAGGTCCGCCGCCACCATCTTGGCGATCTCGATGTCGAAGCCGGAACGCTTGCCGTCGGTGTCCTCGAAGCCGAGGAACGGCTGGTCGTTCTTGGCGCCGAAGACGATCTCGCCGTCCTTCTGCGCCTTCTTCAGGGTCGGCGAGTCGATCTTGACGTTCTTGGCGACCGCGTACGTGGGCAGCTTCGGCTGGTCCTTGCCGCCGGCGCCGCCCTTCGGCTTGTCACCGGCGGTCCCGGAGTCGCCGCCGCAGGCGGTGGCGGTCAGGGCGAGAGCGGCGATCACCGCCGCCGCGGCGGCGGACTTGCGAACCTTCATGGTGGACATCCTTTGTTTCGGCGGAGGTTGAGGGAGACGCTGTGGTGCGTCCTGGCATCGAGGTGGCGTCCCCGGCGGCCCCGATGCCGTCGGCGCACGGGCCGCGCCGGCGGGGCGCACGCGGGTGCGCGTCAGTGATGCAGGATCTTCGACAGGAAGTCCTTGGCGCGGTCGCTGCGCGGATTGCTGAAGAACTGGTCCGGTACGGCCTCTTCGACGATCCGGCCGTCCGCCATGAAGACGACACGGTTGGCCGCCGACCGGGCGAAGCCCATCTCGTGCGTGACGACCACCATGGTCATGCCGTCCCGGGCGAGCTGCTGCATGACCTCGAGGACCTCGTTGATCATCTCGGGGTCGAGGGCCGAGGTGGGCTCGTCGAAGAGCATCACCTTGGGGCCCATCGCCAACGCGCGGGCGATCGCGACGCGTTGCTGCTGGCCTCCGGAGAGCTGCGCCGGGTACTTGTCGGCCTGGGAGCCGACGCCCACCCGGTCGAGCAGGGTGCGGGCTTTCTCCTCCGCCTCCGCCTTGGGCGTCCTGCGCACCTTGGTCTGGCCCAGCATCACGTTCTCGAGCACGGTCTTGTGCGCGAAGAGATTGAAGGACTGGAAGACCATGCCCACGTCCGCGCGGAGCCGGGCCAGTTCCTTGCCCTCCTGGGGCAGCGGCTTGCCGTCGATCGAGATCGCTCCCGAATCGACGGTCTCCAGGCGGTTGATGGTCCGGCACAGCGTCGACTTGCCCGACCCGGAGGGACCGATCACGACGACGACCTCGCCACGGGTGATGGTCAGGTCGATGTCCTGGAGGACGTGCAGGGCGCCGAAGTGCTTGTTGACACCCTTCAGCACGACAAGGTCGTCCGCCGCGGGCTTGGCGTCCTTGGTCACCGATACTTCGGTCACGGCTTGTTGCTCCATCCTCCTCGGGTTGGGAGGACAGTAGTAACCCGGTGCGACCAGCGTCATTACATCTGAGGGGAAATTGAGCATAACGATCCGGCCGCAACCGGACACTCCGCGTGAAGGGGGCGCCCCGGCTGCGTACCGGGTGCATAACGGAACGTGTCCGTGACCCTAAGGGCCTTGACGCGGTCCTTATCCATCGGCGTGGATGCCTTGGGTGCTTTCGTGCGCCTGTATGCCGCTTGAAATCCGCGCGCACGCGCGCGTGCCTGGCGGCCACGAACACACATGCGGGACCGCGTGAGCGGGAACGGAACGACCGATGAACGAGTGGGGGGCCGGATGGGCTGGAAGGAGACCGCATGAGACTGCTGCTCGTCGAGGACGACGACCATGTAGCCGCCGCCCTGTCCGCGGTCCTGGCCCGGCACGGCTTCGCCGTCACCCACGCCCGCAGCGGCGAGGAGGCCCTGCAGGCCCTGCTGCCCGGCGAAGCGGCGCCCTTCGGAGTCGTACTCCTCGACCTCGGTCTGCCCGACCAGGACGGCTACGAGGTCTGCGGCAAGATCCGCAAGCGCACCTCCATCCCCGTCATCATGGTCACCGCCCGCGCCGACGTCCGCTCCCGCATCCACGGCCTCAACCTCGGAGCCGACGACTACGTAGTGAAGCCGTACGACACCGGGGAACTCATCGCCCGCATCCACGCCGTCATCCGCCGACCCTCGGCCGGCGGCGCCGCGAAGAAGTCCCCCGACACCGAGCTGCGGCTCGGCAGCGTCCGCATCGAACTGCCCACCCGGCAGGTCAGCGTGGACGGCGACGTGGTCCAGCTGACCCGCAAGGAGTTCGACCTGCTCGCGCTGCTCGCACAGCGCCCCGGAGTCGTCTTCCGGCGCGAGCAGATCATCAGCGAGGTGTGGCGCACGAGTTGGGAGGGCACGGGGCGCACGCTGGAGGTGCACGTGGCGTCCCTGCGCGCCAAGCTGCACATGCCCGCCCTGATCGAGACCGTGCGCGGAGTCGGCTACCGGCTCGTCGCCCCGGCGTCGTAGCGGGCACAGGTGCGCGCCCGCCTCCTTCCGCTCCTCATCGTCCTCATGGCCGGCGTGCTGCTCGCCCTGGGCTTCCCGCTCGCGGTCAGCGTGGCGTCGGCCCAGCAGCAGAAGGTGGTCGTCGACCGCATCGACGACACGGCGCGCTTCGCCGCGCTCGCGCAGTTCGTCACTCAGCGCCCCACGGGCTCACGGGTGCGCGACAAGGACGAGCGGCGCGAGACCCTGCAGAAGGAACTCGACTACTACCACGAGGTGTACGGCATCAAGGCGGGCGTGTTCTTCCGCGACCGCTTCCCCATGGCGCACGCCCCCGGCGACTGGTACCTGCCCACCGGCGGCGGGGACCTGAGCGACGCCTTCGAAGAGGCCCTGCGCTCCCGCGGCAGCCACAACCCGCCCCAGGTGTGGCCCTGGAACGAGGGCGGGCGGATCGTCGTCGCCTCACCGGTGATCCGCGACGGCGACGTCGTGGCCGTCGTCGTCACCGACTCGCCCACCGGACGCATGCGCGCGAAGACCCTGCACGGCTGGCTGCTCATCGGCGCGGGCGAGTCCGCCGCCATGCTCCTCGCGGTCGGCGCCGCGCTGCGCCTCACCGGCTGGATCCTGCGCCCGGTGCGGGTCCTGGACGCCACCACCCACGACATCGCCACCGGCCGCCTCGCCTCCCGCGTCGCGGCCGCCGGCGGCCCGCCGGAACTAAGGCGCCTGGCCCGGTCGTTCAACGAGATGGCGGACAACGTCGAAGACGTCCTCGAGCAGCAGCGCGCCTTCGTCGCCGACGCCTCGCACCAACTGCGCAACCCGCTGTCCGCCCTGCTGCTCCGCATCGAGCTCCTGGCCCTCGAACTGCCCGAGGGCAACGAGGAGATCGCCTCGGTGCGCACCGAAGGCAAGCGCCTCGCGCAGGTCCTCGACGACCTGCTCGACCTGGCGCTCGCGGAACACGCGGCGGCGGATCTCCAGCTCACCGACATCGGCGAGCTGGCGGCCGAGCGCGTCGCCGCCTGGCGGCCGCTCGCCGAGGAGCGGGGCGTGCGGCTGACCGGGGAGTGCCCGGCGACGACCGGCTGGGCGGACCCGATCGCCCTGTCCAGCGCCCTGGACGCGGTGATCGACAACGCCCTGAAGTTCACACCCGAGGGAGCGGAGGTGCGGGTGCGGGTCACCGCCGCCGACTCCAGGACCACCGTCGTCATCACCGACGGCGGCCCCGGCCTGTCCGACGACGAACTGGCCCGCGTCGGCGACCGCTTCTGGCGCAGCAACCGCCACCAGAACGTCAAGGGTTCGGGCCTCGGCCTGTCGATCTCACGGGCCCTGCTCGCTGCGGGCGGCGGCACGATGGCGTACGAGCGCCATGAACCCCAGGGCCTGAAGGTGACGGTCGGCATTCCGCGACAGGCGCCGGAGGGGGAGGGGGCGGTCCGGAAGTAGCGCGGGGCAGTGGGGCAGCGGGGCGGCTCGGGTTCGGCCGAGGGTGCTGCGGGCTTGCGAGCGGCGCTGGCGCTGGTGCCTCAGGTGAAGCGGTGCCTCAGGGCTTGACCGAGCGGTAATAGCGCCGCGCGCCCTCGTGCAGGGTGAGGGGGTCGGTGTACAGGGCGGTGCGCAGGTCCACCAGTTGGGCCGCGTGCACCTGCGCGCCGATGTGGTCCCGGCTGTCGATGACGGTCCGGGTCAGGCCCTCCGTCAGCTCCGCGTCGGCCCGGTCGGTGGTCACCAGGAGGTTCGCCACGGCCAGCGTCGGCACGGCCGCGCTCTGCTGGGCCAGCGGGTAGGCGTCGGCCGGCATGGTGGCGGCGCGGTAGTAGCGGGACGCGCCGCCCTGCTTGTGCAGTGCGTCGACGAGGCCGCCGAGCGGTACGAGGCGGATGGCGAGGCTCTCGGACAGCTCCCGCACCGAGCTGGTGGGCAGGCCGCCCGACCAGAAGAACGCGTCGATGTCGCCGTTCCGCAGCAGCTCGGGGGCGGTGTCTATACCTGCGGGCCGCGCCTTGATGTCCTTGTCCAGGCTCAGGCCCGCGGCCTTGAGCACCCGGTCGGCGATCAGTCGCACGCCCGAGCGCGGCTGCCCCACCCCGACCCGCTGGCCGCGCAGGTCCTTCGCCGACTCGATCTTGGACGAGCGCCGCACGACGAGCTGCACGTAGTCGTCGTACAGCCGCGCGCAGCCCTGTAGCCGGTCCGCGCCCGGCCGGTCCTCCAGGCGGTACTTCTCCACGGCGTCGGCCGCCGCGATGGTGAAGTCGGCCTTGCCCGTCGCGACGCGCTCGACGTTCTGCTGCGAGCCCTGGCTGTTGAGCAGGTCGATGTCGACGTCCGGCATGTCGTCGGCGGCGGCGTTGCGCAGCAGCTTTCCGTACGTCTCGTAGACGGCGCCCTTCACTCCCGTACTGAAGGTCATCCGGCCCTGCGGCGAACTCCCGCCCACCGGGAGCAGCCACCACAGGAGCAGGCCGAACACCACGAGGGCCGCCGCCGAGGCCTGCAGGGCCCGGCGCCGGCTGAGGTGGAGGGCCGCGAACATGGGCGCGATCCTGCCACCTCGCGCGGCGTGCTGGCCAGGGCGGACCGTGCCGGTACGCGGGCGGGGTGCCTGCGGCGGGCTGCGCCGATACTGAGCGGGGAGCCTGCGGTGGACTGTGCCGGTACTGAGCGGGCCCCGGATGCCGGGGTCAGGCGCCGCGCGCGTGGTCGGCGAGGACCTCGTGGATCACATGGCGCGCGTTGGCGGCGAGCACCGGGTTCGTGACGGCGTAGTACGGGAGCTGGATGAGCGCCATGGACAGCGCACGGCCGCGCCCGCGCGCCCACATCGCGTCGTCTGCGCCGGTCGCGGTGCGGAACGTCTCGCGGGCGTCGGCGGGCAGGAGGTTCCAGGCGACGATCAGGTCACAGGCCGGGTCGCCCAGTCCCGCCGTCCCGAAGTCGATCACCGCGTCGAGGCGGCCGTCCCGGACCAGCAGGTTGCCGGGCATGAGGTCGGAGTGGACCCAGACGGGTGGGGCGTCCCAGTCGGGGGTGCGGAGGGTGGCCTCCCAGACGGCGGTGGCGGCGTCCAGGTCGATGCGGGTGTCGACGGTGGGAGTGGGCGTGGGCGAGGGGGCGAGGGAGGGGGCTGGGGAGGTGTTGGCGGGGTTCGCTTGCGCGTGACCCGCGTGACCCGCGTGACCCGCGTGGCTCGGCTGCCCCACTTGCCCCGACCGCCCCAGCCGTCGCAGCTCCTCGATCGCCGCACGGGTCTCGGTGTCCTGCGTCGACACCGGGGCCCCGCGATAGGCGGGCGGCCCGTCCGTCGGGTCGGCGCCGCGCATGGCCGTGACGAACGCGGCCAGGTCCGCGGCGAGCGCGTCGGGCGCGGTGAGTGCCCCGGCGGCCGGGTTCTCGCCGTCGAGCCAGCTGTGGACGGACCAGGCCCACGGATACCCCTCGCCGGGCTCGCCGCGGCCCAGCACGGCGGGGATCGTCGCCGGGAGCCGAGGCGCGAGCCAGGGCAGCCAGCGGCTCTCCTTGGCCACGTCCTCGGCGCCTCCGGCGATGCGGGGGAGGCGCACGGCCATGGCGTCGCCGAGCCGGAACACGGCGTTGACGGTCCCGGCCGACGGGAACTGCTCGACGGGCAGGTCCGCCCACTGCGGGAACTGGGCCGCGAGCAGCTTTCGGACCAGCGGTACGTCGATGTCCGGCTCCCCGGCGTGCAGCTTGCCGTTCTGGTGGGGCTCGTCGGTGGGCGTCGTCATGCGGGCATTCTTCGTCGTCGCACCGCCTGGGTGAAACCGAATTCTCAGCGGTCGATGACGCGTTGGAGCCGTGCGTCCTAGTGCTTGCGGGCCACGCCGCCGAACATCGCCACTTCGTCCGGCTCGCCGGGCCCCTCCGGCTCCGGGCGCCAACGCGAGCAGGAGACCACGCCGGGCTCCAGCAGTTCGAGGCCGTCGAAGAACTTGGCGACCTGCTCCGGAGTGCGCTGCGTCAGCTTCGGAGTGCCGTGCTCGTTCCAGAAGGCCACGGCCGCGTCGACGTCCGGCATGGCCGGGCTGGTGATCGTGTGCGACAGGACGAGGTAGCTCCCCGAGGGCAGCGCGTCCATGATGCGGCGCACGAGCCCCTGGGCCTCCTTGTCGTCCTCAATGAAGATCACGACTCCCAGGAGCATCAACGCGACCGGACGGCTGAAGTCCAGCGTCTGGGAGGCGTGTTCCAGGACGGCCTCGACGTCACGCATGTCGGCGTCCAGGTAGTCCGTCCGCCCCTCGGGGGAACTCGTCAGCAGGGCACGCGCGTGGGTGAGGACCAGCGGATCGTTGTCTACGTAGACGATGCGTGACTCCGGGGCGATCCGCTGGGCCACCTCGTGGGTGTTGTCCGCGGTCGGCAGTCCGGTGCCGATGTCGAGGAACTGGCGTACGCCGCAGTCGGCCACCAGGTGCCGTACCGCGCGGCCGAGGAACAGCCGGTCCGCGCGCGCGTAGTCGCCGATTCCCGGGTGGAGTTCACGGATGCTGTCGCCCGCCTCGCGGTCGACCGCGTAGTTGTCCTTGCCGCCGAGCCAGTAGTTCCAGATGCGGGCCGTGTGCGGCTGCGCGGTGTTGATCCGGTTCCGTACGGCGTCGGCCGCGTCGACCGAGTCCTGCGGGGACGACTCCTGGGGAGAAGGGCTCGCGGTCACGTGATCGCCTCCTGGCGTGACGTTTTACGTGTGACGTGATGAGGACGTGGCGGGGTGGGGGCCGTGACGCGCGCGGCCGCTGATGCGCCAGGAGGCAATCTAGTCGCGGAATGCGGGCGTCCATCGCACGCCTGCGGCACGGCACCCCTGAACGCCCTTGGGGAAGGGCGGTTTTCGAGGGATGCGGGGTGCCGCGGGGGCGGTGAGCGTCGGTGAGACGGTGGCGCGCCCGTGCGCGGGACGGCGTCCGTGGGCGGGACGGCGTCCGTGGGCGGGACGGCGTCCGTGGGCGGGACGGCGCCCATGCTCAAGTCGGTGTTCACATCCACGCCGAGGTCCGTGTTCAGCGGATGCGGCGGCGCGCCTTGTGCGTCCGGACGCCGATCCGCACCTCCGTCTCCAGGGTGCGTGGTGCCGCCGCCGCACGCGCCTCCGAGACGACCTGCTCGGCCAGCTGGCGCAGGACCGCGCGGGGTGAGCCGTCGGCCGCGAGGACCAGCGTGACGCGCGCCCGCAGCCGGTGCGGGCGGCCTAGGAGGCGTACGTGGGCATGGGCCACGCCGTCGACCGCCTTGACACGCTCGGCCATCGCCGCGGCCAGCGCCGGTCCTGCGAGGGTGACCCCGTCCCGGCCGAGGGGGAGCACCCGCAGGCGCCCCGCGCGGACCTCCAGGGCGGCCCACCACAGGAACAGCAACAGGGCGACGGCCAGGGCCGCGATCACGACGGGCGGCCACCAGCCGTGGTCGCGCCAGCGCCCGAGCGCGGCGCCGTCCAGCCATAGGCGGTCGGTGCCGAGGCGCGGCCAGCCGGACGGCAGCCGGTCCCGGACGGGGGTCGCCGTCGTGGCCAGGGCGGCGCCCGAACCGAGCAGCACCGCCGCGGCGCACACCAGTGTCGCGCGGTTCACGCCTTGCCGAAGGGTGCTCATGAGGGTCCGCTCCCCGGTGCGTGCTCCTGGGCGGCGGGCTGCGGCGTCGTCCCGGGCGGGCTCGGGTCCGGGGCGGGCGGGGGTGCCGGTTCGCGCCATGTGGGCTCCGTACGCAGCCGTACGCGCAGCCGGAGCGGCCTGGTGAGTCCGCACTCCGCCAAGGCCGCCTCAGCCGCTCTCAGGGCCTCCTGGCGGGCCGTGACGGGGTCGCCGAACCCCAGCCCCACACGCGCCCGCGCTCGGCGGCGCCCGACGCGCACACGCACCCGCGTGACGCCGGGCACCTGGACCACGGCGTCCCGCAACAGGGCTGCGGCCGCCCCGCGTTCAAGGGTCGCGCGCACCCCGGGCAGCGGTGCCGCCATCGGGAGACGCCGTCGCTGCCCCGGAGTGATCGCCAGGACCAGCAGGCACACGCCGAGGGCGAGCACGGCCGCCGCGACGGCGAGGTTCACCGCCGTCCCGACGTCCGGTCCGTGCGTGGTCAGCCAGTCCACGAGTCGCACCCGCCACCGCGCGGGAGCCCGGTCCGCCGCGTGCACCGCCACCACGTCGTACAGGAGCACTCCGGAGGCGACGGCCCCGGCGAGGGCCAACGCGGCCACGGGCAGCCGACGTTCGGACCACGGGCGCCGTGCGCCGCGCGTGCCCGTCGCCTCCGTAGACGTCGCTTTGCCGTCCCCGGCGTGTGTGGCGCCTTCAGCAGTCCCAGCGCCCTCGGTGACCCCCGTGCTCCCGACGACCCCCGCGCCCCCGATGGCCCCAGTGGCACCGACGTACGCAGAGCCCCCTGCGTACCCGGCGCCCTCCGCGTAATCAGCCCCCTCCGTAGAGCGCTCCCGCAGGGACAACTCCCGTACGTGGACCCGGGCCGAGTCCACGGAGAGCCCCGTCAGGTGGGCCGTGCGGTCGGTGACGTGCGAGCGCACGCTCTCGCCGGTGTCGTCCAGCACGCCCGCGTAGGGCACCGCCACGGTGACACCCACCCGGGCCCGGCGGCCGCGCACGTCCGCCGAGCCCTGGCTGACCCGGACCTCGCCCGGCCCGAGTGCCTCCGTAGCGGCGCGTTCCGCGATCCGGCGCACCGCGCGGTCCGCGATGGTGGTCGCACCGCGTTCCGCTGCGGGGGTGCTCATCGCCGCTCCCGGTCACGGCCGGACAGGAACTCGCGGATGCCGATGCCGTCGTCCATGAGGCGACCCAGGACGAAGCCCACCGCGCCGAGCGCGGCGACCAGCAGGAAGGCCCCGAAGCCGCCGAACCATCCGGCGAATCCCAGTGCCATCCCCGAAAACAGGCCCACCAGGGCTTTGTTCACCACTCACCTCACACTGCAGAAGGGACAACTCACACCGCGGAAGGGGCTTCGGAACCACAGAGAGTGGGGCGGGCCCTACTCCACGCGGGTCTCCGCGGTGGCGTCCCGGTCGTCGTCCGGCAGGTGCACGTCGTTGATCGCGACGTTGACCTCGACGACCTCCAGGCCGGTGATGCGCTCCACGGCCGCGATGACGTTCTCGCGCACGTCGTGGGCGACGTCCGTGATGGGCACGCCGTACTCGACGACGATGTCCAGATCGATCGCCGTCTGCCGCTCGCCGACCTCGACCTTCACGCCGCGGCCCACGTTCGGGCGCCCGCCGGGCACACGGTCGCGCACGGCGCCGATGGTGCGGGACAGACCGCCGCCCATGTCGTGCACTCCGGGGATCTCGCGCGCGGCCATGCCGGCGATCTTGACGACCACGACATCCGCGATGGAGGTCTTGCCGCGCGTCGCCGCGGGTTCGCTCGCGCCCGTGCGGCCGGTGAGGGTGGTGGCTCCTTCGGTGCTCTTCGCGCCGCCGACGAGGTCCTTCTCCGTGCTGCTGGAAGCGGCCGACTTCGAGGTGAGCTCCTGTGTCGCCATATCGGCATCTCCTAGTCGTTGATCTGATCGATCTCGTGGGTCGTGCGGGTCCCGATCGGCCGTGCGTGCCAAGCAGGCCGTACCGATCGTGTTGGTGCTCTGCCCCCGTCGCGCGTTCCGTGCCGTACGGCGCTCCGTCGCGCCGAACCACTTCGTACCGCGCCCTTCACCTCCACTGACACGGGTGCCCCGAATCCGTTACGCGCCTCTCGGGAATTTCTTCTCCGGACGGGTAGCGTGCCTGCGCCGCGTAACGCGGGCGGCTTGTCCTGTGTCGTAAGAGGACGACCGAAGCGAGAGGAGCCGCGTGTGCCCGGGGAACGGGGCGGAGCGCCGGAGGACACGGATGCGTCGTTGCCGCATGAGGACGCGCTGCTGGTGGTGCGCGCCGCCGAAGGTGACGACGAGGCCTTCGAGGCGCTCGTGCACCGGCACGCGCCCGTCCTGCTGCGCCTCGCCACACGGCTGCTCGGCAGCCCGACAGAGGCGGAGGACGCCGTGCAGGAGGCCTTCGTGAGCGCCTGGCGCAAACTTCCGGAGTTCCGCGGGGAGGCCCGGTTCGGCACCTGGATGCACAGGATCGTCACCAACCGCTGTCTCAACGTGCTGCGTTCGCGGCAGCCGGTGGCGGCCTTGGACAGCGTTCCGGAACCGCAGGCTCCCGAGCATCAGGTGTCCCCGCCGCGGGCCGCCGAGGCGCACGCCGCCGTCCAGGACCTGTCGCGGGCGATAGAAGGGCTCTCACCGGAGCAGCGGGTGTGCTGGGTCCTGCGGGAACTCGACGGCGTGCCCTACGAGTCCATCGCCGAGTCGGTCGGCATCAGCCAGGAGGCGGTCCGGGGCCGCGTCTTCAGGGCCCGGCGCTATCTGACGGAGGCGATGGCCGGATGGCGATGAACGAAGGCGGGGCACCGGGCGGGACGTCGTTCGAGGACGTGCCCGAGGAGGAGATCCTGCCCTGTGGCCGGGAACTCGCGCAGGTGTGGGAGCAGGCGGAGGCGGGCGAGCCGGATCCGCACACGGCCGTCTGCCCGCACTGCGCCGACGCGCTGCGGGCGCTGCGCTCCCTGGAGGACGTCGTCGCCCGGGCGCGCGACGACGAGCCCCAGGACCGCGTCTGGGACACCACCGCGCTCGCCGGCCGCGTCATGGACGTCGTACGCCTCGAGCTGCGGCCGGGGCGTACCCTCGCGCTGGGCGAGGCCGACGAGGACGCGTGGATCGTGGAGGCGGCGGCCGCGCGGACGTTCCGGGCCGCCGTGGACTCCCTGCCCGGCGTCCGCGCGGGCAGCTGCCGCATAGAGGCCGAACCCCAGGACACCGGCCGCCCGGCCTCGGCCCCGCCTCCGGGGCGGCTGCCGCGCGGACCGGCCAGGATCCGTGTCGAAGTGCAGGTCGGCCTCTCCTGGAACCTGCAGCTCGTCGCGGACGAGGTGCGCGCCAGGATCGTCGAGGCGGCGGACCGCGAGCTGGGCATGCGGGTCGCGGCGGTCGACGTGGTGATCGTCGATCTGCTCGACGACGCGGACACGGACGTCGACACGGACGCGGGCGGGGGCCCGGGCAGGAATGGCGCGGGCCGGGGCAGGGACCGGGGCGCGGGTACCGAAGGGCGGCAGGGATGACGGAACAGCAGGCTCCGCCGGCACTCGCGGACGTCGTCGGCACGGCCGTCCTCGCCACCCCTGGCGTGGCCTTCCTGCGCCCCGGCCTGGCCGAGCTCCTGCGCTCCTCCGTGGGCCTGGGAGCGGGCCGGGGCACGTCCGGGGCAGCCGGGGCGTCCGGCGTGCGCGTGGAGCGCAGGAAGGGCTCCCAGGGCCTCGACATCGAGGTGTACGTGGTGCTGAACCGCGGGCACCGCGCCCTGGACGTGACCCGCGCGGTGCGCTCGGCGGTCGTGGCGGCCCTGGACGGTCAGGCGTCGGGGGCGGCTTCCGCGCGGGTCAAGGTGACGGTGACCGGGGTCGTGTAGCGGCGCGGGGTCAGCGGGGCGCGTAGTTGACCCTCCCGAAGGGCCAGTCCGCGGCCAGCCACGCGCTCACGGCCGCGTACAGGGGCGCGTCGAGAGCGGCCCGGTCGGCCCGGACCCAGGACCGGACGTCGGCGGCGAAATCGTCAGCCCTGGAGTCGTCGGCGGTGAAATCGTCAGCCCCGGAGCCGTCGGCGGCGAAATCGTCGGCTCCGGAGTCGTCGGTGCGCGAGGCGTCGACATGCGGCGGATAGATGTAGAGGCACCCGATGACCTCGCCGCTCGCCGTCTCGATCACGGTGTACGTGAATCCGCCGCGCCGGACGAAGTCCTCCGCGTGCTCGACCAGGTCGCGCAGGTTCTCCTCCGCGGTCATCCCGGCCACCGGGGGCCAGCTCCGGCCCTGGAAGCCCGGGGTGGCTCGGATGTGCTCGATGCTGCCGGTCCAGGCGGCGAGGTCCTCGGTGTTGTGCCGGCCACCCAGCGGTTCGAGGCGGAACTCCGGTGTGACCAGTTCCAAGGGGACGACGAAGTCGTCGGGGACGAAGGAAGCACTCATGGGCCGAAGCTATGGGGACCGGCCCACGGATCGCACCCGAATTGGGCGGGGACCGGTCGGGGGCCAAGGGGGTGAGAGCCCACTGCCGCAACCCCCGTACCCTTGAGGGATGACCAGCAGCAGTGTCCGGACCGGAGCAGTGGACGAAGCAGTGGACGAAGCGGCCGTCGCGCGAAGCTACGAGATCCGCACCTACGGGTGCCAGATGAACGTCCACGACTCCGAACGCCTCTCCGGCCTCCTGGAGAACGCCGGTTACGTGCGCGCCCCGGAGGGCTCCGACGGCGACGCGGACGTGGTGGTCTTCAACACGTGCGCGGTCCGTGAGAACGCCGACAACCGCCTGTACGGCAACCTCGGCCGCCTCGCTCCCCGCAAGACCCAGCGCCCGGGCATGCAGATCGCCGTCGGCGGCTGCCTGGCCCAGAAGGACCGCGACACCATCGTCAAGAAGGCGCCCTGGGTGGACGTCGTCTTCGGCACCCACAACATCGGCAAGCTGCCGGTCCTCCTGGAGCGCGCCCGCGTGCAGGAAGAGGCGCAGGTCGAGATCGCCGAGTCCCTGGAGGCGTTCCCGTCGACCCTGCCCACGCGCCGCGAGAGCGCGTACGCGGCGTGGGTGTCGATCTCCGTGGGGTGCAACAACACCTGCACCTTCTGCATCGTGCCCGCCCTGCGCGGCAAGGAGAAGGACCGCAGGACCGGCGACATCCTCGCCGAGATCGAGGCGCTCGTCGGCGAGGGCGTCTCGGAGATCACGCTGCTCGGCCAGAACGTGAACGCCTACGGCTCCGACATCGGCGACCGCGAGGCCTTCAGCAAGCTGCTGCGCGCCTGCGGGCAGATCGAGGGCCTGGAGCGGGTGCGCTTCACCTCCCCGCACCCGCGCGACTTCACGGACGACGTGATCGCCGCGATGGCCGAGACGCCGAACGTGATGCCGCAGCTGCACATGCCGCTGCAATCCGGCTCGGACCCCGTCCTGAAGGCGATGCGCCGCTCCTACCGCCAGGAGCGCTACCTGGGAATCATCGAGAAGGTCCGCGCCGCCATCCCGCACGCGGCCATCACCACGGACATCATCGTCGGCTTCCCCGGAGAGACCGAGGAGGACTTCGAGCAGACCCTGCACGTGGTCCGCGAGGCCCGCTTCGCGCAGGCCTTCACCTTCCAGTACTCCAAGCGCCCCGGGACGCCCGCCGCCGAGATGGACGACCAGATCCCCAAGGAGGTCGTCCAGGCGCGCTACGAACGCCTGGTGGCCCTCCAGGAGGAGATCTCCTGGTCCGAGAACAAGAAGCAGGTCGGCCGCACCCTGGAGCTGATGGTCGCCGAGGGCGAGGGCCGCAAGGACGGCGCCACGCACCGGCTGTCCGGCCGCGCCCCCGACAACCGCCTGGTGCACTTCACCAAGCCCGTCACCGAGGTGCGCCCCGGTGACGTGGTGACGGTCGAGATCACGTACGCGGCGCCGCACCACCTGCTCGCCGAGGGCGCCGTGCTCGACGTCCGGCGCACCCGCGCGGGCGACGCCTGGGAGAAGCGCAACACGGCGGACGCCCCGAAGCCCTCCGGAGTGCTGCTCGGCCTCCCCAAGGTGGGCGTCCCGGAGCCGCTCCCGGCGGCCACGGGCGGCTGCAGCATCGACTGACGCACACGGCGCTCTCAAGGCGGGCCGGGGGCGCAAGGCGGTCCCTACGGAGGGGCACGTCCTCTACGGAGAGTGGCGTCGGCTACGCCTGTACGCTGCGGATCATGCTTGTCGCCGCAGCCGTCTGCCCCTGTCCGCCCCTGCTCGTGCCCGAGGTCGCCGCGGGCGCGGCACCGGAACTGGACGCCGCGCGGGCGGCGTGCACGGACGCGATCGGGGTGCTCGCCGCGTCCCGGCCCGACCGGCTCGTCGTCGTGGGCCCCGCGGAGCAGAAGGACCGTGGACCGCACTCCCAGGGGACACACGGTTCGTTCCGGGGCTTCGGTGTGGACCTCGACGTACACCTCGGGCAGGCCCTCGCGGACGACAGCGACGGCGCGGACGACACGGTGGCAGCCGCGGAGCGTCGGCTTCCGGTGTCGTTGGCCGTCGCCGGTTGGCTGCTCGGACGTACGGAGTGGTCGGCCGCCCCGCTCGAAGGCCTCGGCGTGGGGGAACCTCTCGCGCCCGAGCGGTGTATCCAAGTGGGAGGGGAGATCGCCGCGCGCGCGGACCGGGTGGCGCTCCTTGTGATGGGCGACGCCAGTGCGTGCCGCACGCTCAAGGCGCCCGGCTATCTGGACGAGCGGGCCGCCGGGTTCGACGCGGACGTGGCGCGGGCGCTGGCCGCGGCGGACGTGGCGGCGCTCAAGGCGCTGGACGCCGAGCTGGCGCAGGAGCTGAAGGCCGCGGGCCGCGCGCCCTGGCAGGTGCTCGCGGGCGCGGCCGAGGGCGCGGGCCTGCGCGGCGAGCTGCTCTTCGACGACGCGCCGTACGGGGTGGGCTACCTCGTGGCGGCCTGGTCGTAGGGCGAGACCGCACCAGGCCGACGCCGCCTTACGGAGGGCGAGCGCTCCGGGCGAGGGCCCTCTCAGGAGGTCGCTGCAGCCCTGGCCGACGACACGTCCGCAGGAGAGGCGACCGCACCCGGCCGACGACGCCTCCAGGAGGCCACGGCGGCCCCAGCCGACGACGTCCGCAGGAGAGGCCACCGCAGCCCCGGCCGAAGCCACCGCAGGCCCGGCCGACGCCGCCCCAGGAAGCCTTCTCCCGGACACGCCGACGGCCGTGAAGCCAGTCGCGCTTCACGGCCGTCCGCCGGTTGTTCCAGAGCCGCTCAGGAAGCCGAAGGGGGCGTCGGCGGTGACGGGGGCGGGGCGTCGCCGGGGGGAGTGGCACCGCCACCCCCGCCCTTGCCGCCGTCCGTCCCCGCGAGGCGGTCCAGGGCGTCCTTGGCCTTGCCCGTCCCCGCCTGGATCTTGTCGCTGTACTTGCCCTTGGTCCTGCGATCGACCACGTCGGCGGCCTTGTGCAGGCCTTGGTCGATCTTGTCCCCGTGCTGCTGCGCGAGGCCCGAGACCTTGTCCTTGGCAGGGGCGAGTTTGTCCTTCAGCTGGTTCAGGAAGCCCACGGATTCGCCTTCCTTCGCGGGATAGTCACTTGCGGGCGCTCTCACCGGCCTCGTTGTCGGCCGCCTCCTGCGCGGACTGCTGCTTCGGGATCTCCACGCCCTCGGCGGCAGCCGACTCGGCCGATTCCTCCGCCTCGTCTTCGGCAGCGGCCTTCGCCTCGGACTTGTCCTTGTCCGTGGCGGACGTGGCGGACGTGGCGGACGCGGCGGCGGTCTCGGTGCCGTCCTCGGCCTCGGACTTGTCCTCGGCCTTGGCCTCGGAGGAGGCCTCCGCTTCCTCCGACTCGGCCGTCAAGGTGGCGGCCGACGCGTCGGTGCTCGACGCCTCGTCCGTGTCCTTGCTCTTCCGGCGAAACCGACTAAAAACGCCCATATTTACTCCATACGTTACTCGTGTGGGCGAAATCCCGCGCCGCCCGGTGCGTCCGATTGCGTCGCCCGGGTCACCGATCCTCGAAACCGGCGGCCGGAACCTCGCAACAGGCAACGAACCCGGAGCCGTGCCGTCACGTAGCTCGTTCGGGCACCCGTGAGCGATTTGCGAGACTGGTTCGGTGAGAAGTGCACCTCCCGCCCCGCGGGTCATCGCCGTCGTCGGGCCCACAGCGGCCGGAAAGTCCGATCTGGGCGTCCACCTCGCTCAGCGCCTCGGCGGCGAAGTCGTCAACGCCGACTCGATGCAGCTGTATCGGGGGATGGACATCGGAACCGCCAAACTGACGCCCGCCGAGCGCGACGGCGTGCCGCACCACCTCCTGGACGTCTGGGACGTGACGGAGGCGGCGAGTGTGGCCGAGTACCAGAAGCTCGCGCGCGCGGAGATCGACCGGCTGCTCGCCGAGGGCCGCTGGCCGATCCTGGTCGGCGGCTCCGGCCTGTACGTGCGCGGGGCGGTCGACCACCTGGAGTTCCCCGGCACCGACCCCGCCGTGCGCGCCCGCCTGGAGGAGGAGCTGGAGGAGCGCGGCCCCGGCGTGCTGCACGGCCGCCTCGCCGCAGCCGACCCGGACGCGGCCCGCGCGATCCTGCCCGGCAACGGCCGCCGGATCGTGCGCGCCCTGGAGGTCATCGAGATCACGGGCAAGCCGTTCACCGCCAACCTCCCCGGTCACGAGTCCGTGTACGACACCGTGCAGATCGGCGTCGACGTGGCCCGCCCCGAGCTCGACCTGCGCATCGCCACGCGCGTGGACCGCATGTGGGAGGCGGGACTTGTGGAAGAGGTGCGCACGCTGGAGGCGCAGGGGCTGAGGGAGGGGCGCACGGCGTCGCGCGCGCTCGGCTACCAACAGGTGCTCGCGGCGCTCGCCGGTGAGTGCACCGAGGACGAGGCGCGCGCCGAGACCGTGCGCGCCACGAAGCGCTTCGCGCGCCGACAGGACTCCTGGTTCCGGCGTGATCCACGCGTGCACTGGCTGAGCGGTGCCGTCGCCGACCGCGGGGAACTCCCGGGGAGTGCAATGGCGTTGGTCGAACGAGCGGTCACAGCCTGATCACGTGATGGCATCGGGACGCTCCGCCGGTCATCGAGGCAGCTGACGGCGTGCCATCATCGACCATCGATCGACCAGTGGAGTCCGAAGTTGGGAGGGCGCGTGGCGATGGAGGCCGGCCCTCGTGACACCGCACATGACGGCGAGCGGCACACCGCGCATGACGGTGTGGAGCACACCGCGCACAACGGCGCGCGGCTCAGCCCGGACGGACCGGACAGCCCCGGGATCACCCCGAGCGGCATGACCGACGACGGCCCCACCGAGGAGGAGCTGGCGACGGAGCCCGAGGTCGAGGTCGAGCTGCGGCCGCAGCGCAGGCTGCGTATCTGGCAGCTGGCACCGATCGTGATCCTCGCCGCCGTCGGCTCCCTGATGTTCGCCTTCCCGCTGGCCTTCGAGTTCGGCGACGGCGGCGCCGTCGTCGCCATGCTGGGTCTGCTCATCAGCTCCTGCGCCGCGGGCTGGGGCATGATGGCCGCCCGTCGCGTGGGCCACACCTGGCCGGGACTGCCGGAGCGCGGCTCCGGGCGCAGGCCGGACTGGCGCGTGGTTTCCGCGTACACCCTGGTCGTCGGGATCGTCGCCGTGCTCGCGGTCTGGCGGGTGGCCCGGCTCCGCTGACGTCCCCGACAGCCTGTCGTACCCACCCCGTACGATCGAGGGATGAGCACGCGGATCGCCTTCCTCAAGGGGCACGGGACCGAGAACGACTTCGTGATCGTCCCCGACGCCGACAACGCCATCGAGCTGCCCCCGGCCGCCGTCGCCGCCCTGTGCGACCGCCGCGCGGGCATCGGCGGCGACGGCCTGCTGCACGTCGTGCGCTCCGCCGCCCACCCGGACGCGCGGCACCTGGCGGACGAGGCCGAGTGGTTCATGGACTACCGCAACGGCGACGGCTCGGTGGCCGAGATGTGCGGCAACGGAGTGCGCGTCTTCGCCCGGTACCTCGAGCGCGCCGGGCTCGTGGGCGAGGGTGACCTGGCCGTCGCGACCCGCGGCGGCGTGAAGCGCGTGCACATCGCCAAGCCCACCGAGGACGGCGCCGACGGCGACATCACCGTCGCCATGGGCAAGGCCGTGCTCCCCGAAGGCGACGTCACGATCTCCGTGGGCGAGCACCAGTGGCCCGCGCGCAACGTGAACATGGGCAACCCGCACGCGGTCGCCTTCGTGGCCGACCTGGCGCACGCGGGCCGTCTCCTGGACCCGCCGCCGTTCAGCCCGGCCACGGCCTACCCGCACGGGGTGAACGTGGAGTTCGTGGTCGACCGCGGCCCGCGCCACGTAGCCATGCGCGTGTACGAGCGCGGCGCGGGCGAGACCCGCTCGTGCGGCACGGGCGCCTGCGCGGTGGCCGTCGCGGCGGCGCGCAGGGACGGCCTGGACCCCGCTGTGACCGGCGCCCCCGTGGCGTACACCGTGGACGTGCTCGGCGGGCGCCTGGTCATCACCGAGCGGCCGGACGGCGGGATCGAGAAGACGGGCCCCGCCGTGATCGTGGCCGAGGGCGAGATCGACGCCGACTGGCTGGCGGCGGCCGTAGCGGCGGTCTGAATGGCGCACTCGGCCGCACGGCGCACACGGGGCCACGGGCAGCGCACCTGGTCCCGCGCCCGCGCCGTGGTCGAAACCGCGCTCGTCCCAGTCGAAACGACACTCCACAGAACTGTCGCTCGAATGGGTGATCCGTTTCACGCTCGGCGAGAGCGGGTCAGCACCACGTGATGGGCTCGATAGCATCAAGCACCGGCCCGGACGGAGCAGGCTGCCGTCCGCTCACCGCCGGTCGGAGCTGCCGGAGGTGCCCATGAGTGCGGAGGCGACGAATCCCGCGACGCCCGGCCCGACGACGTCCTCGACCCAGCGTAGGCGTCCCCGTCCCCGCCTCGACCTGCGCAGACTCGGCCGCGCCGCACTTCTCGGACCCGCCACGAGGGACCGCCTCCCGGACGCCATCGGCCATGTGGCCGAGGCCCACCGCGGCCACCACCCGGACGCCGACCTGGAGCCGCTGCGCCGCGCCTACGTCCTCGCGGAGTCCTCGCACCGCGGCCAGATGCGCAAGAGCGGTGAGCCGTACATCACACACCCGCTCGCCGTCACGCTGATCCTGGCCCAACTGGGCGCCGAGACCACCACGTTGACCGCCTCCCTGCTCCACGACACCGTCGAGGACACGGATGTGACGCTCGATCAGGTGCGCGCGGAGTTCGGCGACGACGTCTGCTACCTGGTCGACGGCGTCACCAAGCTCGAAAAGGTCGACTACGGAGCAGCCGCCGAACCGGAGACCTTCCGCAAGATGCTGGTCGCCACCGGCAACGACGTCCGCGTCATGGCGATCAAACTCGCCGACCGCCTGCACAACATGCGCACGCTCGGCGTGATGCGCCCCGAGAAGCAGGCCCGCATCGCCAAGGTCACCCGCGACGTCCTCATCCCGCTCGCCGAACGCCTCGGCGTGCAGGCCCTGAAGACCGAGCTGGAGGACCTCGTCTTCGCGATCCTCCACCCCGAGGAGTACGCCGAGGTCAAGGACCTGATCGCGGCGAACACAAAGGCCGGGACCGACCCGCTGGCCGATATCTCCGAAGAGGTGCGCGGCGTCCTGCGCGAGGCCGGCATCACGGCCGAAGTCCTCATCCGGCCACGCCACTTCGTGTCCGTGCACCGCGCGCACCGCAAGCGCGGCGAGCTGCGCCCCTCCGACTTCGGGCGCCTGCTCGTCCTCGTCAACGAGGACGCCGACTGCTACGGAGTCCTCGGCGAGCTGCACACCTGCTTCACGCCGGTCGTCTCGGAGTTCAAGGACTTCATCGCCGTACCGAAGTTCAACCTGTACCAGTCGTTGCACACGGCCGTGGCCCGCGGCGACGGCGAAGTCGCCGAAGTCCTCATCCGCACCCACCAGATGCACCGGGTCGCCGAAGCGGGCGTCGTCGCCCTGCACAACCCCTACGCCGGGCCCTCCGAGGAGCAGCCCGCCGACGGCGAGCGCGCCGACCCCACCCGCCCCGGCTGGCTCTCGCGTCTCCTCGACTGGCAGCAGGCCGCACCCGACCCCGACACCTTCTGGTCGACGCTCCGCGAAGACCTCGCCCAGGACCGCGAGATCGCCGTCTACCGCACCGACGGCGGCACGCTCGGCCTGCCCGCGGGCGCGAGCTGCGTCGACGCCGCCTACGCCCAGTACGGCGAGGACGCCCACGCCTGCATCGGCGCGCGCGTCAACGGCCGCCTGGCCACGCTCAGCACGGTCCTGCGCGACGGGGACACCGTGCAGCTGCTCATGGGCCAGGACCTGACGTCGGGGCCCTCACACGACTGGCTCGACCACGCGCGCACACCCGCCGCGCGCATCGCCATCCGCCGCTGGCTCACCACGCACCCGGCGCCCGCGCCCGCCCCGCCCGCGCAGGCCGACCCGGCGACCCCGGCCCCCGTGACGGTGCCCGCCGCCGCACCGAGGCCCCAGGTGTCCGCGGCCCTGCGCCCGGCCGCTGAGAACGTCGTCGTCGACCGCGAGGGCGCCACCGTACGGCTCGCGGGCTGTTGCACCCCGGTCCCGCCCGACGAGATCACCGGCTTCGCGGTACGCGGCGGCGTCGTCACCGTGCACCGCGTCACGTGCTCCGCGGTGGCGCGCATGACACAGGTGGGGCGCCCGCAGGTCGGTGTGCGCTGGGGGGACACCACGGAGTGCCGGGTCACCCTGGTCGCCGAGTCGTTCGGCCGGGCGCACCTCCTGGCCGACCTCACCGAAGCCATCGCCCTCGAAGGCGCCGCGATCATCTCGGCGACCGTCGAACCCCCGACCCAACAGCGCGTGCGCCACACGTACACGCTCCAACTCCCCGACGCCGCACACCTCCCGGGCCTGATGCGCGCCATGCGCAATGTGCCCGGGGTGTACGACGTGGCCCGCGCGCAGCACCGGGCGGCAGCGGCGCCCTGACACCGCTCCACGCTGAACCCGGCGGCGTTCTTCGGCGACGCCTTCCAGTGAACCCGGCGGCGCACCGCGGTGAAACGGCGCCGACTCGTTCGGGTGGGCCCGTCGCGTGCCGTCCCGACGTGGAAGGCATGCGCTGATAGCCGTAGTTCATGCTCCTCACCCCGCGCACCAAGGCGACCCGGCCGAAGACGGTCCGGATCGCCGTCGCCGTCCTCGCCGCCACCACCTCCGCCGCCCTGCTCGCCGCGAGCGCCCCGCAGCCCGCCGCCCCCCTCGGCATCGGCGACCGGCTCTTCCCCCACCTCGGCAACCCCGGTTACGACGTGACGTCGTACGACATCGCTTTCACCTATCACGGGGACAACAGCAAGCCCCTGGACGCGCTCACGAAGATCGACGCCAAGGTGACGGCCCCACTGGAACGCGTCAATCTCGACTTCACCCACGGCAAGGTCCGCTCCGTCGAGGTGAACGGCGCCGCCGCCGACTTCACCACCGCCGGCGAGGACCTCGTCGTCACGCCCCACGCGCGCGTGCAGCCCGGAGAGCGCCTGCGGATCGCCGTGCGGCACACCAGCGATCCGGTGTCCGGCGACGTCGAGGGCGGCTGGGTGCGCACCAGTGACGGGCTCGCGATGGCCAACCAGGCGGACGTCGCGCACCGCGTGTTCCCGTGCAACGACCACCCCGCCGACAAGGCGCAGTTCACCTTCCGCGTCACCGCCCCCAAGGGCCTCACCGCCGTCGCCAACGGCCTGCCCCTGGCCGAGGAGCGGCGCGCGGACACCACCACGTGGGCGTACCGCACCCGGCACCCGATGGCGACCGAGCTGGCCCAGGTCTCCATCGGCCGCTCCACCGTGCTGCACCGCACCGGCCCCTACCGCCTGCCCGTACGGGACGTCGTGCCCACGAAGGACCGGGGGCAGCTCGAACCCTGGCTGAAGAAGACCCCCGACCAGATCTCCTGGATGGAGGACAAGGTCGGCCGCTATCCGTTCGAGACGTACGGGGTGCTCGTCGCGGACGCGCGGACCGGCTTCGAGCTGGAGACACAGACGCTGTCGCTCTTCGAGAAGGAGCTGTTCACCCGGCCCGAGTTCCCCGAGTGGTACGTGGAATCGATCATGGTGCACGAGCTGGCGCACCAGTGGTTCGGCGACAGCGTGAGCCCCGCCACCTGGTCCGACCTGTGGCTGAACGAGGGGCACGCCAGCTGGTACGAGGCCCTGTACGCGGAGGAGAAGGCGAGCGAGTCCCTGGAGAAGCGGATGCGGTACGCCTACCGGCTCTCCGACAGCTGGCGCGCGGCGGGCGGGCCCCCGGCCGCGCCCAAGGGGCCCCGGCCGGGGGAGAAGATCAGCATCTTCCGGCCCGTCGTGTACGACGGCAGCGCGCTCGTGCTCTACGCGCTGCGCCAGGAGATCGGGCGACCCGGCTTCGAGGCCGTGGAGCGGGCCTGGGTGCACACCTACCGCGACGGGAACGCGACCACCGCCGACTTCGTGCGGCTCGCGTCCGAGGTCTCCGGCCGCGACCTCGACGGGTTCTTCCACGCCTGGCTGTACGGGGCGAAGACCCCGCCGATGCCGGGGCACCCCGACTGGATGTCGACGCCGCCGGAGAAGAAGGCGGCGGAGGGCAAGAAGTAGCGGCGGGCCCCTGGCGGGGCGCCCGAAATACTCGGGTGACGAGACGGGTCGTACCGTGCGACCATCTTCAGGTCGACGGCGCGGCCCGTCCGGGAGATCCCCTCGGGGACATCTCAGGGACGGTCCCGGCTGGTCCGGGGAATCTCCGGGGGGCCGTGAGCGTTGTCGAACATGACGGGTGGCGCTGTGGCACGCGGTGCGAGCCGCACACGCGGTGCGGCAGGGCGAAGAGTGCCCGCAGGCGCTCTCCGTATCGGATTCCCATCGACGTAAAGGACCCAATGACCTCCTCTTCTTCCCCTTCCCAGGACGCACAGAGCTTCGCGCAGAACTACCCCGAAGGTCTTCGGGCCGATGCCCTGATGGAAGAGGACGTCGCCTGGAGCCACGAGATCGACGGAGAGCGGGACGGCGAGCAGTTCGACCGTTCCGAGCGCGCGGCCCTGCGCCGCGTCGCCGGCCTCTCCACCGAGCTCGAGGACGTCACCGAGGTCGAGTACCGACAGCTCCGCCTGGAGCGCGTCGTCCTCGTGGGCGTCTGGACCTCCGGAACGGTTCACGACGCGGAGAACTCCCTCGCCGAGCTGGCCGCTCTCGCGGAGACCGCGGGCGCGCTCGTGCTCGACGGCGTCATCCAGCGCCGCGACAAGCCCGACCCGGCGACGTACATCGGCTCCGGCAAGGCCCTGGAGCTGCGTGACATCGTCCTCGAGACCGGAGCGGACACCGTCGTGTGCGACGGTGAGCTCAGCCCCGGCCAGCTCATCCACCTCGAAGACGTCGTCAAGGTCAAGGTGGTCGACCGGACCGCCCTGATCCTCGACATCTTCGCCCAGCACGCCAAGTCCCGAGAGGGCAAGGCGCAGGTAGCCCTCGCGCAGATGCAGTACATGCTGCCGAGGCTCCGCGGCTGGGGTCAGTCGCTCTCCCGTCAGATGGGTGGCGGCGGCGGTGGCGGCATGGCCACCCGCGGTCCCGGTGAGACCAAGATCGAAACGGACCGGCGACGGATCCGCGAGAAGATGGCGAAGATGCGCCGGGAGATCGCGGAGATGAAGACGGGCCGCGACATCAAGCGCCAGGAGCGCAAGCGCAACAAGGTGCCTTCGGTCGCCATCGCCGGGTACACGAACGCGGGCAAGTCCTCCCTGCTCAACCGCCTCACCGGCGCGGGTGTGCTGGTGGAGAACGCCCTGTTCGCCACCCTCGACCCGACGGTCCGCAGGGCGGAGACGCCCAGCGGCCGGTTGTACACCCTGGCCGACACGGTCGGCTTCGTCCGGCATCTGCCGCACCACCTCGTGGAGGCGTTCCGCTCCACCATGGAGGAGGTCGGCGAGTCCGACCTGATCCTGCACGTGGTGGACGGCTCGCACCCCGCGCCGGAGGAGCAGCTCGCCGCCGTCCGCGAGGTCATCCGGGACGTGGGCGCGACGGACGTGCCGGAGATCGTGGTGATCAACAAGGCGGACGCGGCCGACCCGCTGGTCCTCCAGCGGCTGCTGCGCACACAGAAGCACGCGATCGCCGTGTCCGCGCGCACCGGCACCGGCATCGAGGAGCTGCTCGCGCTCATCGACGCCGAACTGCCGAGGCCCGAGGTCGAGATCGAGGCCCTCGTGCCGTACACCCACGGCAAGCTCGTGGCGCGTACGCACGCCGACGGCGAAGTGCTCTCCGAGGAGCACACGCCCGAGGGCACGCTGCTCAAGGCACGGGTGCACGAGGAACTGGCGGCGGAACTCGCGCCGTACGTTCCCGCGGCGCACTGACGGGACGCTGCAGTTCCGCGCGCTGACGCGGGACTCGTACGCGCACCACATGGTGAAGGCCCCGCCCCCTCTCGTAGGGGGCGGGGCCTTCACCATGAAAACTCCAGGTCACCGGGGTTCGGACTGCCGTCGGATCACTGCGAGCCGTACTTCTCGCTCATCGTGTCGAAGACCTGCTTCGCGCCGCTGCCCAGCTGCGGACCGGCGAGCCAGGTGTTGTCGGCCGGGCCGATCGACGTGTTGGAGACCAGCTGGGACTTGTCGCCCACCACCCGGAACCAGCCACCGCCGGACGAACCGCCGGTCATGGTGCAGCCGATGCGGTACATCGTCGGCGTCGCCGGGTCCAGCGACAGACGGCCGGGCTTGTCGATGCACTTGTGCATGATCAGGCCGTTGTACGGCGGCGCGGCCGGGTAGCCCCAGGCGCCCATGGACGCCACGCTCTGCGCCGACGGGGTCGTGAAGTCGACCTCCAGCGCGTTGCCGACGGTCTCCTCGAGGGACTTGGTGCCCTCCTGCGGCTTCACGTGCATCACGGCGTAGTCGTACGGAGCGCCGGCGCCGCCCGATGCGGCACCCTGGTCGATCCACTCACCGGACGTCGAGACCCAGTCCGCCCACCACTGGCCGTACGGCGCGATCTCCTGCGGCGCCGCGTTGCTCAGGGCCGCCTCGGACTTGCCCAGGTCGTTGTACGAGGGCACGAAGGTGATGTTGCGGTACCAGCCGCCCTCGGAACCGGCGTGCACACAGTGACCCGCCGTCCACACGAGGTTGGACTTGCCCGGGTTGCGCGGGTCCTTCACGACCGTGCCGGAGCAGACCATCGAACCCTTGGGGGAGTCGAAGAAGATCTTGCCGACCGGCGCCGCGTTGTCGTGGTACGGCGTCTTCTCGGGCTTCGCCTGGACCGGAGCGGGGTCCGGGTCGGTCTGGCCCTGGTCGGCGGTCGCGTCCTTCGACGCGATCGTCTTGTTCGGGTCCTTGGCCTTCTGCATCCGCTCGGGCTTCCAGAGCCCGTCGATGACCGGGTTGACGAAGTCCTTGGCCTCGCGCAGCCAGTCGTCCTTGCTCCAGTTCTTCCAGGCACCGTCCTTCCACTTGTCAGGATCGATGCCGTGCTTCTTGAGCCGGTCGGCGAGGTCGCCGGGCAGGCCGGAACCGGAGTCGGAGCCCTTGCCCGCCTCCTGCGCCGAGCCGCCGTCCGACTTGTCGCTCGCCTTGTCGTCGCTCGGGCCGCAGCCCGTGGCGGTGAGCGCCAGGGTCGCGGCGAGCCCGGTGACGGCGAGCGCGGCTCGGCGGCCGCGGCTGCGCGCGAAGGGCGCACGAATGGAACGCATGTAGCTGTAACCCCCGTAGGAACGTGTATTTGCCATGTGCGTGTCAGGTGCGGGCGTGGCATCCGCCGCCCGGGCCGACGTGAGCTCCCACTATGCCTGTGGAATTGGGGACGAACGGCGGCGGGGTGGTGAAGGTTTCGCCGCGCTGACGCGCGTACGCGGACGAAGCGGGTGGGGCCGGCCCCGGGAACCGGGGCCGACCCGCCGACGGTGACTTCTTACTGCCCCGCGAACTTCTTGCTGACCGCGTTGTAGATGCCCTTGGCCTCGTCACCGAGGCGCGGACCCGCGAGCCAGCCCGCCGTCACCGGGCCGATCGACGTGTTGGACACCAGGGCGGGCTTGCCGTCCTGGCCCTCCGTGACCCAGCCGCCACCGGACGAACCGCCGGTCATGGTGCAGCCGATCCGGTACATCGTCGGGTCGGGCTTGCTGAGGGAGAGGCGGCCCGGCTTGTCCGCGCACTGGAACTGCTTCTGGCCGTCGAACGGCGACGCCGCCGGGTAGCCGGTCGCCGTCATGTCCTTGATCTTCGGCACCGCGGGGGCGTCGAAGTCCACCGGCAGCGCCGTGCCGACCGTCTCCTCCAGGGACTTGCCCTCACTGCCCTTCTCCGGCGTCACATGGATCACCGCGAAGTCGTACGGAGCGCCCTTGCCGCCCGTCGGGCCGCCCTGCTCGATCCACTGGTCGGACGTCTGCGCCCAGTCGCCCCACCAGACGCCGTACGGAGCGACCTCTTCCTTGGGCTTGCCCTGCAGCTCCGCGGTGGGCGTGCCGCTGTCGTTGTACGACGGGACGAAGGCGATGTTGCGGTACCAGCCGCCCTTGGCGCCCGCGTGGACGCAGTGACCCGCGGTCCACACCATGTTGGACTTGCCGGGGTTCTTCGGGTCCTTGACGACCGTGGCCGAGCAGACCATCGAGCCCTCGGGGCCGTCGAAGAAGAGCTTGCCGGCCGCGGGGACCTGGTCGTGGTACGGCGTCTTCACGCCCGCTGCCTGGACCGGCTTCGGCGTCGGGTCCGTCACGCCCTGGTCGCCGGAGATGTCACCCTCGTCGACGCCGCGGTCCGGGTTCTTGTCCGCGTCCCGCATGCGGTCCGGGTCCCAGAGGTCCTCGATGATCGGGTTGACGAAGTCGCCCGCCTCGCGCAGCCAGTCGTCCTTGTCCCAGTTCTTCCAGGCGCCGTCCTTCCACTTGTCCAGGTCGATGCCGTGCTCCTTGAGCCGGTCCTGGATGTCGCCCGGAATCTGGAACTTGTCGTCGCCCTTGTCGCCGGGCTGCGAGGCGGAGGAGTCGTCCGCCTTGTCGTCACTCGGGCCACAGGCGGTCGCGGTCAGGACGAGTGCCGCGCCAAGCGCGACGGCGGCCGCCACGGGGGAGGTCCTGCCGCGCGCGCCCCTCCCACTGCGGGAGCTGAAGAGCGGACGTATGGGTCGCATGGTGAGAATCCCCCTGGGCCTCGAAATCGTTCCAAATGCCGTACATCGTGGTGCCGTACGTGCTTCTGTACGGCCTCGGCCATCACGGCGCGCCCACTGCGGGGCGCCCGGATGCCCGTGCTCGCGGGCGCTCGGTCGTTCGTGGTGCCGAACGTCCGGAATGCCCGTGGTGCGGAACACCTTGGTGCTGGTGAACGGCACCCCACACTATGCCGGTGCCGTTGGGGACGGCCCACGGGACGGCAACGGTTCCGTCACGGCAAGGATCTTCCGTACACCCGTGATCCCGCGCACCTGCCGTCGTTGGTACGTACGGGGGACACGCTGTGCGCGTTCAGCCCCCGCGCCAACTCGCTCGCGCGCCCGGCTGAAATCCGGCGGGCCCGCGTCAAGTCCCAGCGGGAGGACCAACAGCCGTGGCCGTGACCGAGCCTGCTTCCGCTGGGGGCATGGGGGGTGAGGGCGCCACACGCGAGAGCGCCGGGGGTGCGGGTGCTGCGGGTGACGGTGTCGTGGGTGCGAGTGGTCCCCGTGAGGGCGGCGGCTTTGAGGGCGAATCCCCCGTAAGGGGTGCATACCAATCAGGCGCCTCCGAAAGGGGCGCGCACGAAGGCATCCTGCGCCGTCAGTCCGCCCGCGAATCCGCCGCGCGCACCTACGCACGCGCGCTCCCGATCGTGCCCGTCCGCGCCCGCGGCATGACCATCGAGGGCGCCGACGGACAGCGCTACCTGGACTGTCTCTCCGGCGCGGGCACGCTGGCCCTCGGCCACAACCACCCCGTCGTCCTCGAAGCCATCCGCAACGTCCTCGACTCCGGGGCCCCTCTCCACGTCCTCGACCTGGCCACACCCGTCAAGGACGACTTCACCACCGAGCTGTTCCGCACACTTCCGCCCGCCCTCGCCGACCGCGCCCGCATCCAGTTCTGCGGCCCCGCCGGCACCGACGCCGTGGAAGCGGCCCTCAAACTCGCCCGCACGGCCACCGGCCGCGAGGGCCTGCTCGCCTTCACCGGCGCCTACCACGGCATGACCGCAGGAGCCCTCGAAGCCTCCGGCGGCGCCCGCGACGTCCGCGTCACCCGCCTGCCCTACCCCCAGGACTACCGCTGCCCCTTCGGCATCGGCGGCCCGAACGGAGCCGAACTCGCCGCCCGCTGGACCGAGAACCTCCTCGACGACTCCAAGTCCGGCGTCCCCGCCCCCGCCGCCATGATCCTCGAACCCGTCCAGGGCGAGGGCGGCGTCCTCCCCGCCCCCGTCGCCTGGCTCCGCCGGATGCGAGAGATCACCGCAGCCCGTGGGATCCCCCTCATCGCCGACGAAGTACAGACTGGCGTCGGCCGCACCGGCGCCTTCTGGGCCGTCGAGCACAGCGGCATCGTCCCCGACGTCCTCGTCCTGTCCAAGGCGATCGGCGGCAGCCTGCCCCTCGCCGTCGTGGTCTACCGCGACGACCTCGACGTCTGGCCCCCCGGCGCCCACGCGGGCACCTTCCGCGGCAACCAACTCGCCATGGCCGCAGGCGCAGCCACCCTTGCCTACGTACGCGAGAACCGACTCGCCGAACGCGCCGCCACCCTCGGCGCCCGCATGCTCGCAGACCTGCGTTCCCTCGCCGCCGACCACCCCTGCGTCGGCGACGTCCGCGGCTCCGGACTGATGCTGGGCGTCGAACTCGTGGACCCGGAGCGCGCCCAACCCGCGCCCCATACCCTGCACTTGGGCGACCAGACGGAACCTTCTCCGCACCCCGCGTACTCCTCGTACCCCTCACACCCCGCGTACGCCCCCGCACCCCCGACGACCGAGCCCACCACGCCCCCGGCAGGAGCAGCGACGCCGCCCGGCGCCTCCGCCCCCCAGTACCCACACCCGCACCCGCACCGGCACAATCACCACCAACACCACCGGCCGCACGACCTCCCCGACACCCGCCCGCACCCACCGGCCCCCGAACTGGCCGCCGCCGTACAGCGCGAGTGCCTGCGCCGCGGGCTCATCGTCGAACTCGGCGGACGGCACTCCAGCGTCGTGCGTCTCCTTCCTCCCCTCACCATCACGGACGAACAGGCGACCGCGGTCCTCGACCGACTCGCCGACGCCCTCACCGCGGCGGAGCGTTCCCACCGCCGCGCCACCGACGGCAGACTCGCATCGGAGCATCCATGACCACCGCGACTCACGTCCCCTGACCGAGCCGGGCACGAACCGACCGACCCGACGACAGCTGCAGCCGCACCATCACCTCCCAGGCGCGGCCGTCACCGTCCCACCCCGCGCCCGCCCCGCGACCCGTCCCGCCCAACCACCGCCCGTCGCCAAACGGAGCCCGATCAACCACACAAGGAACCCTCTTGAACGCCACACCCGCACCCGACGGCCGTCCCCAACCGCACCCACCGGCAGCGTGCGGCACACAGTCCGCGCAGTCCCCGCAGACGGCGGAGGCCGGTACGGTCCCGCGGCAGAAAGGCAGGAGTCAGGAGGCCGAGCGACTGCGCCACGGCACCACCGACCTCCTCGACCACCCCGACCCGCACACCGCGGCCCAGGCCGCAGCCGTCGAGAACCTGCTCCGCTGCTGGGTGCGGGAGAACGACATGGCCGCACCCGAACACGGCTCCCTGCGCATCCCCCTCGAAGCCAGCGGCACCGCCCTCCTCGTCCCCGTGGACTACTGGTCCCCGACCGGCTGGCACCGCTTCGGCCCCCCGTGCCTGGAAGACGGCCCCGCAACCGCACCACCGGTCGACGCCGTCACCGTCGCCGCCCTCCTGAGCCGCGAAACGGCCCGCGCCACCGAATCACCCCACGGCCCCACCCAGGAGCGCACCGCACCCCACCCGGACACCGACTCCGAACCCCGGCCCGTTGACCCCACCAACGCCCGGACCGAACCCCAACCCGACGCCCAGCGCGGCGACTTCGCCGCCTCAAGCCCCCAGGCACAGCCCGACCCGAAGCAGCCGCACCCGCAGCCACAACCGCGACTGACAGGGCTGGAGGCCGGACCCCCTCGGGAGGCCACCGAACCCGAAGCCGCCCCATCCGAAGCCGCCCAACCCGAACCCGCCGAACCCAGGGAACCCGCCGAGCCCCGGGAAGCGCCCGACGGCGCCGACCTGGTCGCCCGCGTCGCCGACTCCGTCCGCCGCACCGCCGACTTCATCGCCGACCGCAGGAACAACCCGGACGACATCCCCGACCTGTTCCTCGCCGCCGAACAGTCCCTCCTCCTCGGCCATCCGCTGCACCCGACCCCGAAGAGCCGCGAAGGGCTCTCCGACACCGAATCCCGGCTCTACTCACCGGAGTTGCGCGGCGCCTTCCCGCTGCACTGGCTCGCCGTCGACCGCTCGGTGCTCGACATGGACTCGGCCTGGACCGAACGCGGCCGCACCGTCCCGGCCGACCAGCTCGCCGCCCGCCTCGCGGGCCCCGACCTGCCGCTGCCGGACGACCACGCCGTCCTGCCCGCACACCCGTGGCAGATCCGCGAACTCCGCCACCGCCCCGAGATCGCCGCCCTGCTTGACGCCGGACTCCTCAAGGACCTCGGCCCCCACGGCGCGCCCTGGCACCCCACCTCCTCCGTGCGCACCCTCTACCGCTCCGGCGCCCCGGCCATGCTGAAGCTGTCGCTGGCCCTGCGCATCACCAACTCCCGTCGTGAGAACCTCCGCAAAGAACTCCACCGCGGCGTCGAGGTCCACCGGCTGCTGCGCAGCGGCCTCGCCGAGCAGTGGCAGGCGGCCCACCCCGGGTTCGACGTGATCCGTGACCCCGCCTGGCTCGCCGTCACCGGAGCCGACGGAGAAGCCGTCGCCGGACTCGATGTGATGATCCGGCACAACCCCTTCCGCCCCGGCGACGACGCGACCTGCATCGCCGGACTCGTCTCACCCAGGCCGCCCGCGCAGCCCACCGGCCAGGACCGGCCGCCGATGCACTCCCGGCTCGCCGCGATCATCACCCGGCTCGCCGGACACACCGGCCGCCCACGAGGAGCCGTCGCCACCGAGTGGTTCCTGCGCTACCTCCAGCACGTCGTACGCCCCGTGCTCTGGCTGGACAGCGAAGCAGGCATCGCCCTGGAAGCCCACCAGCAGAACACCCTGCTGCTGCTCGACCCCGACGGCTGGCCCACCGGTGGCCGCTACCGCGACAACCAGGGCTACTACTTCCGTGAATCCCGCCGCGCCGAACTGGACAAGCGGCTCCCCGGCATCGGACAGCGCAGCGACACCTTCGTCTCCGACGAGGTCACCGACGAGCGCTTCGCCTACTACCTCGGCATCAACAACGTCCTCGGACTCATCGGAGCCCTGGGCGCCGAACGCCTCGCCGACGAAAAGCTGTTGCTCGCCGCGTTCCGCCGCTTCCTCCGCGACGCCGCGTCGGGCCCAGGCCGGCTCCGCACCCCGCTGCCCTCCCGACTGCTCGACTCACCCGTGCTGCGGTGCAAGGCCAACCTCCTGACCCGCCTGCATGGACTCGACGAACTCGTCGGCCCCGTCGACACCCAATCCGTCTACGTCACCATCTCGAATCCCCTCCACGCGTGACCCGCTCCACCCCGAACCCCGCCCGAACTCACTAACTCCCCACCCGCCGCGACCACTTCGTTTGCGCCACCACAGAACACGCCCCCTTTCCCCACCGATGACCATGCCCCCTTCCTGAGGACCAGGCCCCACCCCTGCCGAAGCCAACCCCTCCGAGAGGAGCGACGCCGTGCCTCCCACCGACGCGAGCACCGACGCCGGAACCGATCCCGCCACCGCGGGCACCCCGGACTGCGAAGACACCCTGGACCTGCGGCTGCCCGACGCACTCGTCGCGCTGATCGCCGACTGCGGTGGGCACACGGCGCCCCTCACCTCCGACGCCGCCGCGGGCTCGGACCACGCGACGGCCACCGAGCCCGACCCGGCCCGCGGCGACCTGCTCGACCACGTGGACACCTGGAGCCCCGCCGCCACCGACGCGGGCGTCTTCCAACTCGTCCCCGTACGCATTGAGCGCGACCTGGCACTGATCAGCAGATGGATGAACGACCCTGCCGTGGCCGCCTTCTGGGAACTGGCCGGACCCGTATCCGTCACGGAGACCCACCTGCGCCCCCAGCTCGACGGCGACGGACGCAGCGTGCCCTGCCTCGGCGTCCTCGACGGCGCCCCCATGAGCTACTGGGAGATCTACCGCGCCGACCTCGACCCTCTGGCCCGCCACTACCCCGCACGCCCTCACGACACCGGAATCCACCTCCTCGTCGGTGGTGTCGCCGATCGCGGCCGGGGCCTCGGCACCACCTTGCTGCGGGCCGTCGCCGATCTCGTACTCGATCACCGACCCTCCTGCGCACGTGTCGTAGCCGAACCAGACCTGCGCAACACCCCCTCCGTCTCCGCCTTTCTCAGCGCCGGTTTCCGCTTTGCCGCCGAGGTGGACCTCCCCGACAAACGAGCGGCCCTCATGGTCCGCGACCGGGCTCTGCGCGCCGTGCTGTGACCCGCTCAGCCCGCCCCTTTTCGATCCGCTCACTTCTGATACACCGCTCGACCCGATCCGGTTCCCTCCCCGAGGAGTCCCCGTGCCGAATCTTTCGGATCCCGAGACACCCAACGACCCCGCCGCCCTTTACGACCCGCCCGAGCTGACCGCGGAACGCTGGGAGGAGGCAGGGCGCCGCCTCCTCGCCAAGCTCGTCGGCGAGTTCGCGTACGAAGAGATCCTCAGTCCGGTCCCAGCGGAAGCAGCGAGCGCCGATGGCCGAGGCGGCGACGCCGGTGGCCGGGCGAGCGCGAGGGGAAGCCGGGCAGCAGACGCACCAGACGAGGGGAGTGTCACGGACAGTGAGGGGCGGGCCACAGAGACGTACACGTACACCTTGCTTCTCGACGAACCCGCCGCGCCCGGCGAGCACCGTCCTCGTCTCACCTTCCGCGCCCGCCGCGGCGCCTACGGCAGCTGGCGAGTGGACCCGGCGAGCCTGACGCTCACCGACGGCACCGGCAGCCCGACGCCCTGCACCGACCCCCTGCGCTTCCTGACCGTCGCCCGCCGCACCCTGGACCTCGACGGCGCCACCCTCGGCCACCTCATCCGCGAACTGACCGCGACGCTGAGCGCCGACACCCGCCTCGACCACGGGGCGCTCAGCGCCGGGGAGCTCGCCGACCTCGGCTACGCGGAGCTCGAAGGCCACCAGATCGGCCACCCCTGGCTCGTCCTCAACAAGGGCCGCATCGGCTTCTCCGCGTCGGACGCCGCACGCTGGGCACCCGAGGCCCGCCGCGACTCGGCCATCCCGTGGATCGCCGTGCACAACAGCATCTCCACCTACCGGGGCGTGCCGGGCCTGGACACCGCGGACGACCTCTACGCACGCGAGCTCGACGCCGCGACACGCGAGTCCTACGCGGCCCTGCTCGACGCACGCGGCCTCGACCCGCGGGAGTACCTCTACCTGCCTGTGCACCCCTGGCAGTGGGACGACGTCGTACTGCCCCTGTTCGCCCCGTCCGTCGCCGCCGGAACCATCGTCCCGCTCCCCAGCGACGGCGATCTGCGCCTGCCCCAGCAGTCGATCCGGACATTCCTGAACACCACCCGTCCCGACCGGCACACGATCAAACTCCCGCTGTCGGTCCTCAACACTCTCGTGTGGCGCGGTCTGCCCACGGAGCGGACGGTCGCCGCCTCGGCCGTCACCTCCTGGGTGCACGCCCTGCGTGACGGCGATCCGTTCCTGCGTGACGAGTGCCGGGTGATCCTCCTCGGAGAGGTCGCCTCCGTCGCCGTGGAGCACCCCGTCTACGACTCGCTCCCGGAAGTGCCCTACCAGTACAAGGAACTGCTGGGCGCCATCTGGCGCGAGCCCCTCACGCGCTACCTCGCGCCCGGGGAGCGCGCCCGCACCCTCGCCGCGCTTCTGCACACCGATCCCCAAGGGCGGGCATTCGTCACGGAGCTCGTCGCCCGCTCCGGGCTGACGCCCACGGCCTGGCTGACGCAGCTCTTCGCCGCTCTGCTGCCGCCCCTGCTGCAGTTCCTCTACCGCTACGGAACGGTGTTCTCCCCTCATGGGGAGAACGCCATCGTCGTCTTCGACGACAAGGACGTCCCCGTGCGCCTCGCGGTCAAGGACTTCGTAGACGACGTCAACGTCAGTGCGGAGCCCGTGCCGGAGCACGCCTCCATGCCCGACGACGTACGCGACATCCTGCTCACCGAGCCGCCGGCCTTCCTGACCCAGTTCATCCACGCCGGGCTCTTCGTAGGCGTCTTCCGCTACCTGGCGCCCCTGTGCGAGGACCAACTCGGTGTCCCCGAGGCCGACTTCTGGTCACTCGTACGGGCCGAGATCCTCCGGCACCAGGCCCGCGCCCCCGAGCTGAAGGAGCGGTACGAGACATTCGACCTGCTCACACCACGTATCGAGCGCCTGTGCCTGAACCGCAACCGGCTCCACCTCGACGGCTACCGCGACCGTTCCGAGCGCCCGCACGCCGCCGTCCACGGGACCGTCGCCAACCCCCTCCATCAGCCTTGATCGCAGTGTTGTCAGTGGGGCACCGTAGGGTGGTCGAGCTATGACGAAGCCCTCCCTCCCCGAGCTCCTGCACGCCGCCGTCGCCGCCGTCGGCGGCACGGAGCGCCCCGGCCAGGTGACCATGGCCGAGACCGTCGCCGAGGCGATCGACGACGGTTCCCACCTGCTGGTCCAGGCCGGCACCGGCACCGGTAAGTCCCTCGGCTATCTGGTGCCCGCGTTGGCGCACGGGGAGCGGGTCGTCGTCGCGACGGCCACCCTGGCGCTGCAGCGTCAGCTGGTCGAGCGCGACCTGCCGCGGACGGTGGACGCCCTGCATCCGCTGCTGCGTCGGCGCCCCGACTTCGCGATGCTCAAGGGCAGGTCGAACTATCTCTGTCTGCACCGCCTGCACGAGGGCGTGCCACAGGACGAGGAAGAGGGGCTTTTCGATCAGTTCGAGGCGGCGACGCCCACCAGCAAGCTCGGCCGGGACCTGCTGCGCATGCGGGACTGGGCGGACGAGACGGAGACCGGCGACCGCGACGACCTCACCCCGGGCGTCTCCGACCGCGCCTGGGCGCAGGTGTCCGTCTCGTCCAGGGAGTGCCTGGGCGCCTCGAAGTGCGCGTACGGCCAGGAGTGCTTCGCCGAGATGGCGCGCGAGCGAGCGAAGCTCGCCGAGGTCGTGGTCACGAATCACGCGTTGCTCGCGATCGACGCCATCGAGGGCGCCCCCGTCCTGCCCCAGCACGAGGTGCTGATCGTGGACGAGGCCCATGAGCTGGTGTCCCGTGTCACCGGTGTCGCCACCGGTGAGCTCACCCCTGGACAGGTCAACCGTGCGGTGCGGCGCGCGGCGAAGCTGGTCAACGAGAAGGCGGCAGATCAGCTCCAGACCGCCGCGGAGGGCTTCGAGCGGCTCATGGAGCTGGCGCTGCCGGGGCGCCTGGAAGAGGTCCCCGAGGACCTCGGCTATGCCCTGATGGCGCTGCGCGACGCTGCCCGCACGGTCATCTCGGCGCTGGGCTCCACCCGCGACAAGTCCGTCCAGGACGAGGACGTGGTCCGCAAGCAGGCCCTGGCCTCCGTGGAGACGATCCACGACGTGGCGGAGCGCATCACGAACGGCTCCGAGTACGACGTCGTCTGGTACGAACGCCACGACCGCTTCGGTGCCTCCCTGAGGGTGGCTCCCATGTCGGTCTCGGGCCTGCTCCGCGAGAAGCTGTTCACGGACCGCTCGGTGGTCCTCACGTCCGCCACACTCAAGCTCGGCGGGGACTTCAACGGCGTCGGGGCGTCCCTCGGGCTGTCCCCCGAGGGCACCCAGGCCGAGGACGCGCCCGTCTGGAAGGGCGTCGATGTCGGCTCCCCCTTCGACTACCGCAAGCAGGGCATCCTGTACGTCGCACAGCACCTGGCACGTCCGGGCCGCGAGGGCACGCGCGGCGACATGCTGGACGAGCTCACCGAGCTGATCGAGGCGGCGGGCGGGCGGACGCTCGGCCTGTTCTCCTCGATGCGGGCGGCCCAGGCGGCGGCCGAGGAGCTGCGGGGCAGGCTCGACATGCCGATCCTGCTGCAGGGTGAGGAGACGCTGGGCGAGCTGATCAAGGGGTTCGCGGCCGACGCGCGGACGTGTCTGTTCGGCACGCTCTCGCTGTGGCAGGGCGTCGACGTGCCGGGCGCGAACTGCCAGCTGGTGATCATGGACAAGATCCCGTTCCCGCGTCCCGACGACCCTCTGATGAGCGCCCGGCAGAAGGCCGTGGACGAGGCGGGCGGCAATGGCTTCATGGCGGTCGCGGCGACCCATGCCGCGCTGCTGATGGCCCAGGGGGCCGGTCGTCTCGTCCGGGCGTCGGGGGATCGCGGTGTGGTGGCGGTCCTGGACCCGCGCCTGGCTACCGCGCGCTATGGGAGCTATCTGAGGGCCTCGCTGCCGGAGTTCTGGTACACGACGGACCGGAACCAGGTGCGCCGCTCCCTGGCGGCGATCGACGCGGCGGCGGTGGCTGCGGAGGCGTCGGGAGGGGCCGGGGCACCGGAAGCGGCCGAGGCCTCGGAGGAGTAGTCCGCAGCCCCGTTGCCGTCGGCGGGCCAGCAGGGCGCGGTCGGCGTGACGGCGGAGCTGAGGCGCGGGCAGCGAGGCCGGGACACAGCCGGGCCAGGGGCACGCGGAAACGCCCCACGCGGGGGCCAGAACGGCAAGAGACGGGCCCCGGAACCGGCGCAGTAGGTTCCGGGGCCCGTGTCAGGGGCGGAGGCTCACACGCGACGCAGAACCGCGACCACCTTGCCGAGGATGGTCGCCTCGTCGCCGGGGATCGGCTGGTACGCGGAGTTGTGCGGCAGGAGCCAGACGTGTCCGTCCTCGCGCTTGAAGCGCTTGACGGTCGCTTCGCCGTCGAGCATGGCGGCGACGATGTCGCCGTTCTCGGCGACGGGCTGACGGCGGACGGTGACCCAGTCCCCGTCACAGATGGCGGCCTCGATCATGGAGTCGCCGACGACCTTCAGGACGAACAGCTCACCGTCGCCGACGAGCTGGCGGGGGAGGGGGAACACATCCTCGACGGACTCCTCGGCGAGGATCGGGCCGCCCGCCGCGATGCGGCCGACCAGGGGGACGTACGAAGCGGCCGGCTTGCCCGTGGTGTCCGTGGCCTGGGTGCTGGGCTGGTCCGAGCCCCGGACCTCGTACGCGCGCGGACGGTGCGGGTCGCGGCGCAGGAAGCCCTTGCGCTCGAGAGCCATCAGCTGGTGGGCCACCGACGAGGTGCTGGAGAGGCCGACCGCCTGACCGATCTCCCGCATCGACGGCGGGTAACCACGCCGCTGCACCGAGTCCCTGATGACTTCGATCACCCGGCGCTGGCGATCGGTGAGCCCGGAGCTGTCGGCGCGGATTCCTGGAGGTCGGCCCGGCAGGGAGCGCGTGGGCTTGGGCCCCTCCTGGTTCGTGGCTGCGTCATTCATGGCATGCACCGGCTCGAATCGGCTCTGGGAGCGGTCCTGGGCAGTGATGGTGGCGCTGTCTGCGGTGGTGGTCACGTCGGTCGGCCCCTCTCGAGATGTTCTCCCTAGTTAGCCAACGGTAGTTGCTTTCGAAAGGTTGCGCCAAACACACGTTCGAGTGAAAAATCGTAGATTCCCTGTCCTGATCATGTGTCTGGGTGTATGGCTGACGTTCGGGCCGAAAGGAATTTCGGTTCATTACGGTACGCTTCACCGCCGGGGTCCAGCCCCGCCGAGTGAGGCTCCCATAGTGCCACTCGGCGCTCCGTCAACTGGGCACCGGGATCTCCCGGGTGGCGTCGGCGCGGACTCGCGCGCGCCTGCCTGTCCGACGCGCTCCGCGACACGCGGTGACGTCGATGATGACGAGCAAACCCCAGATGTAGTGGTTGGATTGCGACCGCAGCCTAGAAGTTGTGGTCCCCGGTCTTCCGGGGTCGCGGGCATCGCCTATGCTTGGGGCTGCTTCGAGGGGCCCAAGGGTCCTTGGAGGCCTCTGTGTCGTGCCATGAAGGAGGGTTGGGAGATCCATGCACTGCCCCTTCTGTAGGCACCCCGACAGCCGCGTAGTCGACAGCCGCACCACTGATGACGGCACGTCGATCCGCAGGCGCCGCCAGTGCCCGGACTGCTCGCGTCGCTTCACGACCGTGGAGACCTGCTCCCTGATGGTCGTCAAGCGCAGCGGCGTCACCGAGCCCTTCAGCCGCACCAAGGTCATCAACGGCGTCCGCAAGGCATGCCAGGGGCGGCCTGTGACCGAGGACGCGCTGGCGCAGCTCGGCCAGCGCGTCGAGGAAGCGGTCCGGGCCACCGGAAGTGCCGAACTGACCACCCACGACGTGGGACTGGCCATACTCGGCCCGCTGCAGGAACTCGACCTCGTCGCCTATTTGCGCTTCGCGTCCGTGTACCGGGCGTTCGACTCGCTCGAGGACTTCGAGGCCGCGGTCGAAGAGCTGAGGGAGCGGCGCGACGCCGCGCCGGACGGCTCCGGAGCGGAACGTGACGCGACCGGCCGCGGGCCCGGTGGGACTGTCGAAGTCCCGCAGCCTGCCACCGCCGGCGACTGACCTTTCACGGTCCGACGGCGAACCAGACCTGTTGCGGTCGCCCCTAGTGGTGCCCGCGACACAAGACACACACCGTGCTGCGGGAAGAACGTGGCACTTCAGGGCGTTTTAGCCTGATACAGGGAGGCGGCATGACCGAGACGACGAGCGGCCCCGCGCGAGGTTCGCGCGCGAAGGGACCCAAGGGCGGCAAGGGCCTGCGCATCGAGCGCATCCACACGACCCCGGGCGTGCATCCGTACGACGAGGTGGTCTGGGAGCGCCGTGACGTCGTCATGACCAACTGGCGCGACGGTTCGGTCAACTTCGAGCAGCGCGGCGTCGAGTTCCCCGAGTTCTGGTCGGTGAACGCGGTCAACATCGTCACGAGCAAGTACTTCCGCGGCGCGGTCGGCACGCCGCAGCGCGAGGTGAGCCTGAAGCAGCTCATCGACCGCATCGTGAAGACGTACCGGAAGGCCGGCGAGGACTACAGGTACTTCGCCTCGCCCGCCGACGCCGAGATCTTCGAGCACGAGCTGGCGTACGCCCTCCTGCACCAGATCTTCAGCTTCAACAGCCCGGTGTGGTTCAACGTCGGCACGCCCCAGCCGCAGCAGGTCTCCGCCTGCTTCATCCTGTCCGTCGACGACTCCATGGAGTCGATCCTCGACTGGTACAAGGAAGAGGGCATGATCTTCAAGGGCGGCTCCGGCGCCGGCCTGAACCTCTCCCGCATCCGTTCCTCCAAGGAACTGCTGTCCTCCGGAGGCAACGCCTCGGGTCCGGTCTCCTTCATGCGGGGTGCCGACGCCTCCGCAGGAACGATCAAGTCGGGCGGCGCCACGCGCCGCGCGGCCAAGATGGTCATCCTCGACGTCGACCACCCCGACATCGAGGGTTTCATCGAGACCAAGGTCAAGGAAGAGGAGAAGATCCGCGCGCTGCGTGACGCGGGCTTCGACATGGACCTGGGCGGCGACGACATCACGTCCGTCCAGTACCAGAACGCCAACAACTCGGTCCGAGTGAACGACGAGTTCATGAAGGCCGTGGAGAACGGCGACAAGTTCGGCCTGCGCGCCCGCATGACCGGCGACGTCATCGAGGAGGTCGACGCCAAGTCGCTCTTCCGCAAGATGGCCGAGGCCGCCTGGGCCTGCGCCGACCCCGGCATCCAGTACGACGACACCATCAACGCCTGGCACACCTGCCCGGAGTCCGGCCGCATCAACGGCTCGAACCCCTGCAGCGAGTACATGCACCTGGACAACACGTCCTGCAACCTCGCCTCCCTGAACCTGATGAAGTTCCTCAAGGACGACGGCAACGGCAGCCAGTCGTTCGAGTCCGAGCGCTTCGCCAAGGTCGTCGAGCTGGTCATCACGGCGATGGACATCTCCATCTGCTTCGCGGACTTCCCGACCCAGAAGATCGGCGAGAACACCCGCGCCTTCCGCCAGCTCGGCATCGGCTACGCCAACCTGGGCGCCCTGCTGATGGCGACCGGCCACGCGTACGACTCCGACGGCGGCCGCGCCCTCGCCGGTGCCATCACGTCGCTGATGACCGGCACCTCGTACAAGCGCTCCGCGGAGCTCGCGGCGGTCGTCGGCGCCTACGACGGCTACGCCCGCAACGCCACCCCGCACAAGCGCGTCATGAAGCAGCACGCCGACGCCAACGCCTCGGCCGTCCGCGTCGACGACCTGGACACCCCGATCTGGGCCGCCGCCACGGAGGCCTGGCAGGACGTCCTGCGCCTCGGCGAGAAGAACGGTTTCCGTAACTCGCAGGCCTCGGTCATCGCGCCCACCGGCACCATCGGTCTCGCCATGTCCTGTGACACGACCGGCCTCGAGCCCGACCTGGCCCTGGTCAAGTTCAAGAAGCTCGTCGGCGGCGGGTCGATGCAGATCGTCAACGGCACCGTGCCGCAGGCCCTGCGTCGCCTCGGCTACCAGGAGGAGCAGATCGAGGCGATCGTCGCCCACATCGCCGAGCACGGCAATGTGATCGACGCCCCGGGCCTGAAGACCAAGCACTACGAGGTCTTCGACTGCGCCATGGGTGAGCGCTCCATCTCCGCGATGGGTCACGTCCGGATGATGGCGGCCATCCAGCCGTGGATCTCCGGCGCTCTCTCCAAGACGGTCAACCTCCCGGAGACCGCGACTGTCGAGGACGTCGAGGAGGTCTACTTCGAGGCCTGGAAGCTCGGCGTCAAGGCGCTCGCGATCTACCGCGACAACTGCAAGGTCGGTCAGCCCCTCTCCGCCAAGAAGAAGGAGGAGGAGAAGACCGAGATCGCCGAGAAGGCCGAGGGCACGATCCGCAGCGCGGTCGAGAAGGTGGTCGAGTACCGCCCGGTCCGCAAGCGCCTTCCGAAGGGCCGTCCCGGCATCACCACGTCCTTCACCGTCGGTGGCGCCGAGGGCTACATGACGGCGAACTCCTACCCGGACGACGGTCTGGGTGAGGTCTTCCTGAAGATGTCCAAGCAGGGTTCGACCCTCGCGGGCATGATGGACGCCTTCTCCATCGCCGTCTCCGTCGGTCTGCAGTACGGCGTGCCCCTGGAGACGTACGTTTCCAAGTTCACGAACATGCGCTTCGAGCCGGCCGGCATGACGGACGACCCGGACGTGCGGATGGCGCAGTCGATCGTCGACTACATCTTCCGCCGCCTGGCGCTGGACTTCCTGCCCTTCGAGACCCGCTCCGCGCTCGGCATCCACTCCGCCGAGGAGCGTCAGCGTCACCTGGAGACCGGTTCGTACGAGCCGGCCGACGAGGACGTCGACGTCGAGGGCCTGGCCCAGTCCGCCCCGCGGCAGACGGAGGTCCTGAAGGCCGTCGCCACGCCGAAGCCGGAGACCGAGGCGGCCGCTCCGCAGCAGGCGCACACCAGCGCCGAGCTCGTCGAGATGCAGCTGGGCATCCAGGCCGACGCGCCGCTGTGCTTCTCCTGCGGCACGAAGATGCAGCGCGCGGGCTCGTGCTACATCTGCGAGGGCTGCGGTTCCACCAGCGGCTGCAGCTGACCGCTTGACGCCGTGAGGTGAGGGGC
>NZ_JBHXTE010000045.1:0-89376 GCF_042677545.1 Streptomyces sp. NPDC127108 | reverse complement strand
AAGTACGTCCAGTACGAGGGCGATCCGGGCGCACGCCGAGAGCACGCACCAGACGCCGCGGGCTGTTCCGCGAAGATCCGCCGGACAGGCCCTAGCCCAGCACCTTCCCCACGAACTCCCCGAGCCGCCCCCGGATCTCCTCCCCCGACATCCCCTCCGCCGTCACCAGGTGCTCGACCAGGTCCGCCCGTACGGCCGCGAGCAGCACGTGGGAGGCGTAGTCGGCGTCGGGCACCGCCTCCGTCTGCGCAAGCGCGTCCCGCAGGACGCCGTGCCACCAGCCGTAGTGCTCCGCCTCGTACGGGCTGCCGCCGCCCGACTCCTCCAGGGCGAGGGACAGATGGCGGTTGTCGAGCTTGAGGACGAGCAGGGCGTCCAGGAGCGCGGGCGCGCGGTCGCGGGCGGGGCCGCCGGGGCCGAGCGGTGGCGGGCCGGAGGTGACGGCGGCGCTCAGGGCCTCGCTGCGGGCCGTGAAGACCGCGCGGACCAGGCCGGTGCGGTCGCCGAAGCGGCGGAAGAGGGTGCCCTTGCCGACACCCGCCGCGGCGGCGATCTGGTCCATCGACACGCCGCGCGGGCTGTCGCTGCGCGCGAACAGCTCGTCGGCGGCGGCGAGTACGGCCTCGCGGTTGCGCGCCGCGTCGGCGCGCGCCTTGCGTTCTGTCATGGGGGCACCTTTACAAAGCGGACCAGCGGTCCGTATCGTTAAGCGGACCGACAGTCCGTATCGTAGAGGACGGGACATCAGCATGCCCAGCACACCCGCCGCATCCCCCACGCCCTCCGAGCTGTACCGCAAAGGCATCCGCCTCCTCCTCGCCGACGACGTGGCGGGCTGGATCGACCTGTTCGCCGAGGACGGCGTCGCCGAGTTCCCCTTCGCGCCGGATGGCTATCCGCGCCGCGTCGAGGGCAGGGACGCCATCGGCGCGTACCTGCGCGGCCTCGGCGAGCACATCGCGTACGAGGACTTCCCGTACGTCGACATCCACGAGACGACCGCCCCGGAGACGATCGTCGTCGAGATGCGCGGCACCGGCCGCGTCACCGCGACGGGCGACGCCTTCGACATGACGTACATCGCCGTGGTCACCGTCAGGGACGGCCACTTCACGCACTACCGCGACTACTGGAACCCGCTCGGCATCCCCGACACCCTCAAGGAGGCCGTCGGTGCCTGAGCGACACACCGTCCTGGTGACGGGCGCGACCGGCACCACCGGCAGCCGCGTCACCGCCCGCCTGGCCACCCTCGGCCACACCGTCCGCGCCGCGAGCCGCACCGCGGACGCCGCCTTGCCCGCCGGGGCCCACGCGATCCGCTTCGACTGGTACGACGAGGCGACGCACGCGCCCGCCCTCCAGGGAGCCGACCGCGTCTACCTGGTCGCACCGGTCGGCGACCCCGACCCGGTCGCCGTCGTGCTGCCGTTCCTGCGCCGGGCCCGCGCGGCGGGCGTGACCCGGGTGGTGCTCCTGAGTTCGTCGGCCATCGAGGCGGGCGGCCCCGCCCTCGGGCAGATCCACCGACTCCTGGCCGAGGAAGGCCTCTTCGAGGAGTGGGCCGCGCTCCGGCCGTCCTGGTTCATGCAGAACTTCACCGCCGACCACCTGCACGCCGAGAGCATCCGCACCGACGGCGTCCTGACGACCGCCACCGGCACGGGCCGGGTGCCCTTCGTCGACGCCGACGACATCGCCGCGGTGGCGACGCACGCCCTCACCACCGTGCCCGCGCCCGAGCACGACCTGCTGATCACCGGCCCGCAGGCGCTGACGTACGACGAGGTGGCGGCGACGCTCACCGACGTCATGGGGCGCACGGTCACCCACCACGCGGTGTCGGCCGACGAACTCGCCGAGCGGCTCACCGAACGCGGCATGCCCGCCGGGTTCGCCCGCGTCCTTGCCGCCTTGGACGACGGCATCCGCGAAGGCGGCGAGGACCGCGTCACGGACACCGTGGCCCGCCTCACCGGCCGGGCGCCGCGCGCCTTCGCGGACTACTGCCGGGAGGTCTGGCCGCCCTCGACCGTCACCGACCCGTCGCGGTGATCGAGGCGCAGCCGCACCCCCTCCCCCGCCGCCGTCACGCGCGTCCGCACCTGCACCCCCGGCGGCAGCCCCGCCACCACGGGCGAAACCCCGGCCTCCGCCCGCACCCGGTCGAACAGTTCGCACATCGCCTTGGGGTCGGGGCGCAGGCCCAGGTACCAGGCGGTGCCCCGGCCGTACTCGTGGCGGGTCACGGCAGGGCCGCCCCCGTCGTACGCGAGGACCCGCTCGGCGCCCTCAAGGCGGATCTCCTCCGCCCAGCCGCCGTCGGGGCGCGGGTCGAACTCCTCGACGGTCAGGCCGAGGACCTCGCGCAGCGGTCCCGGGTAGCCGCCGAGGTGCACGCGGTCGTGCTCGTCGACGATGCCGGAGAAGTACGACACGACGAGCGTGCCGCCGTCGCGCACGTAGGCGGTGAGGCGCGCGGCCGTGTCCAGCGACATGGAGTACAGATGCGGCACGAGCAGCAGCCGGTACGCCGCGAAGTCCCCGTCGACCGGCACCACGTCGCACGCCACCGACGCGTCGTACAGCGGCCTGTGGAGGGCGAGCGCCCCGTCCAGGTAGTCCACCTCGCTCGGGTGCGCGTCCGTCTCCAGGGCCCACCAGTTGGGCCAGTCCAGGACGAGCGCCGCGTCCGCCCGCTCGGGTCGTGACCTCAACAGGTCCGGCCGGGCGGCGAGTTCGGCGCCAAGATCCGTCACCTCGCGGAAGGTGCGGGTCGCGGGGCCCGCGTGCGGCACCATCGCCGAGTGGAACTTCTCGGCGCCGCCGCGCGACTGGCGCCACTGGAAGAACAGCACCGCGTCCGCGCCGTGCGCCACGGCCTGCCAGCTGTCCAGGCGCATCCGTCCGGGCGGCTTGCGGCCGTTGTGGGCACGCCAGTTGACGGCCGACGGCGCCTGTTCGAGGAGCAGCCAGGGCTGTCCGGCCTTGAGGCCGCGCATCACGTCGTAGCTGAAGGCGGTGCGCTGGGCGGCGTCCGGGTCGTGCGGGTCGGGATAGGAGTCGTACGAGACGACGTCCAGGTGCGGGGCCCAGCGGAACAGGTCGAGGGTCTTGGCGACGGGCACGAAGTTCGTGGTGACGGGGGTGTGCGGGGTGACGCGGGCGAGGACGTCCTTCTCGGCCAGGTAGCAGGCGAGGAGCTCGTCTGAGGAGAAGCGGAGGAAGTCCGCGCGCTGGGCCGGGTTGCGGAAGGAGGGGGCCGCGCGCGGGGTGTGGATCTCCTCCCAGGTGCTGTAGCGCTGGGACCAGAACGTCGTCGACCAGGCGTCGTTCAGCGCGTCGACCGCCCCGTACCGCTCGCGCAGCCAGTCGCGGAACGCCGCCGTGGAGACCTCGCAGTGGCAGTGCCGCGAGATGTGGCAGCCGTACTCGTTGCCGATGTGCCACAGGGCGAGCGCCGGATGGTCCGCGTACCGGGTCGCGAGGCGCTCCGTCAGGCGCACCGCGTGGCTGCGGAAGACGGGGCTGGACGGGCACCAGTGCTGGCGGGAGCCGGGGTGCAGGCGGGTGCCGTCCGCCATGACGGGCAGGGTCTCGGGGTGGAGGCGGGCCAGCCACGGGGGCGGGGACGCCGTCATCGTGGCCAGGCAGACGGCGACGCCCGCGGCGGCGAGGCGGTCCAGGTGGGCGTCCAGCCAGGTGAAGTCGTAGGCGCCGGGGGTCGGTTCGGTGGTGGCCCAGCCGAAGATGCCGAGCGTCACCAGGTTCACGCCCGCCGCGCGCATCAGCTCCATGTCCTCGGCGTGCACGTCGGGGCCCCACTGCTCGGGGTTGTAGTCGCCGCCGTACGCGAGGGTCGCCAGCTTGTCGTAGAAGCGGTCCAGATTGCCGCCGCTATCACTGCCGCCGCCGATGCCACCGATGCCACCAGTGCTGTCCGGGCTCATCCCACACCTCTCGATTCCTGCCCCGCCCGCGCCTCGATGCCGCGGAAGTGGTCCGCCATCGCCCGCTGCGCGGCGCCCACGTCGCCCGCGCGCAGCGCCGCCACTATGTCGCGGTGCCTGCGTACGGTGACGTCCGGCGCCGGGTCCCGCGACCAGCCCCGGACACCCGCGACGCGGTGGAAGACGTGCCAGAACGCGCCGAGCAACTGGGTGACGAGCGCGTTGCCGAGCGGCCTGTACAGCGCCTCGTGGAACTCGCGGTCCAGATCGGGGAAGGCGTCCCCGGCCGCCGCGGCCTCCTCCATCCGCCGCACCAGATCCTCCAGGCCGCTCAGCTCGGCGTCGGTGAGCACCGCCGCGACCGCACGCACGAGACCCTCCTCCAGGACCGACCTGACCTGGAGGATCTCGGCGAGCGCGTGCGTGTCGTCGGCGAGCTGGACCAGGGTGCGGAAGGTCAGGCCGTCGGCGAGGGGGGTCAGGGAGGCCTGGCCGACGTAGGTGCCGTAGCCGTGCCGGATCTCCACGATGTCGAGGGCCTGCAGCGCCTTGAGGGCCTCGCGCACGGAGTTGCGGCTCACGCCGAGCTCCTCCATCAGCTCGGCCTCGGTGGGCAGCAGGGCGCCGGGGCGCAGCCGCCGGTCCAGGATCAGCTGCGTGACCTCGCGCTGGACCTGACCGCTCACACGCCGTTCACCGGGCCGCCTTGGGGCGGGCCCGGGCCGTTCACGGATGGGCTCCTGAGGCATGCGCCACATCGTAGGCACGGATGACATCCCACGTCCCACCTCCGGACGAGACTTCCTCGCGCGCGGCGGCCCGTCCGGGGCTGAGGGTTGCTCAATTCCGATCCGGGAACAGCGGGTTCTGATCCGTGCGCGTTCTCTTGACCGGCACTCGCGGCCCTCTTATGGTCGCCACGCCAGCACGACGTAGGACGTGGGATCTCCCACCGGAAGCACTGCACCTCCCTCTCACCCGGCACTTGGGGAGCAGGCCTCCCCACTCCTTCATGGAGGCACTGTGAGCCACCTGATCCCCGTGACGCGCGACGGCGGGCACGGCCCCGACCGCCGGTCCTTCCTCAAGTACACCGGCGCCCTGGGCGCGGCGGCGGGTCTCACCGGCACGCTCGCGGCCTGCTCGGGACCCGAGTCGACGAACGACACCGGTGGCGGCGGCAAGGACGGCGGCACCCTGACGGCCGTCATCGGCTATGGCAACGACGGCAGTTGGGACCCGACGCAGACGGCGTCGGCGTTCGCGATGGCGGGCAACGAGCACATCTACGAGGCGCTGCTCGGCACCGACCCGATCAGCCGGGAGCCCTACCCCCAGCTCGCCACGGCGATCCCCGCCGACCTGAAGGCGACGACCTGGAAGTTCGAGCTGCGCGCGGGCGCCAAGTGGCACGACGGCAAGCCCGTCACCGCCGACGACGTGGTGTTCGTGTTCGACCGGATCCTCGACCCGGACACGCAGACCCTCGCCAAGGGCTTCTTCGCGAGCTGGCTGAAGGAGGTCAAGAAGGTCGACGCGCGGAACGTGGAGCTGGTCCTGAAGTTCCCCTTCCCGGACGGCGCGGCCCGGCTCACCCTCGCCAAGATCATGCCGAAGCACGTCTACTCGAAGCCGGGCGCCTGGGAGGACGCCACCAAGGGCAAGGCCATCGGCTCGGGCCCGTACGAGCAGACCGCCCACCACCCGAAGTCGAACACGACCTTCGAGGCGTTCGCCGACTACAACGGCCCGCGCGAGGCCGCCTTCAAGAAGATGAACTGGCTGACGATCGTCGACGCGGCGCCGCGCGTCGCGAAGATCTCCGGCGCCAGCGCGGACGCCGAGATCTCCGACAACATCCCGTACGCCAACATCGAACAGCTGAAGAAGGGCGGCATGACGGTCGAGGGCGGGGCCGGCATGAACAACCTCTTCCTGATGTTCAACACCGCGCACGAGCCCTTCGACGACGTCCGGGTGCGCCAGGCGCTGCACTACGCCATCGACCGGGAGAAGATGATCGAGGTCGCCCTGAAGGGGCACGGCAAGGCCGCCTCGTCCTTCCTCAACGAGGGCAACCCGACCTACCGCCCGGCGAAGACCGTCTACGGCTACGACCCGAAGAAGGCCAAGGCGCTCCTGAAGGAGGCCGGGGTCGACGACCTGAAGATCAACATCATGGCGGTCAACGTCAGCTGGATCGTCGACTGCCTGCCGACCATCAAGGCGTCCTGGGACGCGATCGGCGTCCAGACCACGCTCGACCCGCAGGAGACCACGGCCGTCTTCACCAAGCTGGACCAGAAGAAGGACTACCAGGTCGTCGCCGCCGCCTCGAACCCCAACCAGTTCGGCATCGAGGCGGACCTGATCATGCATTACAACTACGGGCCCGACAACCTGTGGATGGGTTACGCCCGCTGGGCGAAGAACGCCCGCGCCAAGGAGTTGTTCCGCCTCATGGACCAGGCGACACGCGAGCCGGACGCCACCAAGAAGAAGACGATGGTGCAGGACTACATCGACATCGTCGCCGAGGAGGCCGTGCTGTACCCCGTGGTGCACAACGAGCTGATGACGGCGTGGGACCCCAAGCAGCTCACCGGCGTCCGCGCCCAGCCCTACCCCGGGATCAACCTCCTCCAGGCCAAGTGGGCCTGACCGACGTGACAAGCCCGTACGCCCGTGAGGAGCCGGTACGCCCATGAGGAGCCCGTACGCCGTGAGCGACCAGAGGAGCGTTGAGCAGTGACCGCGATCCTGCGCATCCTGGCCCGCCGTATCGCCCTGCTCGTGCCGCTGCTGCTCGGCATCGTGCTCTTCGTGTTCCTCGTGATGCGGTTCTCCGACATCGACCCGGCGTCGGCGTTCTACCAGGGCGCGAACCCCACCCAGGAGCAGCTGCACCAGTTCCGCGAGGACAACGGCCTGCTCGACCCGCTGCCGGTGCGCTACGTCGCCTTCGTCGGCGACCTCATCGGCGGCGACATGGGCATCAGCGTCCTCACCCGGTCCCCCGTCATCGACCAGATCACCACCGCGCTGCCGCTGACGATGCAGCTGACGTTCCTCGGCCTCGGCATCGCGGTGCTGCTCTCCCTGCCGCTCGGCGTGCTCGCCGCGATCTACCGCGACCGGCTTCCCGACCAGATCATCCGCGTCGTCTCGCTGACCGGCGTCGCGGCGCCCGGCTTCTGGCTGGCCCTCCTGATGATCCAGTACCTGGCGGTCGACCTGGGCTGGTTCCCGACCGGCGGCTACGTCAACCCGGCCGACTCCTTCACCGGCTGGCTGAAGACGATGACGCTGCCCGCCCTCGCCCTGTCCCTGCCGGTGGCCGCGCAGATGACCCGCATCGTGCGTACCGCCGTGGTGGAGGAGCTGGACAAGGACTATGTCCGCACGGCCGTCGGCAGCGGACTGCCGCCGGTCGTGGTGGTCGGCCGCAACGTCCTGCGCAACGCCCTCATCAACCCGCTGACCGTGCTCGGCCTGCGCGTCGGCTATCTGCTCGGCGGCGCGGTCGTCATCGAGACGATCTTCTCGCTGCCCGGCATGGGCAAGCTCATGATCGACGCGGTGAAGAACGGTGACCCGGCCGTCGTGCAGGGCGTCGTCATCACCACGGCCGTCGGCTTCGTCGTGGTGAACCTGGTGATCGACATCCTGTACCTGCTGGTGAACCCGCGCCTGAGGGGAACCTCCTGATGCTCCAGTCGCGCAAGAAACTCACCGAGCGCCTTGCCGTGCCCGGCATCCGGCTGCGGGCCCTGGCGAAGCTGCCGGTCCTCTCCCGCATCTCCCTCGGCGTGGTCTCCGTCGTCGTCCTCGTCGCCCTGTTCGCCCCGCTCATCGCCCCGCACGACCCCCTCGACCAGCAGACCCTCGTCGACGGCACCGGCCACCCCTCGGCCGACCACTGGATGGGCCAGGACAGCCTGGGCCGGGACATCCTCAGCCGGCTGATGTACGGGGCGCGCTGGTCCCTCGCCATCGGCCTCGGCGCGACGACGCTCGCGCTGATCGTCGGCGCGGTCATCGGCGCCGTCGCGGCGACCTCCCGCAAGGCGGTCGACGAGACGCTGATGCGCTGCCTGGACGTCGTCATGGCGTTCCCCGGCATCGCGCTCGCGGCGGTCCTCGTCGCCGTCTTCGGCGGCGGCATCACCGTCCTGATCTGCGCCATCGCCTTCCTGTTCACCCCGCCCATCGCCCGTGTCGTACGCGCCAACGTCCTCGATCAGTACGGCGAGGACTACGTCGTCGCCGAGCGGGTCATCGGCGCGCGCACCCCGCACATCGTCATCAAGCACGTCGCCATCAACTGCGCCGCCCCCGTCCTGGTGTTCTGCACCGTCCAGGTCGCCGAGGCGATCGTGTTCGAGGCGTCCCTGTCGTTCATCGGCGCGGGCGTGCGGCCCCCCGACCCGTCCTGGGGCAGCGTCATCGCCGACGGCAAGAACATGGTCCTCATCGGCGGCTGGTGGGCGACGGTCTTCCCCGGCCTGCTCATGCTCCTGACGGTGCTCTCCCTGAACGTGCTCTCCGAAGGAGTCTCCGACGCCTGGGCCGCACCGTCCGGCCGTGACGTCACCGGCGCGGGGCGCAAGGACGACCCGGTCGAGGCACCCGAGCCGGGCAGCGGCGAGGTCCTCGAGCTGCCCGGCCTGACCGAGGCGGCGGCGCGGCTGCGCTCCCGGGCCCGGCCGCTGCCCGAGGGCACACCCGTGCTCAGCGTGCGGGACCTGGCCATCGGCTTCGAGGAACGGCACTCCGGCGTCGACATCGTCGACGGCATCAGCTTCGAGGTCCGGCCCGGCGAAGTCCTCGGCCTCGTCGGCGAGTCCGGCTGCGGCAAGTCCCTGACCGCGCTCACCGTCATGGGCCTCGAACCCAAGGGCGCCCGGGTGCGCGGGCACGTCACCTTCGACGGGCGGGAGCTGATCGGCCTGCCCATGCGGGCCCGGCGGCGGCTCCTCGGCCACGACATGGCGATGATCTACCAGGACGCCCTGTCGTCCCTGAACCCGGCGATGACCGTACGCGCCCAGCTCAAGCAGGTCGTCCGGCGCGGCGGCCACCGCTCCCCCGCCGAACTCCTCTCCCTCGTCGGCCTCGACCCCGACCGCACCCTGCGCAGCTATCCGCACGAGCTGTCCGGCGGCCAGCGCCAGCGCGTCCTCATCGCCATGGCCCTGTCCCGCGACCCCAAGCTGATCGTCGCCGACGAGCCCACCACCGCGCTCGACGTGACCGTGCAGGCCCAGGTCATCCAGCTCCTGCTGCGGCTGCGGGCCGAGCTGGGCTTCGCCCTCGTCCTCGTCTCGCACGACCTGGCGCTCGTCGCCGACGTCACCGACCGGGTCGCGGTCATGTACGGCGGGCAGATCGTCGAGACCGGCGTGACCGCCGACCTCGTCGAGGCCCCCACCCACCACTACACGCGCGGCCTGCTCGGCTCCGTGCTCTCCCTGGAGTCCGCCGCCAGTGGGGCATCCCCTGCTCGAGCGAAGTCGAGAGCTTGGGGAAGGCTGACCCAGATCAAGGGCGTCGTCCCGTCCCCGGCCGACTTCCCCGCGGGCTGCCGCTTCGCCGACCGGTGCCCGCTCGCCGACGGCCTGTGCCACACCACCGCCCCCGAACTCCTCGGCGAGAGCAGGCACCGGACGGCCTGTCACCATCCCGCCCCCGTCGTCGAGAGCGCGGAGCCCCGGCTCCCAGGAAGCGAGGCGGTCCGTGACCGTGGCTGAGGCTGTTCCCCCCGGCGACCTGCCCGGCGACCTGCCCGACGACGACCCCGCCGCCCTGGTCACGCTGCGCGACGCGCACGTCGTCCACAAGGCCCGCACCGGCGGCCTGTTCTCCCGCGACCGGGTGTACGCCCTCACCGGCGCCGACCTGACCATCGCCCCCGGCGAGACCGTCGGCGTCGTCGGCGAGTCCGGCTGCGGCAAGTCGACCCTCGCGAAGGTCCTCCTCGGCATCCAGCGGCCGACGGCCGGGCTTGTCGCCTTCCGCGGCCGGGACCTGTGGGAGATGGGCGCCGCCGAGCGCCGCACCACGATCGGCACCGGCACCGCCATGATCTTCCAGGACCCGTCGACGGCCCTCAACCGCCGCCTGCCGATCCGGCAGATCCTGCGCGACCCCCTCGACGTGCACCGCCGCGGCACCCCCGCCGAGCGCACCGACCGGGTGCGTGAGCTGATGGGCCTCGTCGGTCTGCCCCCCGTCCTCGCCGACGCCTTGCCCGGACAACTCTCCGGCGGCCAGCGCCAGCGCGTCGCCATCGCCCGCGCGCTCGCCCTCGAACCCGAGCTCGTCGTCGCCGACGAACCCACCAGCGCCCTCGACGTCTCCGTACGCGCCCAGATCCTCAACCTGCTCCTGGACCTGAGGGAACGCCTGGGCCTCGCCCTGGTCTTCGTCTCCCACGACATCCAGACGGTCCGCAGGATGAGCGACCGCGTCATCACCATGTACCTCGGCCGGATCGTCGAGGAGTCACCCGCCGCCGAGATCCTCGACAACGCCCGGCATCCGTACACCCGGGCGCTGTTCTCGGCCACACCCGGACTGCTCGACCCGATCGACCCGATTCCGCTCGTCGGCCCGGTACCGTCGGCCACGCGGCCGCCCAGCGGGTGCCCCTTCCGCACCCGGTGCTGGAAGGCCGACGAGGTGTGCGCGACGGCCATGCCGGACGTCGCGGACGCCGGTGCCGGGCATCGGTACCGGTGCCACCACCCCGTACTGGCGGGCGAGTCCACGCGGGACCTCGTCAGCCAGTCGTCCGCAGCGACGGCCGCCGCCACGGCCACGTCCAAGGAGACTTCGTGACCCTGCCGAACCTTCCCTCCCCGTTGACCGGTGTCGTCCCTCCCGTCTGCACCCCCCTGACCCCGGACAACGAGGTGGACGTGGCCTCGCTGGAACGCCTCGTCGACCATCTGATCGACGGTGGCGTCGACGGTCTCTTCGTCCTCGGCTCGTCCGCCGAGGCCGCGTATCTGCCGGACGAGCACCGCAGGACCGTCGTGGACCGCGTCGTCCGGTACGTCGGCGGGCAGCTGCCCGTCCTCGCCGGGGCCATCGACATGACCGCCCTGCGCGTCCTCGACCACGTCCGGGCCGCCGCCGACGCCGGGGCCGACGGGGTCGTCGTCACCGCCCCCTTCTACACCCGCACCCACCCCGCCGAGATCGCCCGCCACTTCCGTCTCGTCGCCTCCCGCGGGGCTCTGCCCGTCTTCGCCTACGACCTCCCCGTCTCCGTCCACTCCAAGCTCGACGCCGACCTCGTCCTCGAACTCGCCGCCGAGGGTGTCCTGGCCGGCCTCAAGGACTCCAGCGGCGACGACGGCGGGCTGCGCCGCGTCATCCTCGGCGCCCGCGCCCGCGCCGGCCTGCCCTCCTTCGCCGTCCTCACCGGCTCCGAGCTCACCGTCGACTCCGCCCTCGCCATGGGCGCCGACGGCGTCGTCCCCGGCCTCGGGAACGTCGACCCGCACGGGTACGTACGTCTCTACCGCTACGCCCTCGCGGGGGACTGGGAGCGGGCCCGGGCCGAGCAGGAACGGTTGTGCGCGCTGTACCGCATGGTCGGCGTCGGGGACCCCCTCCGGATGGGGGCCAGCTCTTCCGGGCTCGGCGCGTTCAAGGCCGCGCTGCACCTGCGCGGCGTCATCGACTGCCCCCTCACGGCGGCGCCCCAGGTCCCCCTGTCCGGGGCGGAAACGGAACAGGTGGGCAAACACCTGGCCGCAGCGGGCCTCCTGTAACCCCAACTCCCCCACCCACCCGCCCAACCTCGCACCGGCTGAGCAACAGCCCGGCACCATCAGCCCCGAAAGGGTCACCCCCGGATCGCGCTCCGCGCTCGTCCTCAAACGCCGGACGGGCTTTCTCCCACCCACCCGCCCAAACTTGAACCGGCTGAGCAACAGCCCGGCACCATCAGCCCGCCCGGTGCACATTCAGCCCACCTGGGCGAAATTTTCAGCCCGTCCGGCGATTGAGGACGAGGCGCGGAGCGCCGATTCGGCGGCGCCCCCGTCCCACGGCAGCGGGACACCCACCCCCGGGGTCCAGGGGCGGAGCCCCGGTTTCGGAGAAGGGGCGGGACTGGGGAATGCCCCGCAGGGCGCCTACACCGCCAGCCTGCGCCAAGCGATCCGCTCGTACGTCCCCGCCACCCCCGTCTCGTAGAGGACACCGACCACTCCAGGCCCCACCTGCACCAAGTCCGAGTACCCGGCCCGATCCTGAGACAGGGTCACCGCCTTGACGAAGGACCGCCCCCCGTCCCGACTCCGCCACAGCGCCATCGCCTGCCGGGCGGTGGGCACGGAGGGCCCGGAGAAGAGCAGCGGCTCCCCCCACCCGCGGAGCTGGAGGAGCCCGCCCTGCACGACGGGCACGTCGTCGAGGGAGGGCTGGACGGCGTAGGGCCGGTCGAGGGTGCGCCCCCCGTCGCTGGAGTAGCTGTCGAGCCGGTTGCCGACGGCCACCCCGTGCTGGTCCCGGGAGCTGAGGTACAACCGCCCGTCGGGCAGCTGCGCGGCGGCGGACTCGTTGGAGTTGTGCTCACCGTCGTAGGTGTCGTCGACGAACCCGATGCGCCAGCTGAGCCCGTGGTCGTCGCTGTAGAGCGCGTGCCCGCCGTAGTACTTGGGCTCCTGCCCGTTGTCGGAGGAGCCGGGCGCGGGCGCGGCGGAGTGGTTGGCGGGTACGACGAGCCGCCCGGCGTACGGCCCCCGGGTGAGCACGACGGCGTGCCCGGGCCCGGTGGCGTACCACCGCCAGTTGGGCCGCTTCACTGCGGCGGTGATCTCGCGCGGCGAGGAGAACGTACGGCCGTCGTCGGCGCTGGTCTGGACGAAGGCCCGACGGCTCTGCGCGGCCGTGACCTCGCCGCGCATGATCTGCCCCTCGGTGACGGCACCGCTGTTGTAGGAGGTGAGGAGGACGACGCGCCCGGTGACGGGGTCGACGACGGGCGCCGGGTTGCCGCGGGTGTCGCCCCGCCCCGCGGCGACGACGGCGAGGGGGCCCCAGGTGCAGCCGCCGTCGGTGGAGCGCCGCAGGACGACGTCGATGTTCCCGGTGTCGGATGCGCTGGCGCGCCGCCCCTCGGCGAAGGCGAGCAGGGTGCCGCGGTCGGTGCGGACGACGGCGGGGATGCGGAAGGTGTCGTAGCCGTTGGTGTCGGCGGTGTACGGGACGGAGGTGGAGCAGCCGGGGAGGAGGGGGGCGGGGGCGGCGCCCGGGCTCGTGAAGGCGGTGAGGGCGAGGGCGGCGGAGAGGGCGAGGGCGACGGCGGTGGGCCGACGATGGCCGCGTCGGCTCCGCCGACCACCTCGGCCGCCCCCACCGGACGGACTGCTCCGAACGAGTGGACGTCGTCTCTGGATCACGCGGCTCGTACGGCTCATACGGCTCCTCACGACGGGACGTGGGACGTAGGACGTCGCGCGTGAAGCTAATGCGCCCCGGGCGGTACGACAATACCCCTGTGTAACGACGGAGTTGACGCTGTGTTGACGCATGAGAGTGACGGGGGGCGTTTCGAGGCGGGTGCCTTGGGCCCGTGGGAGGGCGTCACGCCGCCGGGGTCGCGGGCCCTGGCCGGGGTGCCGCGCAGGGCGTCGAACCCGCGACGACGGGCCGGAGCCGAGGCGCCACCCCGTCCGCCCCGGGACAGCGGCACACGACGCCGCACCCCACACTCCGGCCAAAGCCAGGGCTCGGCTCCGGGCCCGGGCACCCCGGCGCCCCCTCGCCCCACGCGCACCGCGCCCCCGCGCCCCCGCGCCCCCGCGCCCCCGCGCCCCCGGCCAGACTCAGCCCGCCTCCCCCGGCGTCACCAACCCCGACTCGTACCCCACGATCACCAACTGCGCCCGGTCCCTCGCCCCCAGCTTGCCCATGATGCGGCTGACGTGGGTCTTCGCGGTCAGCGGGCTGAGCCCGAGCGCCTCCGCGACCTCGGTGTTGTTCAGGCCCCGCGCGACCAGCGTCAGGACCTGCCGTTCGCGGTCGGAGAGCGCGCCGAGCGCGGCGGGCGCGGGCGCTTCGGCGTGCGGGGGCGCGGGCTGGCGCAGCACCCGGGCGATGAGGCGTCCGGTGGGGCCCGGCGACAGGAGGGACTCGCCCGCGGAGACGGTGCGGATGGCGTCGAGCAGCTCGGCGGGCTTGGTGTCCTTGACCAGGAAGCCGGACGCCCCCGCGCGCAGCGCGTCCACCACGTGCTCGTCGGTGTCGTACGTGGTGAGCATCAGGACCTTCACGCCCGCCAGGTCCTCGTCGGCGGCGATCAGCCGGGTGGCCTCGATGCCGTCGAGGTCGGGCATGCGGACGTCCATGACGACGAGGTCGGCCCGCTCGGCCCGGGCCAGGTCGACGGCCTCGCGCCCGGACCCGGCCTGTGCCACGACCTCCATGTCCCGCGCGGACTCCACGAGCATGGCGAAGGCCGCCCGGACCAGCGCCTGGTCGTCGGCCAGGAGTACACGTATCACTCGGCTCATCTCTCCTCGCCCAACGGCAGCACGGCCACCACTTCGAACCCCCGGCCCGCGCCCGCCCGCGGCCCCGCCTCCAGCGTCCCGCCCACGCTCCGGGCCCGCTCCCGCATCCCGATGAGCCCGAACCCGGGCGCTTCCGCGGGTCCGGTCCCGCTCCGGGCCGCCGCCCCGGTCCCGTCCCGGCCCTGGGCCGCCTCCCCGTCCCGGGGCACGACGCCCCACGTGGCGGGCGGCGGCCCTCCGTTCGCCGACGCCCGCGCGCCCCGCGTCAGGGCCGCGCCCCCGCCCGCCGACACCACAGCGGCCGAAGCAGTCGGGGCGGCCGGAACAGTCGGAGCGACCGAAGCGACCGAAGCGGCCGCATCCGGCGATCGGCCCGCGGAGCCCGCGAGCGCCCCGGCTCCCCCGGCGCTCACGGCACCCCCGCCACCGGCAGCCCGGACACCGACGTCCCCGCCACCACCGCCCCCGCTCCCGCTCCCGCCTCCGTCATCCCGAACCTCCACCCGAAGCTCCCCGCTCTCCTCCCGTATCCCCACCGCCACACTCGGCCCCGACCCGCCGTGGCGGACCGCGTTCGTCAGGGCCTCCTGGACGATGCGGTACGCCGCCGCGCCCACCGCGGGCGGCACCGGGGGGTCGGGGAGGCTGACCGCGAGGTCGACCTTCGCGCCCGCCGTGCGGGCCGCGTCCGCGAGGTCGACGAGGCCGTCGAGGCCGGGCAGCGGGCCGCGGGACTCGTCGGGGGCGTCGGTGGGGCCCGCGGTGCGCAGGACCTCCAGGGTGGCCCGGAGTTCGCCGCGCGCGGTGCGGCAGGTCTCGGCGATGTCGTCGAGGGCGCTCGCGATGGCCGCGCGGTCGAGGCGGTCGGGGTCGGCGGCGAGCACGTGCGCGGCGACCGAGGTCTGCACGCCGACCAGGGTGATGCTGTGCGCGAGCAGGTCGTGCAGATCGCGGGCGACCCGCAGCCGCTCCTCGGCGACGCGCCGCCGCGCCTCCTCCTCGCGGGTGCGTTCGGCGCGCTCGGCGCGCTCGACGACGGAGGCGACGTACTGCCGGTGGACACGGACGTACGTACCGAAGATCAGCACGGCGACGATCCAGCCCGCGATCCGCACGACCTCGGTGGCCGGGTCCCTGCCGATGCCCGAGTTGACGACGAACATGATGGCGATGATGTGCACGCCGGTCAGGAGGGCTCGGCGGGGGCGCCCGGAGACGGCGACGGAGTAGAGGGCGACCATGCCGACGTGGGTCGCGGCGGCGTGCGTGTAGTCGAGGGCGTGGTACGGCCCGACGAGGGCCATGGTGGCGAGCATCGCCGTCATCGGCCTGCTGCGGCGCCAGATCATGGGGACGTGGGCGCTCACCAGGAGTGCCCAGCCGAGCGCGTCCGGCGTCTTGCCGTCCTTGATCAGGTGGGCGAGGACGACGGCGAGCGCGGCGAGCGCGCCCGCGAGGAGCGCGTCCTCCCGCAGGGCGCGCCGCGTGCCGGGCACGGCTCCGGCGAACGGCCACCACGGGCGCGAGTCGGACGGCGGGTACGGCACGTCGTCTGCTCCCCCTTCCGGGACGCGGGTCGCGGGTGCGGCCATGCGTGGCCCTCATCTTCCTGTACGGCGGCGCCCCTCCGGCAAGGGAGGGGCGCCGCGGGATGTGGTTCAGGGCACGCGGACCAGTTCCGGAGTGCTGGCTTCCGGCGCCGGTGGCCGCGGCTTCGACAGCGGTCCCGGCCACCAGACCCTCCGGCCGAGCGCCAGGCTCGCGGACGTCACCAGGTACGTCCGCACCAGGAAGGTGTCCAGGAGCACGCCGACCGCGATGACGAAGCCCAGTTCGACGAGCTGGACCAGCGGCATGTTGGTGAGGACGGCGAACGTCGCGGCGAGGACCAGGCCCGCGGAGGCGATCACGCCGCCCGTGGTGCGCAGCGCGGTGAGCGCGGCCGGTCCTGTCTCCGACCCGGCCAGGCACTCCTCCCGCATGCGGTGCATGAGGAAGATGCCGTAGTCGACGCCGAGTGCGACGAGGAAGCAGAAGGACAGCAGGCCCAGGCCCGGGTCCACGCCCTCGAAGCCGAAGACGGGGCCGAAGACCAGTCCCGCGATGCCGAGCGAGGCACCCCACACCGCGACGACCGCGAGGAGGAGCAGGAGCGGGGCGATCAGGGCGCGCAGCAGGACGACGAGGATCAGCAGGACCGCGGCGAGGACGATCGGCACGACCACCCACATGTCACGCCGGTTGGTGTCCTTGAGGTCGATCTGCTCGGCGCTCGGCCCGCCGACGTAGGCGCCCCCGGGATCCAGTTTGTCGCGGAGCTTCTCGATGGTCCCGGTCTCCGCCGCCGACTGCGGCGGGGCCTTGGCGACGACGGAGATCTCGGTCCACTGCTTCGAACTCCGGCCGCGTTCCACGCTGTCGACGCCCGGCACGCTCCGCGCGTCGGCGAGCACGCGGTCGGCGCGGTCGGTGGGCGCGATGACGCTGATGGGCTGGGTGCCGCGTTCGGGGTAGGCGGCGGCGAGGGTCTCCATCGCGCTGATGGAGTCGGGCTTGCTGGTGAAGGTGTCCTCCTGCTTGAGGTTGCCGGGCAGGGCGAACGCGCCCAGGGCCAGGGCCGCGAGCAGGACGCCGCCGGACACGAGCACGGCGACGGGCCGGCGTCCGGCGGACGTACCCATCGTCTGGAAGAGAGACTTCCGCTTCTTCGGCTCGCTGCCGAACGCGGGCACCAGCGGCCAGAACACCCGCCGCCCGAAGAGGACGAGCAGCGCGGGCAGCAGCGTCAGCATGGCGACGAGCGCGCACAGCACACCGACGGCGCCCAGCGGCCCCATGCCCCTGCTGCTGTTGAGGTCGGCGGCGAGCAGGCAGATCAGGCCCGCGGCGACGGTGCCGGAGGAGGCGATGACGGCGGGCCCGCAGCCGCGCAGGGCGGTGCGCATGGCGTCGTACGGCCGCTCGATCCGGCGCAGTTCCTCGCGGTAGCGGGAGACGATGAGGAGGGCGTAGTCGGTGCCCGCGCCGAAGACGAGGATGGTCATGATGCCCGAGCTCTGGCCGCTGACCGAGGTGTCGAAGGCCTGGTTGAGGCCGTAGGCGACGCCCATGGAGAGGTAGTTGGCGACTCCGGCGACCACGAGCGGCACCAGCCAGAGCAGCGGGCTGCGGTAGATCAGGATGAGCAGGATCGCGACGACGGCGACGGTGGTGTAGAGGAGCGGGCCGTCCAGGGAGCCGTAGACCTCGCTGGCGTCGGTGGCGAGCGCGCCGGACCCGCCGACGTCGACCTTCAGGCCGTCGGAGTCGGAGCCGCCGGGCGCCTTCACCACGTCCCGCACGTCGTTGACGAAGGTGTCCCGCTTCTCCTCGTCCGTGCCCGGCGCGGTGCTCGCGACCGGGTACATGAGTGTCGAGCCGTCCTTCGACGCCACCCCCGTGGGCGTCGCGACGAGCTTGAACTCACGTGCCACGGCAGCCGCTTGGTCGGCCGCCGTCTTCCGGTCCGCCGCGCTGAGGCCGCCGTCGCGGTGGTAGACGAGCACCAGCTCGGTGGTCTCGCCGCCGGGCAGCTGCTCCTGGATCTTGGCGACCTGCGTGGAGTCGGCGCTCGCGGGCAGATAGTCCACGGCCCGGTCGCGCTGGACGTCCCCGAGCTTCCCGGCGAACGGGCTCGCGAGCGCGAGCACCGCGACCCACAGGCCGAGCAGCACCCAGGGCACGGCGCGTGGCCGTCGGCGCTTCGTCGTTGATGCGGCCCCCATCGGTGGGCCTCCCTCCGTGGCGATGTCTGAAGGCTTACGGCTTCCAGACTTCCGCCGCGCGAGGGCCGATTCGTCGCGCCAGAGTGCGAGTTGACGCCTACATCCGGGGGTGGCAGGGGGCGGGGACTACTCCCCGGGGAGTAACGGCGGGAGGTGGTGCCCGCGGCGGTACGAGGGTCAGGACGGCGTCCGCGTCGCCGCCACAAGGAGCCGTGCCACGTCGTCGGAGTCGATGGTCAGGGCGCACCCCGCGGTGGCGAGCACATCGCGTTCGGCGGGCGTGTACGGCCCGTCGGCGAGCGCGATCCGCGCGCCCTGCAGGAGCAGCGCCTCCCGTCCGGCGGGCGCGAGGTGCGGGGCCAGCGGGCCGAGCGCCTCGTGGAGTTCGATGGCGAGGCCGGGCACGCAGTCGGGGTCGTCGATGCGGCCGGTGTCGGCGGCGAGCGCGTCGATGAGGGCGGCGAGGCGCTCCTCGGTGCAGTCGTCGAAGCCGGCGCCGCGCAGGGTGGTGACGGCCGCGTCGAGGGCGGTGCGGGAGGTGCTGCCGCCGCTGGTGAGGACGGCGAGGACGACGGTGTGCACGGCGTCGCGGAGCATCGCGGAGAGGCGGACGGTGGTGGGGTGGTCGAGGGCGTCGACGCCGAAGTGGTCCTGGCAGGCGGCGCATTCGACGACGGGCCCGGCGTCGCCGCGGGAGAACAGCGGCACGCCGAGGAACACGAAGCGGCGGCGGCCGGTGCGGCGCTGGTAGTTGCGGTCCCCGCCGCAGCCGGGGCAGAAGAACTCGCCGTCGCAGACGGTGGTCCACGCGGTGCGGGTGCCGATCAGGCGGGGGCCGCGGCCGCGGTGCAGCAGCCGTGCGAAGGGCCCGGGGGCGCGACCGCCCGGGTCACCAAGTGGTGCGGATCTGCCGAAGATGCGGGATTCCCGGCCTTTTCGTCCCCGATCTGGCAGCACCACGCACCTCCATGACGCCGCGGCAGCCCTGCCGCGTTGGCGTGATGTTAGCCACATCCGTGATGCCACGTCAGTACCCCGTACGGGAGATGGCCGGTTGCTGGCCTGGACCAGCCCCCGGACACACGGCGGCCCCGCCCGCCACGAGGGCGGACGGGGCCAGGAAAGCACCGGTCGAACGGGAGTCCGGCGTGATCAGCGGGCCGCGCGGTTGACGGCGGAGACGACGGCCTTCATGGAGGCACGTGTCGTATTCGCGTCGATGCCCACGCCCCACAGGACGCGGTCGCCGATGGCGCACTCGATGTAGGAGGCGGCCTGCGCGGAGGCGCCCTCGCTCATCGTGTGCTCCTGGTAGTCGAGCAGGCGCAGGTCGATGCCGACGATGGACTGCAGGGCGTTGAAGAAGGCGGAGATCGGGCCGTTGCCGGAGCCGGTCAGGGTGATGTCGGCTCCGTCGACGGTGGCCTCGACGGTGAGGGTGTCGGTGCCGTCGACGTCGGTGATCGTCTGGCCGTTCTTGACCTGGATGCGGCCCCAGGGCTTGTCGGGGTTGGGCAGGTACTCGTCCTGGAAGACGTTCCAGATCGCGTCCGGGGTGACCTCGCCGCCCTCGCTGTCGGTCTTCGTCTGGATGATCTTCGAGAACTCGATCTGCATGCGCCGCGGCAGGTCCAGCTTGTGGTCGTTCTTCAGGACGTACGCGACGCCGCCCTTGCCGGACTGGGAGTTGACGCGGATGACGGCCTCGTAGGAGCGGCCGACGTCCTTGGGGTCGATGGGCAGGTACGGCACGGCCCACTCGATGTCGTCGACGGTCTTGCCCGCCGCGGTGGCCCGGGCCTCCATCGAGTCGAAGCCCTTCTTGATGGCGTCCTGGTGGGAGCCGGAGAAGGCGGTGTAGACCAGGTCGCCCGCGTAGGGGTGGCGGGGGTGGACCTCCATACGCGTGCAGTACTCGTACACGCGGCGGACCTCGTCGATGTCGGAGAAGTCGATCTGCGGGTCCACGCCCTGGCTGAACAGGTTCATGCCCAGCGCGACCAGGTCGACGTTGCCGGTGCGCTCGCCCTGGCCGAACAGGCAGCCCTCGACGCGGTCGCCGCCCGCCATCACGGCGAGTTCGGCGGCGGCGATGGCGGTGCCGCGGTCGTTGTGGGGGTGGATGGACAGGCAGACGTACTGGCGCCGGGACAGATTCCGGGACATCCACTCGAAGCGGTCCGCGTGCGTGGAGGGCGTCGAACGCTCCACGGTGGCGGGCAGGTTGAGGATGATCTCGCGGTCGGCGTCGGGCTGCCAGACGTCCATGACGCCCTCGCAGACCTCCAGGGCGAAGTCCAGCTCGGTGTCGGTGAAGATCTCCGGGCTGTACTGGTAGCCGAACACGGTGTCCGGGTCGAGGATCTTGTCCGCGTACTCCATGACCAGGCGCGTGCCGTCGACGGCGATCTGCTTGACCTGGTCGCGGGAGCCGCGGAAGACCACCTCGCGCCAGACCGGCGCGGTGGCGTTGTACAGGTGGACGGTGGCGCGCTTGGCGCCCTTCAGGGACTCCACGGTGCGCTCGATCAGCTCTTCGCGCGCCTGCGTGAGGACCGAGATCGTCACGTCGTCGGGGATGGCGTCCTCGTCCTCGATGATGGAGCGCACGAAGTCGAAGTCGGTCTGTCCGGAGGACGGGAAGCCGACCTCGATCTCCTTGTAGCCCATGCGTACCAGCAGGTCGAACATGGCGCGCTTGCGCGTGGGCGACATCGGGTCGATGAGTGCCTGGTTGCCGTCGCGCAGGTCGGTGGACAGCCAGCGGGGGGCGACCGTGATGCGCTGGTCGGGCCAGGTCCGGTCGGGGATGTCCACCTGCTCGTACTTGCCGTACTTGTGGATCGGCATGGAGCTGGGGCGTTGGAAGTTCGGCATGGTGTGCGGGGCTCCTCGGAAGGTCCGGAAGGACGGCCGACGGTCTAGCACAGCACCGAACTCCGCGGGGAGGGGGTCGGCCTCTGCTACAGGCCCTCGCCGCGGCAGCTAAGGAGAAGCAGCCCGAAACGCATGATGTGGAGCAGCGTAGCCGAGCCGGACGCGATGCGCGGGCGTGTATCAGTATGCGGGACCGTAGGTACGTAACGGACAAAAGGTGCCGTATATCACCTGGGGAGGACGACGGGGGTCCGTATACGTCTATTTCACCAATCATGGTGGCAGCTAGTGACAGCGGCATGACCCAGTGCCACATTGCCGCCATGACCGCCAACCCCACGGGTTTCGAGCCCGTCTTCTGCACGATCGTGCCACCCATCGTCCTGGACAAGCTCGCCCAGTCCTCGGACCCCGCGCTCGCCCGGGCCGCCCGCCTCACCCTCCAGCGCGACGCCTTCGAGCGCACCCAGCGCCGCCTGACCACGGTCATCGGCGCCCCCTCCGTCGCCGCGCCCAAGGGCGCCGAGGAGGGCAAGCCGCACCGCACCATCCACGACGCCAAGCACCGCACGGACCTGCCAGGACGCAAGGTGCGCGGCGAGGGCGACAAGCCCGGCAAGGACGCCACCGTCAACCGCGCGTACGCGGGCCTCGGCGCGACCTTCGAGGTGTTCTTCAAGCACTTCGAGCGCGACTCCATCGACGGCGGCGGCCTGCCGCTGAACGCCACCGTCCACTACGGCGAGGACTACGGGAACGCCTTCTGGAACGGCGAGCAGATGGTCTTCGGCGACGGGGACAGGGAGATCTTCCTCGACTTCACCATCCCCGTGGACGTCATCGGCCACGAGCTGACCCACGGCGTCGTCCAGTACACGGCGAACCTCACCTACTTCGGTCAGCCCGGCGCCCTCAACGAGTCCATGGCGGACGTCTTCGGCTCGCTGATCAAGCAGTACACCCTCGGCCAGACCGCCGCCGACGCCGACTGGCTGATCGGCGCGGGCCTGCTCGCCGAGCGGGTCACCGGCAAGGCGCTGCGCTCCATGAAGGAGCCCGGCACGGCGTACGACGACGACGTGCTCGGCAAGGACCCGCAGCCCGCCGACATGGACCACTACGTCCGCACCGGCCGCGACAACGGCGGCGTCCACATCAACTCCGGCATCCCCAACCGCGCCTTCTACCTCGTCGCCGACGCGCTCGGCGGGCACGCCTGGGAGCGGGCGGGCCAGATCTGGTACGCCGTCCTGACCGGCGGCGAGCTGGCCCAGGACTCCAGCTTCACGGACTTCGCGAAGCTCACGGTGGCGGCGGCCCGCGCCAAGTACGGCGACGGCGAGGAGCTCAAGGCGGTCCTCGACGCGTGGTCGACGGTCAAGGTGCCCGCCACCGACTGACCCGACCCGAAGCCGTCGGGGCCGCCTGGCGGGGCACCGGCGCCTGGAGTAGACAGGACCCATGCGTATCCAGGTGAAGCGCACCGGAGGTTTCGCGGGCATCGACCGGCACGCGGAGGTGGACACCACCGCGCGCCCCGACGCCCAGGAGTGGCACGCCCTGGCCGAACGGGCCGCGGCCGACGGCCGGGGCACGCCCCCCATAGGAGTGCCCGACGGGTTCAGCTACCAGATCACCATCGACGGGCGGACCGTGTACTGCTCGGATCCCCGGCTCACGGAGGACCAGCGGACGCTGATCACCCGGGTGCTCAAGGAGGGTTCGTAGCCGTCCGGGGCGCGGGGCTCGGGCGCCGTGCGCCCGGCAACCGGCCGGTGCACGGCCGTTGACTTCCGTACCGGCCGGTACGGATGATCGCGCGCATGGCGACGACGCGCGCACCGCTGCCCCGCTTCCCCCGTGACTTCCTGTGGGGGGTGTCCACATCGGCCCACCAGATCGAGGGCGCCGCCGACGAGCGCGGCCCCTCGGTGTGGGACGCCTTCACCGCCCTGCCCGGCAACGTCAAGGACGGCACGACGGCCGCCGTGGCCTGCGACCACGTCCGCCGCTACCGCGAGGACGTCGCCCTGATCCGCGACCTCGGCGTGGGCGCCTACCGCTTCTCCGTCTCCTGGCCGCGGGTGCTGCCGCACGGCACCGGCGAGGTGAGCGAGCGGGGCCTGGACTTCTACGACCGGCTCGTGGACGAGCTGTGCGCCGCGGGCGTGCGTCCCGTGCCGACGCTCTTCCACTGGGACACGCCGCTCGCCGTGGCCGAGGCCGGCGGCTGGCTCGCCCGGGACACCGCGCACCGGTTCGCGGAGTACGCCGCCGTGGTGGCCGGCCGCATCGGGGACCGCGTACCGAAGTGGATCACGCTGAACGAGCCCGCCGAGCACACCCTCCTCGGTCACGCCCTCGGGCAGCACGCCCCCGGCCAGCAGCTCCTCTTCGACGCCCTGCCCGCCGCCCACCACCAACTCCTCGGCCACGGGCTCGCGGTGCGGGCGCTGCGGGCCGCCGGGGCCCGGGACATCGGCGTGGCGAACTCCCACGGGCCGACCTGGGCCGCCTCCGACGACGGCGCGGACCGCGAGGCCGCGGACCTCTACGACGTGCTCCTCAACCGGCTGTTCTCCGACCCGCTGATCGCAGGCCGCTACCCCGAGGTGATCGCCGAGCTCCTCGGCGCCGAAGTCCCCGACCTGGACGGCGACTTGGCGGTCGTCGCGGAGCCCATCGACTGGTACGGGATCAACTTCTACCAGCCCACGAAGGTGGGCGCGCCCCTCGCGGACGCCCCCGCCACCGAGTTCTCCGGCCTCACCCTGCCCCCCGAACTCCCCTTCTCCCCGCGGCCGGTCGAGGGCTACCCCACCACGTCCTTCGGCTGGCCCGTGGTCCCCGAAGCCCTCACCGAGCTCCTCCTCACCCTCCGCGACCGCTACGCCGACCGCCTGCCGCCCCTCGTCATCACCGAGAACGGCTGCTCCTACGACGGTCTGGACGACCAGGAGCGCATCAGTTACCTCGACGGTCATCTCCGCGCCCTGCACCGCGCCCTGCAAGCCGGCGTCGACGTCCGCGGCTACTTCGTCTGGTCCCTCCTCGACAACTTCGAGTGGGCCGAGGGGTACGCGCAGCGGTTCGGCCTGGTCCACGTGGACTACGCCACGCAGAAGCGGACGCCGAAGGCGTCGTACGAGTGGCTGCGCGAGGAGTTGCTCGCGCAGACGCCCCAGTCCCACCCCTCCCCGTAACTGGGGCTCCGCCCCAGACCCCGCTCCTCAATCGCCGGAGGGGCTGAGAGATTCAGCCCGTCCGGCGTTTGAGGACGAGCCGCGGAGCGGCGATACGGGGTCCGGGGCGGAGCCCCGGGTTCGGAGAAGGGGTGGGACTGGGGCGCACCCGCGAGGTCAGAAGCCCAGCTTGCGGAGCTGGCGGGGGTCGCGCTGCCAGTCCTTGGCGACCTTGACGTGGAGGTCGAGGTAGACGGGCGTACCAAGGAGCGCCTCGATCTGCTTGCGGGACTTGATCCCGACGTCCTTGAGCCGCTTGCCCTTGGGACCGATGATGATCCCCTTCTGACTGGGCCGCTCGATGTACACGAAGGCGTGGATGTCGAGGAGCGGCTTGTCGGCGGGCCGGTCCTCCCGGGGCAGCATCTCCTCGACGACCACGGCGATGGAGTGCGGCAACTCGTCCCGCACCCCTTCGAGCGCCGCTTCGCGGATGAGCTCGGCCACCATGACCTGCTCGGGCTCGTCGGTGAGATCACCCTCGGGGTAGAGGGCGGGCCCCTCCGGCAGGAGGGGGACGAGGAGATCGGCGAGCAGGTCGACCTGCTTCTCGCCGACCGCCGAGACCGGCACGATCTCGGCCCACTCGAAGCCGAGCTCCTTGCCGAGCTGGTCGATGGCGATGAGCTGCTCGGCGAGGGCCTTGCTGTCGACGAGGTCGGTCTTCGTGACGATGGCGATCTTCGGCGTCTTCTTGATCGACGCCAGCTCCTTGGCGATGAACCGGTCACCGGGCCCGAGCTTCTCGTTGGCGGGCAGGCAGAACCCGATGACGTCGACCTCGGCCCAGGTGGCGCGGACCACGTCGTTGAGCCGCTCGCCGAGCAGCGTGCGGGGCTTGTGCAGGCCGGGGGTGTCGACCAGGATCAGCTGGGCCTCGGGGCGGTGCACGATGCCGCGCACGGTGTGCCGGGTCGTCTGCGGCCGGTTCGAGGTGATGGCCACCTTCTTGCCGACCAGAGCGTTCGTGAGGGTGGACTTGCCCGCGTTGGGGCGGCCGACGAAGCAGGCGAAACCGGCGCGGTGGACGGCCTGCTCGGACGGCTCGGGTGACTGGGTACGGACGCTCATGGCGCCTATTGTCCCTGATCTTTTCGGGCGGGGGCGCCTCGGGCGGTTCCCCGCCGTATGGGGCTGCGCCCCTTTCCCCGCCTTTCGGCGCTTCGCGCCTCGCCCTCAAACGCCGGGCAGGCTGTCCCCCCTCCGTCCACCCGGCCGGCCGTTTCAGCCCGTCCGGCGTTTGAGGACGAGGCGCGAAGCGCCGATCAGGGGGGTCCAGGGGGCGCAGCCCCCGGGTTCGGAGAAGGGGCGGGACTGGGGCGCCCCGCGAGGGCTCAGCCCGCCACGGCGGACAGCCGCACCACCCCGTCCGCCCCCGCCAGGAACACCGGCGTCCCGGCCCCGCCGAGGTCGCGTACCGCCGCCAGATCCTCCGCGCTCAAGGCCTCCGCACCGGAAACGACCGCCGCCGCCTCCAGGGACTCCGCCCCGGACGCCACGGCCATGGCCACGGCCGTGCGCAGCGCGGACAGCTCCAGGGAGGCGAGGGACACCGTCCCGGCGACGTACGTACGCCCCGTCTCGTCCCGCACCGCCGCGCCCTCCGGCACGCCGTTGCGGGCGCGGGCCGAGCGGGCGAGGGTGACGATCTTCTGGTCCTCGGGGCCGAGGTCGGTGCGCTCAGTCATGGCACGAGCATAAGGAGGCGCGCCCGGCGCTCAGCCGGCCACCCGGTACATCGCCCCGCGGCGCGCCTCCGGGGACGCCAGCCACGCGAGCTTCGCCGCGGTGTCGGCCAGCGGCAGCGGCGTGTGCAGCACGATCGTGAGGTCGGGCCGCGCGGGCACCTTCAGGGCGGTGGACTCCACGTGCAGGATGCCGACGAGCGGGTGGTCGATCTCCTTGTGGACCTGGCCCGCGGGCCGGACGTCCTGGCGCTCCCACAGCGCGGTGAACTCCTCGCCCGTCGCGTGCAGCTGCGCGAGCAGTTCCTCGAAGCCCTCGTCCCCGGGGTGCTCGGCGCAGGCCGCGCGCACCTGCGCCACGAGCGTCACCGCGTTCTGCTCCCAACTCACGCTGCGCGAGCGGTACATGGGGTCGGTGAAGAAGTCGAGGACGCAGTTCTGGGTGGTCTCGGGGCGCATGCCGAGGACCAGGGCGGCCGCGTCGTTGTAGACGACGCAGTTGTAGTAGCGGTCCATGATGTGCGCCGGGTACGGCATCCAGGTGTCGATGAGCCGCCGCAGGCCCTCGCACATGTCCGCGGCGCCCTCCTCGGCCTGCGGCGCGGGCGGGTTGAGTCCCGCGAGCACGTACAGGTGGCGGCGTTCGGTGCCGGACAGCTTCAGGACCCGGGCCACGGCGTCCAGGACCTGCGGGGACACGGAGATGTCCCGGCCCTGCTCCAGCCACTGGTACCAGGACGCCCCGACGCCCGCGAGCACCGCGACCTCCTCGCGTCGAAGGCCCGGCGTGCGGCGACGCCCGCCGCCTTCCGGAAGGCCCGCCTCCGCCGGGGTCACCCGGGCCCGCCGGCTCATCAGGAAGTCCCGCAGCTCGACCCGGCGACGCGCCCCCGCCCCGTCGGCCCGCTCCTCGACCTGGCTGACCACCGCTCCCCCTGTCATCCGTACGCGGTTGCACCTGGTGTTCGCACCACCAGCATAAGTTCCCGCTCCCCACGGCTATTCCGGCCGACGGACGCTGTTGACCATGGCGATAGACACTTCCGCTCCCTCCCCGACAGACGCTTCCGCTCTCTCCCCGACCGCCTCAGACTTCTCGGCCACCACCGAAGTCCCGAGCACCGCCGAAGCCCGCAAGGCCCCCGCCACGCGGGCCACCGCTCCCGCCGGGCCGCCGCCCCGGCTCTCCCGCCGCGACCGGCTCATCCTCTTCGTGCTGTGCGCCGCGCAGTTCATGGTCGCCCTCGACTTCTCCGTCCTGAACGTGGCCCTGCCCGCCCTCGGCTCGGACCTCGGCATGAGCCATGCCGCGCTCCAGTGGGCCGTCACCGCCTTCGCGCTGCCGTCCGGCGGCTTCCTGCTGCTCTTCGGGCGGTTCGGCGACCTCTTCGGGCGGCGCAGGCTGTTCCTCGGCGGGCTCGCCCTCTTCGGCGCGGCCTCGCTGCTCGCGACGCTCGCGTGGGACCCGGCGTCGTTCCTCGCGGGCCGTGCGCTGCAGGGCGTGGGCGCGGCGGCGATCGTGCCGACCGGCATGTCGCTGCTCACCACGACCTTCCCCGAGGGCCCGCAGCGGGACCGCGCGCTCGGCATCTCCGGCACGCTGCTCTCCCTCGGCTTCACCGTCGGCATGGTCCTCGGCGGCGTCCTCACCGACACCCTCGGCTGGCGCTCCACGATGGGCCTGCTCACGCTGTTCGCCCTGATCGTGCTCCCGCTGGCCCCCGGCCTGCTGCCGGAGTCCCGCACCCCGGACCGGCCCCGCCTCGACATCCCCGGCGCCGTCACCGTCACCGGCGGGCTGCTCGCCCTCATCTACGCCCTGTCCACCGCCGCCGAGCGCGGCTTCGGCGGCACCGACGTGATCGTCACGCTGATCGCGGGCGTCGGCCTGCTCGCCCTCTTCGGGTACGTGGAGTCGCGTGCCGCGGCGCCGCTGGTCTCGCTGCCGATGCTGCGGCGCCGCACCGTCGCCTGGGGCAACTTCGGCGGTCTCGTCACCTTCTCGATGATGTCGACGGTCGTCTTCGTCCTGACCCTCTACTTCCAGGACGTCCTCGACCTGTCGGCCTTCCAGACCGGCCTCGTCTTCGGCGTGCAGGGCGTCCTGTCCGTCGTCGCGGGCATGCTCGCGCCCAAGGTCATCGGACGCTTCGGGCCGCGCCGCACGCTCGTCGGCTCGCTGCTCGGCCAGGGTCTGTTCGTGGCGGCGCTCATCGGGGTCGGCGAGCAGATGTGGTCCGTGTGGCTCGCGACCGCCGCGATCTCCGTGGCCAGCATGTTCCACCTCGGTGCGATCGTCTCGTACGGGGTGACGGTCACGTCGGGCGTGCCCGACTCGGAGCAGGGGCTCGCCACCGGGCTCGTCACCTCCACCCAGCAGGTGGGCATCACCATCGGCATCCCGCTGCTCGGCGTCCTCGCCACGACCTCGTCGGACGTCCTCGCGGGCACCCGGACCGTCCTGACCGTCGACGCCGTGATCGTCCTGGCCACGGCGGCCCTGGTGGCCCTGGGCCTGCGCCGACGCCGCGCCTGACCCCGGCCCCGGCCGACCCGCTAGGGCCGGTCCAACCGGAGCCGCACTGCCCGGGGCAGCCCCGCCACCACCAGGTCGTACGAGTCCTCGATGAGCTCGCGGACCTGGCGGTCGGGGAGGTCCCCGGACAGGGACACCGTGTTCCAGTGGCGCTTGTTCATGTGCCAGCCCGGCACGATCTCGGGGTGGGCGGCCCGCAGCTGGAGGGCGATCTCCGGCTCGCACTTGAGGTTCACGGTCAGCGGCTCCGCGTCCAGGTGGGACAGCGCGAACATCTTCCCTGCGACCTTGAACACCGACGTCTCGGGCCGGAAGGGGAACTCCTCGACGACGTCGTTGAAGGACAGGCAGAACGCCCGGAGTTCGGAGGGGGTCATCGCGTGTCGCCTTCCCCGGAGCCGGGTCCCTTCGGGGCCACCGGCTCCACCAGAACCGTGATGATCTTGTTGCGCCGCCCGGCCGCCGCCTCGGCGGTGAGCTTCAGGGCCCGCCCGTCGGGGAGGTCCACGACGGCCGACGCCCCGGCGATCGGCACCCGCCCGAGGGCCTTGGCGAGCAGCCCGCCGACGGTCTCGACGTCCTCGTCGTCGTAGGACTCCAGGCCGTACAGCTCGCCGAGGTCGCCGATGTCGAGGCGGGCGGTGACGCGGTAGCACTCGCCGTCGAGCTCCTCGACGGGCGGCAGCTCGCGGTCGTACTCGTCGGTGATCTCGCCGACGATCTCCTCCAGGATGTCCTCGATGGTGACGATCCCGGCGGTGCCGCCGTACTCGTCGATGACGACGGCGACGTGGTTGCGCTCCTGCTGCATCTCGCGCAGCAGGTCCCCGGCGTTCTTCGTGTCGGGGACGAACGTCGCGGGCCGCATGGCCGTGGAGACGAGGTCGTTCTCGGCGTCGCGGTTGATGTGCGTCTTGCGGACGAGGTCCTTCAAGTACACGATGCCGACGACGTCGTCCTCGCTCTCGCCGGTCACGGGGATGCGGGAGAAGCCCGAGCGGAGCGCGAGCGTCAGGGCCTGCCGGACGGTCTTGAAGCGCTCGATGGAGATCAAGTCGGTGCGCGGGACCATGACTTCGCGCACGAGGGTGTCGCCGAGCTCGAAGACGGAGTGCACCATGCGGCGCTCGTCGTCCTCGATCAGGGACTCCTTCTCGGCGAGGTCGACCATGGCACGCAGCTCGGCCTCGGAGGCGAACGGGCCGCGCCGGAAGCCCTTGCCGGGGGTGAGGGCGTTGCCGATGAGGATGAGGAGCGGCGGGATGGGGCCCATGACGCGGGCGAGCGGCAGCAGGACGTACGCCGCGGCGGTGGCCGTGTTCAGCGGGTGCTGGCGGCCGATGGTGCGCGGGGACACGCCGACGGCGACGTAGCTGACGAGCACCATCACGCCGATGGCGATGGCGAGCGCCTCCCAGGTGGCGTCGACGGCCTGCAGGCAGGCGTACGTGACGAGGGCGGCGGCCGCCATCTCGCAGGTCACCCGCACCAGCAGGGCCACGTTCAGATAGCGGACGGGGTCGGCGGCGACCTGTGCGAGCTTCGCGCTGCCGCGGCGCCCCGACCGCACGGCCTCCTCGGCGCGGAAGCTGGAGACCCGGGCGAGGCCCGCCTCGGCGCAGGCGGCGAGCCAGGCCACCACGATCAGGGCGACCGCGCCGGCGATGAGCTGGAAGGACATGGCGTCAGGAGACGGTGGGCGCCGGGGACGGGCCGGTCAGGCCCTGCTCCGCGCGCCAGCCGTCGACGATGGCCGCCTGCAGGCCGAACATCTCGGCCTTCTCGTCCGGCTCCTCGTGGTCGTACCCGAGGAGGTGCAGCACTCCATGGACGGTGAGGAGCTGGAGCTCCTCGTTCATGGAGTGCTGCGTCGGCGCCTCCTGGCCCTGCTTGAGCGCGACCTCGGGGCAGAGCACGATGTCGCCGAGGAGGCCCTGCGGGGGCTCGTCGTCGTCCTTCATGGGCGGGCGCAGCTCGTCCATGGGGAAGGACATGACGTCCGTGGGCCCGGGCAGGTCCATCCACTGGATGTGCAGCTGCTCCATGGCGTCGGCGTCCACGACGATCACCGAGAGCTCGGAGAGCGGGTGGATGCGCATCCGCGCGAGCGCGTAGCGGGCGATGTCGAGGATCGCCTGCTCGTCGACCTCGGTTCCGGATTCGTTGTTGACGTCGATCGACATGGTGCTGTTCCGCTACTTCCCTCTGGACCGGCCTCGGCTGGCGTGCGAGCCGTTCTCCGTGCCGTTCTCGTTGTCGTACTTCTCGTACGCGTCGACGATACGGCCGACGAGCTTGTGCCGTACGACATCGGAGGACGTGAGCCGCGAGAAGTGCACGTCGTCCACGCCGTCGAGGATGTCCTGGACCTGGCGCAGACCGGACTTCGTGCCGTTCGGCAGGTCGATCTGCGTGACGTCGCCCGTGATCACGATCTTCGATTCGAAGCCGAGGCGGGTGAGGAACATCTTCATCTGCTCGGGGTTCGTGTTCTGCGCCTCGTCCAGGATGATGAACGCGTCGTTCAGCGTCCGGCCGCGCATGTACGCCAGCGGGGCGACCTCGATGGTGCCCGCGGCCATCAGGCGCGGGATCGAGTCCGGGTCCAGCATGTCGTGCAGCGCGTCGTAGAGCGGGCGCAGATACGGGTCGATCTTCTCGTAGAGCGTGCCCGGCAGGAAGCCGAGGCGCTCGCCGGCCTCCACCGCGGGGCGGGTCAGGATGATCCTGCTGACCTGCTTGGACTGCAGGGCCTGGACCGCCTTGGCCATGGCCAGATAGGTCTTGCCGGTGCCCGCGGGGCCGATGCCGAACACGATGGTGTGCTTGTCGATCGCGTCGACGTACCGCTTCTGGTTGAGCGTCTTGGGGCGGATGGTGCGGCCGCGGGAGGAGAGGATGTTCTGCGTGAGGACCTCGGCCGGGGTCTCCTCGCCGTCCGCCTCGCCGCTGTCGTCCGCCCTGAGCATGGCGATCGAGCGTTCCACTGCGTCCTCCGTCATCGGCTGTCCGGTGCGGAGCACCAGCATCATCTCGTCGAACAGGCGCTGGATGAGGGCGACTTCGTGGGCGTCACCGACCGCGCTGATCTCATTGCCCCGGACGTGGATGTCGGCCGCCGGGAAGGCCGTCTCGATCACTCGCAGCAGCGCGTCTCCGGAGCCCAGGACCATCACCATGGGGTGCTTGGCCGGGACGGAGAAATGAGCCTTGCCGATGCCCTTTCCGGGCGCCCGCGTCCGTGCCGTGTCCTGTTCCGCGTCCTGCGGCTGCGCAGGGGTCTGAGCTGTCGGTGTCTGCGTCATGGGCCGGCCGTGAAGGCCTGCACAACCCTCCTCGTCAGGGACTCGCCGCGCGGCGACTTCTGCACTGCCAAGCGTACGGCGTGCCACTGACAAGGCCTAAGCCGTTTTCCGGGACAGGCGAGGACTGGCGGGAACGGGCGGGGCACACGGAGAGCGGCCTGGAGGGAGCGGCCCGCAGGGAGCGGGCTACGGGGAGCGGCCTACAGGGAGCGCCCGAAGCCGATCGTCGGGACCGCGCGCCGCAGCGGCCAGGCCCGGCCGCCACCCGCGGGCAGCAGGTCCTCCAGGAAGGCGTACCGCCGCAGGGCCACCGGGTCCTGCTCGTCGAACTCGCCGACGCGCCGCCACCAGGCCGCCACCTCGGCCCACCCGGGCGCCGAGAGGGAGCCCCCGAACTCCTGCACGGACAGCGCCGCCGTGAGCCCGGCGAAGGCGAGCCGGTCGGCGAGCGGCCACCCGGCCAGGGTGCCGGTGACGAAGCCCGCGACGAACACGTCGCCCGCCCCCGTCGGGTCGAGGGCCTCCACCTCGATGGCGGGCACGGAGGCGGTCTCGCCGGTGCGCCCGTCGACCGCGTACGCCCCCTCGGCACCGAGGGTGACCACGGCGAGCGGCACGTGTTCGGTGAGGGCGTGCGCGGCGGCGCGGGGGCAGGTGGTGCCCGTGTACCGCATGGCCTCCTGGGCGTTCGGCAGGAACGCCTCGCAGTGCGCCAGGTCGGGCAGCGCGGCCAGGTCCCAGGCCCCCGTGTCGTCCCAGCCGACGTCCGCGAAGATCCGGGTGCCGCGCCGGGCCGCCGCGGCGATCCAGGGCGCCCGCACGCCGGGCACCAGGGAGGCGATGGCGGCCCGCGCCCGCGGCGGGCACTTCGGGGCGCCGCCGTCCGGGGAGTCCGCGTCGGGCGGCGGCTCGTGGCCGTGGCTGACCATGGTCCGCTCGCCCTCGTACGCCATCGAGACCGTCACCGGCGAGTGCCAGCCGGGGACGGTCCGTGACGACGACAGGTCGATGCCCTCGCCGCGCTCCAGGGCGTCCCAGCAGTACTCGCCGTAGTGGTCGTCGCCGAAGGCGGCGGCCAGGGAGGTGCGCAGGCCGAGCCGGGCGAGGGCGCTCGCCATGTTGGCGACGCCGCCGGGGCTCGACCCCATGCCGCGCGCCCACGACTCGGTGCCGCGCACGGGCGCGGAGTCGAGGCCGGTGAAGATGATGTCGAGGAAGACGGTCCCCGTCAGGTACACGTCGCAGGACGGATCGCCCGCCCTGCGCGCCGACTTGAGGGGGTCGACGACGGTCTCCGCAGCCGCGGCGGGTGTCTGCTGGGATACGCCAGGTGGTACGGCGGGTGGTACGGCCATGAGGGCAACGTAACCCAGGCCTGTGACAACCCGCCGTCGCACGCCGCCGGGACGGCCCGCCGTCCGTCAGTCGAACGTGTGGGCCTCGACCTCCGCGAGGTACCGCGCGCGCAGCGCCTCCTCCTCGGGGCCGCCGTCCAGGAACGCGGCCTCGAAGGAGTTGCGGGCCAGCTCCCGCAGCCCCTCCTGGTCGATGCCCAGGGCCTCGTGGACGGCGTGGAAGGTGTCGTCGACGTAGCCGCCGAAGTAGGCGGGGTCGTCGGAGTTGACGGTGCACAGCAGCCCGGCCGCCATCATGCGCGGCAGCGGGTGCTCCTCCAGGATGTCGACGGCCCGCAGCCGCACGTTGGACAGCGGGCACAGCGTCAGCGGCACCCGCTCCCGCACGAGCCGCTCCACCAGGTCCGGGTCCTCCATGCAGCGCAGGCCGTGGTCGATCCGCTCCACGCCGAGCACGTCGAGCGCCTCGCGCACGTAGGCGGCCGGGCCCTCCTCCCCCGCGTGCGCCACCTTGCGCAGTCCGAGTGCCCCCGCGGCCTCGTACACGGCGGCGAACTTGCTCGGCGGGTGGCCGACCTCGGCGGAGTCGAGGCCCACGCCGGTGATGCGGTGCAGATGGGGCCGGGCCTCCTCCAGGGTCGCCAGGGCCGACTCGGCGGACTGGTCGCGCAGGAAGCACATGATGAGGCGGGTGGAGACGCCGTGCCGCTCCTCGCTGCGGTCGAGCGCGCGGCCGAGGCCCTCGACGACCGTGGCGAAGGGGATGCCGCGCGCGGTGTGCGCCTGCGGGTCGAAGAAGATCTCGGCGTGCCGCACGCCCTGTGCGGCGGCCCGCGCGAGGTAGGCGTCCGCCAGTTCCTCGAAGTCGGCCTCGGTGCGCAGGACGGCCATCAGGCCGTAGTACAGGTCCAGGAAGGACTGGAGGTCGTCGAAGAGGTAGGCCTTGCGGAGCTCTTCGGTGTCGGCGTACGGCAGCGTGACGCCGTTGCGTGCGGCGAGCGCGAAGGCGAGTTCGGGTTCGAGGGTGCCTTCGATGTGCAGGTGCAGTTCGGCCTTGGGGAGGGGCATGGTGGTGCTTTTCTCTCGGGTGGTTCGGGGGGTTCGGGTGCTTCAGGGGCTGCGCTTGGGCAGCGGCACCCGCATCAGGTCCCGCGCGACCGTCAGCTCGCCCTCGAACCCGGCGTTGCGCGCCTGCTGTTCGAAGACCGCGGGGTCGGCGTAGCGCTGGCTGAAGTGGGTGAGCACGAGGTGGCGCACCCCGGCGTCGCGGGCCACGCCCGCGGCCTGCCCGGCGGTGAGGTGCCCGTGGTCGGCGGCGAGCCGGTGGTCCTCGTCGAGGAACGTCGACTCGATGACGAGCATGTCGCAGCCCTCGGCGAGGGCGTGCACGCCGTCGCACAGCCGGGTGTCCATCACGAAGGCGAACCGCTGCCCCCGGCGCACCTCGCTGACCTCTTCGAGCGTCACGCCGCGCAGGCTGCCCTCGCGTTGCAGCACGCCGATGTCGGGGCCCTTGATGCCGCGTTCGGCGAGCAGCGCGGGCAGGATGCGGCGCCCGTCGGGCTCGACGAGGCGGTAGCCGTACGCCTCCACGGGGTGGGAGAGCTTCGCCGTCTCCAGGCGGTACGAGGGGGTGCTCGCGATGACGCCGTCGGCGGCGACCGGCGCCTCGGTGAGGGCGACCGTCTCGCGGTAGGCGGTCGAGTACCGAAGGCGGTCGAAGAAGTGCCGGCCGGACGCCGGGTAGTGGGCGGTGACGGGGTGCGGGACGCGGTCCAGGTTGATGCGCTGGATCACGCCCGCGAGGCCGAGGCTGTGGTCGCCGTGGAAGTGCGTGACGCAGAGGCGGTTCAGGTCGTGCGCGGCGACGGAGGCACGCAGCATCTGGCGCTGCGTGCCCTCGCCGGGGTCGAAGAGGATGCCCTCGCCGTCCCAGAGCAGGACGTAGCCGTTGTGATTGCGCTGGCGGGTCGGCACCTGGCTCGCGGTGCCGAGGACCACCAATTCACGTGCGGACACAGGAGGTTGTCCCAGCTGTTCGGGGCGGGCGCGCTTTCGGGGCGGGCGCGGGGGTTTCGGTGCTGTCGGTGCTGCCGGTGCTGTCGGCGGCTAGCCGGGCGGCCACTGCAGGCCGCGGCCGCCGAGGACGTGGGCGTGCGCGTGGAAGACGGTCTGCCCGGCGCCGGAGCCGGTGTTGAAGACGATGCGGTAGCTCTCGGACTTCTCGTCGGCGGCGACCTCACCGGCCTCGCGCAGCACGTCACCGGCGATGCCCGGCTCGGCGGCGGCGAGCGACGCGGCGTCCGGGTAGTGCACCTTGGGGATCACCAGGACGTGCGTGGGCGCCTGCGGGTTGATGTCGCGGAAGGCGACGGTCGTCTCGGTCTCCCGCACGACGGTCGCCGGCACGTCACCCGCGACGATCTTGCAGAACAGACAGTCGGCCTGCGGTTCTCCCGCCATGGGGACACCCTCCCGGGTCACTTGGTTCGCTTGGGTCGCATGGTATCGGGGTGGGGCGCGCCGGGGGTGGGGCGGTGGCCGCGGGGGGGGTGACCGGAAGTCCGACGGAAACGGGTGGGAGGGTGGGAAATCCCGGCAGGGGGCCCGGCCGGGGGCGAAGCCGGGGTCGGCCCCAGGGCACGAGGCCCCGGGGCCGCGGGGGCGACCGTCAGGACGACGGTGCCCCCGTCCCGGGCAAGGCGGGCGGCGCCTTCGCCGGGGTCTCGTCCAACGCCGCCAGCGCGACGCGTACCGCCTCGTCGAGCTGCGGGTCCCGCCCGGCGGCGTAGTCCTCGGGCGTGACCACGACCTCGACGTCCGGGTCGACGCCGTAGTTCTCGACGCCCCACTCGTACCCCTCCAGCCAGAAGGCGTACTTGGGCTGCGTGACCAGCGTGCCGTCGACGAGGTGGTACCGGCTGTCTATGCCGACGACGCCGCCCCACGTGCGCGTACCGACGACGGGACCGATGCCGAGGGCCTTGATCGCGGCGTTCACGATGTCGCCGTCGGAGCCGGAGAACTCGTTGGCGACGGCGACGACGGGCCCGCGCGGCGCGTCCCCGGGATAGCTGAGCGGCCCCGAGCCGCGCGGCAGGTCCCAGCCGACGATGCGCCGCGCCAGCTTCTCCACGACGAGCTGCGAGGTGTGCCCGCCGCGGTTCTCGCGCACGTCCACGACCAGGCCCTCGCGGGCGACCTCGATCCTGAGGTCCCGGTGGATCTGCGCCCAGCCGGGCGCCTGCATGTCGGGCACGTGCAGATAGCCGAGCCTGCCGCCGGAGCGCTCGTGGACGTAGGCCCGCCGGTCGGCGACCCACGCGTGGTAGCGCAGCGGCTCCTCGTCGTCGACGGGGATGACGACGGCGTGCCGGGGGTCGCCGCCGCCCGCGGGCGACACGGTCAGCTCGACGGCCTTGCCCGCGGTGCCGACGAGCAGCGGCCCGGGCCCGGTCACCGGGTCGACGGGCCGCCCTCCGACGGCGAGGATCGCGTCGCCCGCGCGCACCGCGACGCCCGGCGCGGCCAGCGGCGAGCGCGCGTGCGGGTCGGACGTCTCGGACGGCAGGACGCGGTCGACGCGCCACGCCCCGTCCTCGCCCCGCGAGAGGTCCACGCCGAGCAGTCCCTGGGCTCCGGCGCCGCCCCAGCCGCCGCGCGGCGTCACATAGGCGTGCGAGGTGCCGAGTTCGCCCTGCACCTCCCAGAGCAGGTCCACGAGGTCGTCGTGGGTGGCGACGCGGGCGAGGACGGGCCGGTACCGCTCCAGGACGCCGTCCCAGTCGACGCCGCCCATGTCGGGCCGCCAGAAGTTGTCCCGCATGAGGCGCCCCGCCTCGTCGTACATCTGGCGCCACTCGGCGGCCGGGTCGACGTACTGGCGTACGCGGCCGAGGTCGACGGTGATGTTCGTGTCGCTGTCCTCGTCGCCGGACGCCCGCCGGTCGCTGGGCACGACCTTCAGCTTGCCGTCGGCCCACAGCAGCACCCGCTTGCCGTCGCCGGTGACCGCGAAGTGCTCGGCGACACCGGCGAGTTCCTCCACGCGGTGCTGCGCCAGGTCGTACCGCTCCAGCTCGGAGCTGGGGTCCGGGTCGGTCGGCGTGGCCCGGGACGCCCCGAGGACGCCGTGCACGGGGTGGCGCAGCCACAGCAGTCCGTCCTTGGCGGCGCGCAGCGTGGAGTAGCGGGCGGCCTCCACGGGGAACGGCACGACGCGCTCGGCGAGCCCGTCGAGGTCGACGCGGGTCGTGGGCGTGCCCTCGCTGTCGGGCGTCTCGGCGTGCGGTGTGTCCGGGGCGTCGAAGGCCCGCCCGTGCCGCTGCGGCCCGAACGGCGAGGGCGTCGTGGCCGCGAGGGTGATCAGGTGCGGCCGGGCGCCGCCGACGAACGCGAGGTCGAAGACGTGGTCGTCGTAGACGGGGTCGAAGGCCCGCGCGGACAGGAACGCGAGGTGCTTGCCGTCGAGGGTGAACGCCGGGCTGTAGTCCCGGAACCGGAGCTGGGTGGCCTCCGACACCGACAGGTCGGCGGTGTTGGCGAGCTTCAGCTGGCGCAGCGGCCGCGGCCCGGGGTGCGACCAGGCGAGCCACGCGGAGTCGGGCGAGAACACGAGCCCGGTGACCTCGCCGTGCTCGGCGCGGTCCACCTCGCGCACCTCGCCGCTCTCGCGCTCCACGAACAGCACCCGGCCGTCGTGCGCGGCGACGGCCGCCCGGCTGCCGTCGGGCGCCATGGCGAGCGCGAGGACCCGGCCGAGCTGTCCGGCCGCGAGCCGCCGCGGCGTCGCGCCGGGCGTGAGGCCGGTGGCGGGCGCGAACTCCAGGGCGTCGTCGCCCTCGGCGTCCGTCACCCACACCACGTGCTCCTCGCCGTCCACCCGGAAGGTACGCGGAAGGCGCGCCCGCACCCCCGGCTCGGCGGCGAGCGCGCGGGCGGGCCCCTCGCGGTGCGTGACCCAGTGCACGGCGCCGCGCACGGCGACCGCGCTGCCGCGCCCGGTGTGGTCGGGCGTGGCGGCCCCGAACCAGCGGGCGGCGCTCACCGGATGCGGCTGGAGGTCGGTGCGCTGCCCGCCGAGGACGATGTCCAGGCGGCGCGGCTCGGCGTCCACGAGGTCGTCGAGGAGCCAGAGTTCACCGGCGGCGGTGTACGTCACGCGGGTGCCGTCGGTGGCGGCGTGCCGGGCGTAGAAGCTGTCGACGGGCGTGTGGCGGCGCAGGTCGGTGCCGTCGGGCAGCGAGGAGTACACGGCGCCGACGCCCTCGTGGTCACTGAGGAAGGCGACGCGGTCGCCGACCCACAGCGGGTACTCGATGTTCCCGTCGAGGTCGGCGTGCAGCCGTGCGAAGGCGGGCTCGGGGTCGCCCTCGTCGGCGCCGAGCCGGATCCACAACTTGCCCGCCGTGCCGCCCCGGTACCGCTTCCACCAGGCGGCCTCGCGCCCCATCGGCGCGGAGAGCAGCAGGACTTGACCCCCGGGGCCGTACGCGACGTCCCCGACGAGCCCGTACGGCAGCATCTCGGCGGGCCCGCCGTCGAGCGGCACCGCGCGCGCCCGGGTGCGGCGCAGCGAGGCCTCGCCCTGCGTGCTGACGGCGAGGACCCGCCCGTCGGGCGTCCAGCCGCGCACGGACGTCTTCCCGCTGCCCCAGTACGTCAGGCGCCGGGTGGGGCCGCCGGCCACGGGCGCGACGTACACCTCGGGGGTGCCTTCGCGCGTGGACGTCCACGCGACGGTGGTGCCGTCCGGGGAGATCCGTGGCTGGGTCACGGGTACGTTGTCGGCGCTGACCCGCCAGGCGCGGCCGCCGTCGAGGGGGGCGAGCCAGACGTCGTCCTCTGCGGTGAAGGCGATCAACTCGCCGCGCAGGTGCGGAAACCGGAGGTAGGCAGGCTGAGTCACACGGTCACCCTAAGCAGGCGTCGCGCGGGGCGGGGGCGTTTTGGATCACTTGCCCGGTTCCTCGTCGGGCTGTTCGGTCACGGTGACGGTGGCGGTGGGCCCGGGGTCGGGCTTCTCGTGCCCGGCATCGTCGTCGCCGTTTCCGTCGTTGTTGCCGTCGTTGTTGCCGTTGTTCCCGTCGTGGCCGTCGTCGTTGTTGCCGTCGTGGCCGTTGCCGTTGTTCCCGTCATGACCGTTGCCGTCATCGCCGCTGTCGTCGTTGGCTTGATCGTCGTTGCCGTCGTCGTCGGGCGTGTGGTCGCAGTTGCCCAGGGCGTCGACGCGGAACCACTCCTCGCTGCCGACCTTGGCGGTCAGATTCCCGCGGACGCAGGCGCCGTTGCGCACCTCCGTCACCCGGCCCTTGATGGTGATGACCTTGTCGTCGTCGGACTGGCCCCGGCAGTCGACCTCCGCCTCCCGCTGCTCGTCGGAGTCCGATGCCTTCCTGTCCTTGCCGACGAACGAGGCCGTGCAGGTCAGCCAGTCCACGTCGACGTGCTGCCGCTCCAGCTCCAGGGTGCCCATCTTGTCGGTGGTGATCGCGACGGCGGACGTGCTCATGTTGCCCTCGACGGGGTCGCACGCGGCGAGTCCCGCACCGGCGGCGACGGCGGCCGTCACGGCGACGAGGCCCCGCCGTGTCCGCCGCGTCCACCGGGAGCGCGGTAACGGTGATCGCGGTGTTCGCCTCAATGCCCCCATGAGCGGCAGGGTGCCACCACGGACGGCACGGCGGTAGACCGCTTGCGGTCAACTGTCCAGTTACCGCCCCTTGACCGAGGCCTCTTCACGGGTCCGCTCAGGGCCCCTTCCCGGGTCCGCTCAGGCGCGGTCCGTGCGCAGCAGCAGCCACTCCTGGAGCTCCACCAGGTTCCCCTCGGGATCCTTGAGGTGGGCCACCCGCATCCGGTCCGTCATGGGCGCGGGCCCGTGCGTCAGCTCGGCGCCGCGCTCGGTGATCCGCTCGCAGTACGCGTCCAGGTCGTCGACGCGCAGCACCACCAGGGAGCGGTGTCCGGTCGCCGACTCGGCCAGCTCGCCGAGTAGTTCGGCCATCACCGTCCGGTCCTGCAGGGCGATGCCCGCGGACCCCGTCGTGGGGCTGAACTTCTCGTACGGTCCGCTCGGAGCGCCCGACTGGGGCTTCAGGCCGAGCACGTCGGCGTAGAAGCGGTAGCAGGCGGGGAAGTCGGTGACGAGCAGGCGTACCTGGGCGAGTTCCACGGGGATGCCTTTCGGGCGGTGATCAGGACCAGCGTCCGGTCCGGCCGAGGAGGAGGGCCGTCGCGGCGGTGCCGGCGGTCGACGTGCGCAACACGCTGCGCCCGAGCCGGTAGGGCTTGGCACCCGCCTGCGCGAACGCCGCCAGCTCGTCCGGGGCGACGCCGCCCTCGGGGCCGACGACGAGCACGATCCGGCCGGTCGCGGGCAGTTCGGCGGTGGCCAGCGGCTCGCTGCCCTCCTCGTGCAGGACGGCGGCGAAGTCCGCGGCGGCCAGGAGCGCCGCGACCTGCTTGGTGGTGGCGAGCTCCGCGACTTCGGGGAAACGCACGCGGCGCGACTGCTTGCCCGCCTCGCGTGCCGTGGCCCGCCACTTGCCGAGCGCCTTCTGGCCGCGCTCGCCCTTCCACTGCGTGATGCAGCGGGACGCGGCCCAGGGGACGACGGCGTCCACACCGGTCTCCGTCATGGTCTCCACGGCGAGCTCGCCCCGGTCGCCCTTGGGCAGCGCCTGCACGACGGTGATCCCGGGCGTCTCCGCGCCCTCCTCGCGTACGCCGTCGGCGTCCAGGGACACCGTCAGGCGGTCCTTGCCCTCGGTGTCCGCGACGACGCCGTGCGCCCAGTGTCCGGCGCCGTCGGTGAGGACGACGTCCTCGCCCGCGCGCAGCCGCTTCACCGACACGGCGTGCCGCCCCTCGGGCCCGTCCAGGACGTACACGCTTCCCGGGGCCGCGCCCCGGAAGTCCTCGACGACGAAGACCGGCGCCGTCACACCGCACCCCGCGCGGTGAACGTCGCCTTCGCCTCGTCGAGTTCGGCGACCAGGACCTCCATCAGCTCCCCGGCGGGCAGCGCCCGCGCCAGGCGATGGCCCTGGCCCGCCCACAGCGCCATGGCCTGCGGGTCACCGGCCTTCGCGGCGGCCTTGCGGAGCCCGGCCGTCAGATAGTGGACCTGCGGGTACGCGGCCGGGGCGTACGGGCCGTGCTCGCGCATGAACCGGTTGACCAGGCCGCGCGCGGGGCGGCCCGAGAACGCCCGGGTCAGCTCGGTGTGCCCGAACAGCGGGTTCGTCATGGCCTGCTTGTGCAGTGGCTGCGCGCCCGACTCGGGCGTCACCAGGAACGCCGTGCCGAGCTGGGCGAAGTCCGCGCCCGCGGCGAGGACCGCGGCGATCTGGCCGCCGCGCATCAGGCCGCCCGCGGCGATCACGGGCAGCCGCACCGCCTCCCGTACCTGCGCGATCAGGCTGAGCAGGCCGATCCCGGAGCCGTCCGCCTCCGGGTTGTCGCGGTGCGTGCCCTGGTGGCCGCCCGCCTCGATGCCCTGGACGCAGACGGCGTCGGCGTCCGCCCGCTGGGCCGCGCGGGCCTCCTCGGGCGTGGTGACGGTGACGACCGTACGGGTGCCGACGCGGTCGAAGGCCTGGACGACCTCCCGGGTCGGGCAGCCGAACGTGAACGACACCAGCGGCACCGGGTCGTCGAGCAGGATCGCGAGCTTCGCTTCGTAGCCGTCGTCGCGCTTGCCCTCGGTGTCGCCGAGCTGCGTCTCGTACCAGGTGGCCTCGCCCGCGAGCTGATTGCGGTAGACCTCGACGGCCGCGGGATCGGCGTACTCCGGCTGCGGCATGAACAGGTTCACCCCGAACGGCCGCGCCGTCAGGCCCCTGACCTGTTTGATCTCCTGATACATCCCGTCGGCGGTCTTGTACCCGGCAGCCAGGCAGCCGAGCCCCCCGGCCTCGGCCACAGCGGCCACGAGCTGCGGGGTCGAGCCACCGCCCGCCATCGGGGCCTGCACGATCGGATAGCGACAGAGATCGGTGAACGCGGAGGACATACCGGCATCGTGCCACGTCTGGCGGGGGCGCCTTGTCCGGGGTCCTTCGGCTTTCCCGCCGTGGGGGCTTTCCTGCCCCGCCGCTCCGCGGCGGATACCTCCCACCCACCCACCCGTGACTGGAACATCACCGCGCCGCCGCCATGGCCACCTGCGCCACTCCCGCTACGGCGAGCCGAGCCGCCCGTGCTCCCGCACCGGGGCCGGGGAAGGACCCGGCCGCCCCTGTCCGTCCCACCCTGTGGGCAGCTGGGCCGCCAGGGGCGGCACGGGTGGGCACAGCCCCGGCCGACGGCGCTGTGACGACGAGGGAGGGGCACGGCCCCCGGCCGACGGGGCGCCACGAACGGAGGTGACCCGGCCGAGCCCCGGGCGCCGTCACCGCGCGGGGTGACCACGCAAAACGGCCCGGGACGAACGTGGAATCCACGCTCACCCCGGGCCGCTCAAGGCGCTAGCGCCCGTTGAACGCGTCCTTCAGGCGGGAGAAGAGGCCCTGCTGCCCGGGCTGGAACTGCCCGGTGGGCCGCTCCTCGCCCCGCAGCTGCGCGAGCTCCCGCAGCAATCGTTCCTGCTCGGGATCGAGCTTGGACGGCGTGAGCACCTCGACGTGCACGATGAGGTCACCGCGCCCCCCACCGCGCAGGTGGGTGACACCACGCCCGTGCAGCGGGATCGACTGCCCGGACTGCGTACCGGGCCGGATGTCGACCTCCTCCACACCGTCCAGCGTCTCGAGCGGCACCTTCGTGCCGAGCGCGGCCGCCGTCATCGGCAGCGTGACGGTGCAGTGCAGATCGTCCCCGCGCCGCTGGAACACGGCGTGGGGCAGCTCGTGGATCTCGACGTAGAGGTCACCTGCGGGGCCGCCGCCGGGGCCGACCTCGCCCTCGCCCGCGAGCTGGATCCGGGTGCCGTTGTCGACACCGGCCGGGATCTTCACGGTGAGCGTGCGCCGGGACCGGATCCGCCCGTCGCCCGCGCACTCGGGGCACGGCGTCGGCACGACGGTCCCGAAGCCCTGGCACTGCGGGCAGGGCCGCGAGGTCATGACCTGGCCGAGGAAGGACCGGGTGACCTGGGACACCTCGCCGCGGCCGCGGCACATGTCACAGGTCTGCGCGGAGGTGCCGGGCGCGGCCCCTTCGCCGGAACACGTCGTACAGACGACGGCCGTGTCGACCTGGATGTCCTTCGTGGTGCCGAAGGCCGCCTCTTCGAGGTCGATCTCCAGGCGGATCATGGCGTCCTGCCCGCGCCGGGTGCGCGAGCGCGGCCCGCGCTGCGACGCCGTGCCGAAGAACGCGTCCATGATGTCGGAGAAGTTGCCGAAGCCACCCGCTCCGAAGCCGCCCGCGCCACCGGCGCCGCCGGCCTGGGACAGCGGGTCCCCGCCGAGGTCGTAGACCTGCTTCTTCTGCGGGTCCGACAACACCTCGTACGCGGCGTTGATCTCCTTGAAGCGCTCTTGCGTCTTCGGATCGGGGTTGACGTCCGGGTGCAGCTCGCGTGCGAGCCGCCGGAAGGCCTTCTTGATGTCGTCCTGGGAAGCGTCGCGGCGCACGCCTAGTACGGCGTAGTAGTCCGTGGCCACTTACGACTCCGCCAGGATCTGTCCGACGTAACGTGCCACTGCGCGTACTGCTCCCATCGTTCCCGGATAGTCCATGCGGGTCGGTCCGACCACGCCCAGCTTGGCGACTGCCTCGCTCCCCGAACCGTAGCCGACGGAGACCACCGACGTGGAGCTGAGCCCCTCATGGGCGTTCTCGTGCCCGATCTTGACGGTCATGCCCGAATCCGTCGCCTCACCAAGCAACTTGAGGAGGACGACCTGCTCCTCCAGAGCCTCGAGGACCGGCCTGATGGTGAGGGGAAAGTCATGTCCGAAGCGGGTGAGATTGGCGGTGCCGCCGATCATCAGCCGCTCCTCGGTCTCCTCCACCAGCGTTTCGAGGAGGGTGGACAGGACCGTGGTCACCGTCCCCCGGTCGTCCTTGTCGAAGGATTCGGCCAGATCCTGCACCAGCTGCGGCACGTCCGAGAAGCGGCGGCCCGCGACCCGGCTGTTGAGCCGTGCCCGCAGATCCGCGAGCGACGTCTCGCCGAACGGCGCCGGGCAGTCGATCATGCGCTGCTCGACCCGCCCGGTGTCGGTGATGAGGACCAGCATCAGGCGGGCCGGGGCCAGCGAGAGCAGTTCCACGTGCCGCACCGTGGAGCGGGTCAGCGACGGATACTGCACCACCGCGACCTGCCGGGTCAGCTGCGCGAGCAGCCGCACCGTGCGGCCGACGACGTCGTCCAGGTCGACCGCGCCGTCCAGGAAGTTCTGGATCGCGCGCCGCTCCGGCGCCGTCATCGGCTTGACTCCCGCGAGCCGGTCCACGAACAGGCGGTACCCCTTGTCGGTCGGGATGCGCCCGGCGCTGGTGTGCGGCTGGGCGATGAACCCTTCCTCCTCAAGGGCGGCCATGTCGTTGCGGACCGTGGCCGGGGAGACGCCGAGGTGGTGGCGTTCGGTGAGCGCCTTGGAGCCGACGGGCTCCTCCGTGCCCACGTAGTCGTGGACGATGGCGCGCAGCACTTCCAGCCTGCGTTCACTGAGCATCGCGCACCTCCAGCTGCCGTCCCTCGCCCCGAGCCCCCGGTGGTGGCCCCTCGCCCTGGCACTCACCCCGGGCGAGTGCCAGCCTTCACCGAGTCAGTGTACGGCCGGTGGGTACAGGCCCGGCAAGGGCCGACCCCTTTGTCATGCCGACGGGTGCCGCCCTTGTCCTGCCTTGTCATGCCGGAGGGTGGCACCGTGTCATGCCTGAGGGTGGCACGGTCCGGCCGCACCGGAGGGCACCACCGTCCCACCGTCGCCCCTCCTCCCCACACCTCCCCGCATCTCCCCACACCCTCCCCCGCCCTGCCTCCGTGCCCCGTCGGCGTTAGCGTCACCCCATGGACACCTCCTCGCCCTCCCCCGCCCCCACCCCGGCCTGGGAGGAGGCTGGCTGGGAACGGCTCGCCGCCCGCGTGGGGCGGTGCAGGCTGCCCGTGTGGGACTGCACGGCCGGGCTCGTCGTCGGCACCGGCGCCGCCCTCATGATCGAGGCCGGATCCAGCCTGCGCGAGGGCTCCCGGCTGCGCGCCGACGCCCGGCGGCTGCTCGGTGGCGAGCGGCGCGTGACCCATCTCGCCCTCACCCACCCCCACTTCGACCACGTCCTCGGCGCCGCGGCGTTCGCGGGCGTCGAGGTGTTCGGCGCCGTCGGCCTCGACACCGTCCTGGACCACGACCGCGAGGGCCTGCGCGCCGACGCCGTCGCCCAGGGCCTCGACCCGGCCGCCGCGGCCGAGGCCGCCGACCTCCTGGTCCAGCCCCGCCACCTGGTGTGCGGCGAGTGGACCCTCGACCTCGGCGGGCTCCAGGTGCTGCTCGCCAACGTCGGCCCCGGGCACTCCGGCCACGACCTGGCCGTCCTCGTGCCGGGCGGCCCGGGCGAGCCCGAGGTCGTCTTCTGCGGTGATCTGGTCGAGGAGTCCGGCGAACCGCAGGCCGGTCCGGACGCGGCGCCCCGGCACTGGCCCGCCGCACTCGACCGGCTCCTCGACCTGGGCGGCCCGGACGCGCTGTACGTGCCCGGGCACGGGGCCGTCGTCGACGCCGCTTTCGTACGCCGCCAACGCGACGAGCTGGCCCGGCGGTTCGGTGTCGCCTGACGGCATGCCATAACGTCTGGCCCATGCGCAGCTACCACCCGGACCTGACCCCGCCCTGGAAGAAGCCGGCCGCCGTCCCCGAGGTGCCCGCCGAGGCCGACCTGGTCGTGGAGGAGGTCACCACGGGCTTCTGCGGCGCGGTGATCCGCTGCGAGAAGACCGCCGAGGGGCCGACGGTGACCCTGGAGGACCGCTTCGGCAAGCACCGCGTGTTCCCGATGGCGCCGCGCGGCTTCCTCCTGGAGGGCCGGGTGGTCACGCTGGTCCGCCCGTCGGCCGCCGCCGCGCCCCGGCAGCCCGCGCGCACCGCGTCCGGCTCGCTGGCCGTGCCGGGGGCGCGGGCACGGGTGGCCAGGGCGGGGCGGATCTACGTGGAGGGGCGGCACGACGCCGAGCTGGTCGAGAGGGTCTGGGGCGACGACCTGCGCATCGAGGGTGTCGTCGTCGAGTACCTGGAAGGCATCGACGACCTGCCCGCCATCGTCGACGAGTTCGCCCCCGACGCCGACGCGCGCCTGGGCATCCTCGTCGACCACCTGGTCCCCGGCTCCAAGGAGTCCCGCATCGCCGCGGCCGTCAGCAGCGACCACGCCCTGGTCGTCGGCCACCCCTACATCGACGTGTGGGAGGCCGTGAAGCCGTCGTCGGTGGGCATCACGGCCTGGCCCCGCGTCCCCCACGGCCAGGACTGGAAGAAGGGCGTGTGCCGCGCCCTGGGCTGGCCGGACAACACGGGCGCGGCGTGGCAGCACATCCTGGGCAGGGTCCACACGTACAAGGACCTGGAGCCGGCGCTGCTGGGGAGGGTCGAGGAACTGATCGATTTCGTGACGGCTCCATAGTCCCAGGGCCCTGTCCAGGCGCCGGACGAGGAATTCTCAGCCCGTCCGGCGATTGAGGACGAGGCGCGCAGCGCCGAAAAGGGGGGCCAGGGGCGAAGCCCCGTACGAAGGCTCAGTCGACCAGATCCCGCACGACGGCGTCGGCCAGCAACCGCCCCCGCAGGGTGAGGACGGCCCGCCCCTCCGCGTAGGGGCCAGCCTCAAGCAGCCCATCAGCCAGCGCACGCGTAGCTGCGGCGAGCCCGGCCTCCTTCAGCAGCCCCAACGGACACCCCTCAAGCAGCCGCAGCTCGAGCAGCACCCGCTCGACCCGCCGATCCTCGTCCGAGAGGACCTCCCGCCCGGCCCCGGGCGACCTCCCCCCGGCGAGCGCGGCGGCGTACGCGCCGGGGTGCTTCACGTTCCACCACCGCACACCCCCCACATGGCTGTGGGCCCCCGGCCCGGCCCCCCACCAGTCGGCACCCCGCCAGTACAACTCGTTGTGCAGGCACCGCCCCGCCTCGGAGGTGGCCCAGTTCGACACCTCGTACCAGTCGAACCCGGCCCCTCCGAGCACCTCGTCGGCGATCAAGTACCGATCCGCGTGCACGTCGTCGTCGGTCATGGGCACCTCCCCGCGCCGGATCCGCCGGGCGAGCTGCGTCCCCTCCTCGACGATCAGGGCGTACGCGGACACATGATCGGGCCCCGCGCCGATGGCGGCGTCGAGGGAGGCCCGCCAGTCGTCGTCGGTCTCCCCGGGGGTGCCGTAGATGAGATCGAGGTTGACGTGCTCGAAGCCCGCGGCGCGCGCCTCGGCGACGCAGGCCTCGGGCCGCCCGGGCGTGTGCGTGCGGTCGAGGACCTTCAGGACGTGCTGCTTGGCGCTCTGCATGCCGAAGGAGACCCGGTTGAAGCCACCCTCGCGCAGGGCACTCAGATAGGCGGGGTCGACGGACTCCGGATTGGCCTCCGTGGTGATCTCCGCGTCGTCGGCGAGCCCGAACTCGTCGCGTACGGCGGCGAGCATCCGTACGAGATCGTCGGCGGCGAGCAGCGTGGGCGTACCGCCGCCGACGAACACGGTCCGCACGGGGCGCGGGTCGTCGCCGAGGACCTTGCGGGCGAGGCGGACCTCGTCGATCAGGGTGTCGGCGTAGTTGTCGCGGGAGGCGAGGACGCCACCGCTGCCGCGCAGCTCGGTGGCGGTGTAGGTGTTGAAGTCGCAGTAGCCGCAGCGGGTCGCGCAGTACGGCACGTGCAGATAGAACCCGAGCGGCCGCTCACCCGCTCCGACCAGGGCGGAGGCGGGCAGCGCCCCGTCCTCGGGCATGGGCTCACCATCGGGCAGTACAGAAGGCATGTCTGCCATTGTCCCGGACGCGCCGGGGTTCCCGGTCCCCGTGAGGATCCGCCGAAGGGTGGGTGGGGGACAGCCCCTCCGGCGATTGAGGAGCGGGGTCCGGGGCGGAGCCCCGGTTTCGGTGAAGGGGTGGGCCTGGGGCGCCCCGCGAAGGCACCCCCCCGGGTCACTTCGCCCTGAGCACCAGCAACGCCAGATCATCGTCCGGCGGCCGCTGCGAGAACTCATGGACCAGCCGCCGGATCCGCTCGGCGACGAGCCCCGCGTCAAGCCCCGCGCAGCCCGCGAGCGCCTTGGCGAGCCCGTCCCCGTCGTCGAAGAGGTGCAGCCCGGAGCGCCGCTCCGTGACGCCGTCGGTGACGCACAGAAGCGTGTCACCGGTGCGCAGCTCGAAGGTGGTGCTGGTGTACGTCTCGTCGTCGACGACACCGAGCAGCATCTGCGGCGCCGCCACGGGCCGCACCTGCCCGTCGGCCCCGAGGACCAGCGGCAGCGGATGCCCGGCGCACGCCACGGTGCACCGCACGCCGCCGTCGAAGGGCACCAGCTCGCCGTAGAGGAGGGACAGGAAGCGCGAGGTGGGGCCGTCGGTGGGCTCGTCCTGGCCGCCGGCGACGGCGAGGACGGCCGCGGCGGCGTCGGCGGCCTCCGTGGCGTCGTCGAGGAGGAGCTGGTTGAGGCGGTCGAGGACCTCGGCGACCTGGTAGCCCTCGCGGGCGAGCAGCCGCAGCCAGGGCCGGGCGAGCCCGATGACGACGGCCGCCTCGGGCCCCTTGCCCTGGACGTCGCCGAGCGCGAAGCACCAGCGGCCCTGCCCGGCGGGGAACACGTCGTAGAAGTCGCCGCCGGGCCCGCCCTGCTCCCGGGGCTCGTACACGATGCCGCTCTCCACGCCGGGGATCTCCGCGACGGCGCTCGGCAGCAGGCCGCGCTGGAGGACCTGGCTGATGGTGGCCTGGCGCTGGTAGCGGCGGGCGGCGCTGATGGCGAGGGCGACGCGGCGGCTGAAGTCCTCGACGAGCCCGGTGGCCTCGTCGGGGAAGCGCACGAGCCCGGCCCGCCCGATGACCAGGGTCCCGAGCTTCCTGCCGCCCGCCACCAGGCGGTACGCAAGCGCCGCGCCGCCCGTTTCGCCGCCGCCGAGGGCGTCCCCGGGCCACAGCACGGCCACCGCGCCGGAGCCCACCGCCTCGGTCAGCCGCGGCGGCTCCTTCTCCAGGAGCCTCCGCAGCTCCTCTATGCGGTGTTCGCTGGTGTGCCAGACGCGCGCGAGGCGGGTGCCGGGGGCGCGGCCGTCGGGGGTGCGCCCGGGGCCCTCGGCCTCGTCGTCGAGCCAGACCGCGCACCAGTCCGCGAGGCGCGGTACGAGCAGTTGTCCGGCGAGGGCCGCGACCAGGTTCTCGTCGAACTGTCCGGCGAGCAGGTCGGAGGCCTCGGCGAGGAAGGTGAGGGCGCCGCGGTTGATCCAGTCGGTGTCGTGGGTGGTTCTCTTGGGCATCGGCGCGAGGATCTCGGCGGCGCGCAGGCCGCGGTGCAGGGCCTGTTCACCGGCGTACGTCTCGAACTCCTGGGCGGCGGGGAGCCCTTCGACGGGCAGCCGGGCCCAGACCGTCTTGGTGCCGGAGCGGTAGGTGATGCCCCAGGACTCGGAGAGGGTGGCGACGAGTTGCAGGCCGCGGCCGTACTCGGGGGTGCCGGGCTGCGGGGCGCGGGGCTCGCTGCGGACGGCGCGCGCCGGGTGGTGGTCGGACACCTCGATGACCAGGGCGTCGGTGTTCTCCCCGGGGGCGCCCTCGTCGAAGCGGCACAGGACGTCGACGGCGGTGCCCGCGTGCACGACGGCGTTCGTCACCAACTCGCTGACGAGCAGCACCGAGTCGTCGGCGAGCCGGTCGGTGATGCCGGTCGCGGCGGGCGCCCCGAGTTCGGTCCAGTCGGCGAGCGCCGCGCGGACGAACCGGCGGGCCGCGGCGGGCGCCAGGGAGTTCCCGGGCAGGGACGTGCGGACGACGGCGAGCGGCCCGGGGCGCGCCGCGGGCTGGGCGGAAGCACGAAAAGTAGTCTCCCGTTGCATCGGAATGGCCCCCACAGTGCGGCTCCTGAGCAGTTCGGACGAATACGCCTCAGGCGACACGGACAGAGTGACAGACTGACTGGGCCCATAAGCACCGAGTTACCGAAGTGGGCCACCATGAGTGAGAACAGTGCTACGCCCGCGCTCGGACGCGGTCAGATTCCGTCATCCGCCGATACGGGCATTCCTGTGCGGATTTCGGCCCCGGATGCCGCTGCGGCTCCCGGCCCGACGCCCCCACCGGCCATCGTGGATCCGGGTGGCCGATTCCGGCCCCGGGCCGCGGCGGTGGCGCCCGGCGAGATCCGGCCAGCCGACGCGGGCGGCGTCGGCTGCGCCCCATCGCCGTCGCACCCCAAGTTCCCTGACCCTCTGTCACTGTCAACTTCTGCTGTCATAGCGGGACTTGAGACACCGAAGGGGACCGGAGCGGCGGCTCCGGGCAGCCCGCACGCGTCCGCGCGAACGGCGCTCGACGCCTCGCTCACACCCCCGGCACCGGAGCGCGCCCACTCGGTCTCCGCGGCCGAGCAGCGCCCCGGGCGCTCCGTCCGCGCCAAGATCCCGTCCCCGGCCGGGGAGCCGGCCCCGCCCGGCCAGGCGCCCGCCCACAAGGTCCCCGCTCCGGCCGGAGCGCCACCCGCGGCTCCGGCCAGGCGGTCGCCCAAGCGCCCGCCCAAGCCCACCCGCGCGCCGGACCCGGGCCCCGTCTTCGCCCCCGAGGCGATCCTCGGCGACCCGTCGGGCACGACCGCCGCCGATCTGCGCGGCCTGCTCGCCGCCATGCGGGCCGCCCGCGACGGCAAGTTCACCAAGGCCCCGCACACCAGCTCGGGCCTGGTCGCCGAGCTGGTCACGGTGTTCAACGAACTGGTGGACCGCTCCACGCACTTCGACGGCGAGCTGCTGCGCGTACGCAGGGAGATGGTCCGGCACGGCCGCCTCGACACGCGGTTCACGGCGAGCCCGGGGCAGGGCAGCTGGGCCAACCGGATCATCGAGGTGAACTCCCTCCTGGACTCGCTGGTCGCACCCGCCACGAACGCGACCCGCGTCCTGAACGCCGTCGCGGGCGGCGACCTCACCCAGCGCGTCGACCTGCACGACGGGTCCCGGGAGCTGCGCGGCGACCTGCGGCGCCTGGGCCGTGCCGTCAACACGATGGTCGACCAGTTGTCACTCTTCACGGGCGAAGTGACGCGGGTGGCCCGCGAGGTCGGCACGGAGGGGCGGCTCGGCGGCCGCGCCAAGGTCCGCGGCCTGTCCGGAAGCTGGCGGGACGTGACGGAGGCCGTGAACACGATGGCCTCGCGGCTGACCGCACAGGTCCGCGACATCGCGCTTGTCACCACGGCCGTCGCGCAGGGCGACCTGACGCGCACGGTCACCGTCGAGGCCACCGGCGAGCTGCTCGAGCTGAAGCTCACCGTGAACACGATGGTCGAGCAGCTCTCCGCCTTCGCGGCGGAGGTGACGCGTGTCGCCCGTGAGGTGGGCACGGAGGGGCGGCTCGGCGGCCGGGCGCAGGCCCGGGGCGTGTCCGGGGTGTGGAAGGACCTCACCGACAACGTCAACTTCATGGCGTCCAACCTCACCTCCCAGGTGCGCAACATCGCGCAGGTCACCACCGCCGTCGCCAACGGCGACCTGAGCCAGAAGATCACCGTGGACGCGCGCGGCGAGATCCTGGAGCTGAAGGACACCGTCAACACGATGGTCGACCAGCTCTCCGCGTTCGCCGACGAGGTCACCCGCGTCGCCCGCGAGGTCGGCACCGAGGGCAACCTCGGCGGCCGCGCCCATGTGCGCGGCGTGTCGGGCGTCTGGAAGGACCTCACCGACAACGTCAACTTCATGGCGGACAACCTCACTTCGCAGGTCCGCAACATCGCCCTGGTGTCGACGGCCGTCGCCCAGGGCGACCTGTCGAAGAAGATCACGGTGGAGGCCAAGGGCGAGATCCTGGAGCTGAAGTCGACGATCAACACGATGGTCGACCAGCTCTCCGCGTTCGCCGACGAGGTCACCCGCGTCGCCCGCGAGGTCGGCACCGAGGGCAACCTCGGCGGTCAGGCGCAGGTGCGGGGCGTCAGCGGCGTCTGGAAGGAGCTGACGGACAACGTCAACTTCATGGCGTCGAACCTCACCTCCCAGGTGCGCAACATCGCGCAGGTCACCACCGCCGTCGCCAACGGCGACCTGTCGAAGATGATCACGGTGACGGCGCGCGGCGAGATCCTGGAGCTGAAGGACACCGTCAACACGATGGTGGAGCAGCTGCGCGCCTTCGCGGACGAGGTCACCCGGGTGGCCCGTGAGGTGGGCACGGACGGCAGGCTGGGCGGCCGCGCCCAGGTCCTCGGCGTCTCGGGCGTGTGGAAGGACCTCACCGACAACGTCAACTACATGGCGGACAACCTCACCGGTCAGGTCCGCAACATCGCGCAGGTCGCCACGGCCGTGGCGCAGGGCGACCTGTCGAAGAAGATCGACGTGGACGCGCGCGGCGAGATCCTGGAGCTGAAGACCACCATCAACACGATGGTGGACACGCTGTCGTCGTTCTCCTCGGAGGTCACCCGCGTGGCCCGCGAGGTGGGTTCGGAGGGGCAGCTCGGCGGTCAGGCCCGGGTCGAGGGCGTGTACGGCACCTGGAAGCGCCTGACCACGAACGTGAACGAGCTGGCGCTGAACCTGACCACCCAGGTCCGCGCGATCGCCGAGGTCGCCTCCGCGGTGGCGCAGGGCGACATGTCCCGCTCCATCACCGTGGAGACCCGGGGCGAGGTCGCCGAGCTGAAGGACAACATCAACCTGATGGTGTCCAACCTCAGGGAGACCACCCGCGCCAAGGACTGGCTGGAGTCCAACCTCGCCCGCCTGGCCGGTCTGATGCAGGGCCACCGGGACCTGATGGAGGTCGCCGACCTCATCCTGCGCGAGCTGACCCCGCTGGTGAACGCAGGGTACGGCGCGTTCTTCCTGGCCGACCCGGACGCGGAGGGCACCGCGCCGCTGCAGGCCTCGCCCGCCAAGGGCCTCGCCTTCATCGCCGGGTACGGCTCCGCGCAGGGCAGCGCGACCGAGGAGGAAGGGTTCCTCGTCGACACCGGGGGCATGCCCGCGCACGGCCTGGTGCGGCAGGCGGCCCTGGAGAAGAAGCGCATCCTCCTCGACGAGGTGCCGCCCGACTACATCAAGATCCATTCGGGGCTCGGGGACGCCTCACCGGCCAGTGTCGTCATCATCCCGATCCTGTTCGAGGACAAGCTGCTCGGCGTCATCGAGCTGGCCACGTTCTCCCGCTTCTCCGACGTCCACCTGGCGTTCTTCGACCAGTTCGTGAACACCATCGGCGTCGCCATCAACACCATCATCGCCAACTCGCGTACGGAGTCCCTGCTCAGCGAGTCCCAGCGGCTCGCCATCCAGTTGCAGGAGCGCTCGGACGAACTCCAGCGCCAGCAGGCCGAGCTGCGCCGCTCCAACGCCGAGCTGGAGGAGAAGGCGGCCCTGCTCGCCACGTCCTCGCAGTACAAGTCGGAGTTCCTGGCGAACATGTCGCACGAGCTGCGCACCCCGCTGAACTCCCTGCTGATCCTGGCCCGGCTGCTCTCCGACAACCCCGACAGCCATCTCTCCGACCAGGAGGTGCAGTTCGCGACCACCATCCACCGCTCGGGCTCCGACCTGCTCCAGCTCATCAACGACATCCTCGACCTGTCGAAGATCGAGGCCGGGCGCATGGACGTACGCCCGAAGAAGCTCCCGCTGATCAAGGTCCTGGACTATGTGCACGCCACGTTCCGGCCGCTCACCATCGACCGCGGCCTCGCCTTCGACGTCACGGTCGGCCACAACGTGCCGAGGGAGATGTTCTCCGACGAGCAGCGGCTCCAGCAGATCCTGCGCAACCTGCTGTCGAACGCGGTCAAGTTCACCGCGAACGGCCGCATCGAGCTGCGCGTGCAACACGTCACGGACTCCCCCGACCCGCTCCTGAGCGACCGGGGCGACCTGATCAGCTTCGCCGTGCAGGACACCGGCATCGGCATCCCGCCCGAGCAGCTCCCGGTGATCTTCGAGGCGTTCCAGCAGGTCGACGGCACCACCAACCGCAAGTACGGCGGCACCGGCCTCGGCCTGTCCATCAGCCGCGAGATCGCCGGTCTGCTCGGCGGCCGCATCACCGCCGAGAGCAGGCCCGGCGAGGGCTCCACCTTCACGCTGTACGTGCCCGTGGTGCACCCCGGCCACGGCGCGGCGGCCGCGGCGTACGCCTCCGCGCGCACCGTGCCCGCCCCGGTCCCGCAGGACGAGACCACCTCGACCGCGCACACCCTGCCGGACACCGACGACAACTGGCCGGCGCCGACCAAGCTGGAGGTGTGGAAGGAGGGGCGGGCGGGCCGGATACTGCCGGGCCGGCGGGTGCTCATCGTCGACGACGACATCCGCAACGTCTTCGCCCTGACCCATGTCCTCAGCCGCGTGGGCCTGGTGGTGCTCTACGCCGAGAACGGCCGCGAGGGCATCGAGACCCTGGAGCGCAACCCCGACACCGACCTGATCCTGATGGACATCATGATGCCGGAGATGGACGGGTACGAGACCATCGCGGCCATCCGCCGCACCCCGCGCTGGACCGGCCTGCCGATCGTCGCCCTCACCGCGAAGGCGATGCCCGGGGACCGCGAGAAGGCCATCTCGCAGGGCGCCACCGACTACGTACCGAAGCCGGTGGACGTGGACCAACTGCTCATGGCCGTCTGCGCGCTCCTGGACCCCGAAGGCGCCTCGTTCTACAAGCAGGCCAACGTGGCCATCGAGGACCCCGCCGACCCGGAGCAACCGACGACGCCCGCCGAGGACCGGCTCGAACCCGACCCCGTCGACCCCGTCGGCCTCGTCGATCTCGTCGCCCCTATCGACCAGGCCGACCTCGTCGACCCCACAGAACCCACGGAACCCACGGAACCCACTGAATCCGTTGACCCGGAGCAGGCCGGTACGCAGGGGGAGCCTGCCGCGCCGCCCACGACTGAGTGAGGCTCTTGTCACCATGAGTACAGAGGCGCCGACCGACAACCGCGCCAGCATCCTCCTGGTCGACGACATGGAGGACAACCTGATGGCCCTGGAGGCGGTCCTGGGCTCCCTCAACGAGCCACTCGTGCGGGCCCGCTCCGGTGAGGAGGCGATGAAGGCCCTTCTGAGGCAACGGTTCGCCGTGATCCTCCTGGACGTACGGATGCCGGGCATGGACGGCTTCGAAACCGCGTCCAACATCAAACGCCTCGACCAGACGAAGGACGTGCCGATCATCTTCCTGACCGGCACGGACAACGACGCGGGTTACGCCTTCCGCGGCTACGCGACCGGCGCGGCGGACTACCTCACCAAGCCCTTCGACCCCTGGGTGCTGCGCGCCAAGGTCACCGTCTTCCTCGAACTGCACCGCAAGAACCAGCAGTTGGAACGCATGCTGGCGCGCGAGCAGGTGCAGTTCGAGGAACTGTCCGAACGGCTCTCCGCGATCGAGCGACATATGGCGGCGAGCAGCCTGACCGACGTACTGGAACTGCGCCACCACGTGACGCACATGGAGGAACTGCTGCGGGAGATGCGGCGCGGGCGGGGCGTGTGAACACCGGGGCCCCGCCCGCCCCCGCGGGCGCGTGCGTCGGCACGCGCCCGCGGACGCTCACGCCTCGCGCGAGCCCGCGTACATCTCCTCGATCAGCGCCTTGTACTCGCGCTCCACGACCGGCCGCTTCAGCTTCAGGCTGGGCGTCAGCTCGCCGTGCTCGACGTCGAGGTCGCGGGGAAGCAGCTTGAACTTCTTGACGGTCTGCCAGCGCTGCAGGCCGTCATTGAGCTGCTTCACGTAGCCCTCGATGAGCGTGACCGTCGCCGGGGCCGCGATCACCTCGGCGTAGGACTTGCCGCCGAGGCCGTTCTCCTCGGCCCAGCCCATGAGGGACGGCTCGTCGAGGGCGATGAGCGCGGTGCAGAAGTTCCGGTCGGCGCCGTGCACGAGGATGTTCGAGACGTACGGACAGACGGCCTTGAACTGGCCCTCGACCTCGGCGGGCGCGATGTACTTGCCGCCGGAGGTCTTGATCAGGTCCTTCTTGCGGTCGGTGATGCGCAGATAGCCGTCCGGGGACAGCTCCCCGATGTCGCCGGTGTGGAACCAGCCGTCCGACTCCAGGACCTCGGCGGTCTTCTCGGGCTGACCGTGGTAGCCCTCCATCACACCGGGGCTGCGCAGCAGGATCTCGCCGTCGTCCGCGATCCGCACCTCGGTGCCGGGCAGCGGCTTGCCGACGGTGCCGGTGCGGTAGGCCTCACCGGGGTTCACGAAGGACGCGGCGGAGGTCTCGGTGAGCCCGTAGCCCTCCAGGATGTGGATGCCGGCGCCCGCGAAGAAGTACCCGATCTCGGGCGCGAGCGCCGCCGACCCGGACACCGCGGCCCGCAGCCGCCCGCCGAAGGCCTCCCGCAGCTTGCCGTAGACGAGCTTGTCGGCGACCGTGTGCTTGGCGCCGAGCCCGAACGGCACCGAGGCCACCCCGGTCCTGCGGAAGTTGTCCTGGCTGGTCTTCGCGTACTCCCGGGCGACCTCCGCCGCCCACTGGAAGATCTTGTACTTCGCGCCGCCACCGGCCCGCGCCTTGGCCGCGACGCCGTTGTAGACCTTCTCGAAGATGCGCGGCACGGCGGCCATGTACGTCGGCTGCACCACCGGCAGATTCTCGATGATCTTGTCCACGCGACCGTCGACGGCCGTGACGTGTCCGAGTTCGATCTGTCCGCTGGTCAGCACCTTGCCGAAGACGTGCGCGAGCGGCAGCCACAGGTACTGCACGTCGTCGGCCGTGAGCAGCCCCGTCGCCGCGATGGCCTTCGCCATGTACGACCAGTTGTCCTGCGGCAGCCGCACGCCCTTGGGACGGCCCGTGGTCCCCGACGTATAGATGATGGTCGCGAGGTGATCGGGCCTGATCGCGTCGATCCGCTCCTTGACCACCTGCGGGTTCTTCTCCAGATAGGCGGCGCCGCGGGCCTCGAGGTCGGCCAGCGTGAGCACCCAGCCCTCGGGGTCGTCCGCCGCGGGCTCGACGCCCTCGGCGTCGATCACCACGACATGCTTCAGCTCGGGCAGGTTCGCCCGCTGCGCCCGCGCCTTCGCCAGCTGCTCGACGTTGTCCGCGATCAGGACGCGGCTGCCGGAGTCACCGAGGATGAACGCCGACTCCTCGGCGTTGGTCTGCGGATACACCGTCGTCGTGGCCGCCCCGGCGCACAGGATGCCCAGGTCGGCGAGGATCCACTCGACGCGGGTCGCGGAGGCGAGGGCCACCCGGTCCTCGGGGTTCAGGCCCAGGTCGACGAGGCCGGCCGCGATGGCGAAGACCCGCTCGGAGGCCCCCGCCCAGCTCAGGGCCCGCCAGTCGTCCGGCCCCTCGCCCGAGGCGGCCGGGACGGGATAGCGGTAGGCCTCGGCGTCGGGTGTGGCCGCGACCCGTTCCAGGAAGAGGTGCGCCACGGAAGGCGGACGGTTCTCGATCAAGGTCTGTGTGTCGCTCACGACATCCTCCGGGCCCGCGACGGTGCGTCCTGACGGTGCGTTTCTACTAGCTGCATGGCTGCGGTCGCTGCGCTCCCGTGCCCCTCCGGGCACTTGTTTAACTTGCGAGTAACCTACGAGCAGTGATCAGAGTAAAGGCCGGACGCCATGTGCGTAAGGGGCTGCAGCCTGTCACTTCCTACAGCTTCACCGGCGGTGAACCCACAGAGCACCTGCCCGCCAGGCGGACAGGTGCTCTGTGTACGACGCGGAACGACGCGCGCGGGCGCCGGGGCGCTGGGCTACTTCTTCTTGCCGGAGCCCTCGTCGCTGGACAGCACCGCGATGAAGGCCTCCTGCGGGACCTCCACGGAGCCGACCATCTTCATCCGCTTCTTGCCTTCCTTCTGCTTCTCGAGCAGCTTGCGCTTACGCGAGATGTCACCGCCGTAGCACTTCGCGAGCACGTCCTTGCGGATGGCGCGGATGGTCTCGCGGGCGATGACCCGGGAGCCGATGGCGGCCTGCACGGGCACCTCGAAGGCCTGCCGCGGGATCAGCTCGCGCAGCTTGGCGACGAGCCGCACGCCGTACGCGTACGCCGCGTCCTTGTGCGTGATCGCCGAGAAGGCGTCGACCTTGTCGCCGTGCAGCAGGATGTCGACCTTGACGAGCTGCGCGGACTGCTCGCCCGTGGGCTCGTAGTCCAGCGAGGCGTACCCGCGCGTCTTGGACTTCAGCTGGTCGAAGAAGTCGAAGACGATCTCCGCGAGCGGCAGCGTGTACCGGATCTCGACGCGGTCCTCGGACAGGTAGTCCATGCCGAGCAGCGTGCCGCGCCGGTTCTGGCACAGCTCCATGATCGAGCCGATGAACTCGGACGGGGCGAGGATGGTCGCCCGCACGACGGGCTCGTACACCTCGTCGATCTTGCCCTCGGGGAACTCGCTCGGGTTGGTGACGACGTGCTCGGTGCCGTCCTCCATGATCACGCGGTAGACCACGTTGGGGGCCGTGGCGATCAGGTCGAGCCCGAACTCGCGCTCGAGGCGCTCCCGGATCACGTCCAGGTGCAGCAGGCCGAGGAAGCCGACGCGGAAGCCGAAGCCGAGCGCGGCGGATGTCTCCGGCTCGTACACCAGCGCGGCGTCGTTGAGCTGCAGCTTGTCCAGGGCGTCGCGCAGCTCCGGGTAGTCCGAGCCGTCCAGCGGATAGAGCCCCGAGAAGACCATGGGCTTGGGGTCCTTGTAGCCGCCGAGCGGCTCCGTGGCGCCCTTGTGCAGGGAGGTGATCGTGTCACCGACCTTGGACTGGCGGACGTCCTTCACACCGGTGATGAGATAGCCCACCTCGCCCACGCCGAGCCCGTCGGCGGCGAGCATCTCGGGCGAGTTCGTCCCGATCTCCAGGAGCTCGTGGGTCGCGCCCGTCGACATCATCCGGATCCGCTCACGCTTGTTGAGCTGGCCGTCGACGACTCGTACGTACGTCACCACGCCCCGGTACGAGTCGTACACCGAGTCGAAGATCATCGCGCGGGCGGGCGCGTCCTTGACGCCGACCGGCGGCGGGACCTCGGCGACGACCTTGTCGAGCAGCGCCTCCACCCCGAGCCCGGTCTTCGCGGAGACCTTCAGGACGTCGTCCGGGTCGCAGCCGATGAGGTTGGCCAGCTCCTCGGAGAACTTCTCGGGCTGGGCCGCCGGCAGGTCGATCTTGTTGAGCACCGGAACGATCTTGAGGTCGTTCTCCATCGCCAGATACAGGTTGGCGAGGGTCTGCGCCTCGATGCCCTGGGCCGCGTCGACCAGGAGGACCGTGCCCTCGCAGGCCGCGAGCGAACGGGAGACTTCATAGGTGAAGTCCACGTGGCCGGGGGTGTCGATCATGTTCAGGATGTGCGTCGTGCCCTGGTCGGGGCCCTCGGTCGGGGCCCAGGGCAGACGCACGGCCTGGGACTTGATCGTGATACCGCGCTCGCGCTCGATGTCCATGCGGTCGAGGTACTGGGCGCGCATCTGACGCTGCTCGACCACGCCGGTCAGCTGCAGCATGCGGTCGGCGAGCGTGGACTTGCCGTGGTCGATGTGCGCGATGATGCAGAAATTGCGGATCAGAGCCGGGTCGGTACGGCTCGGCGCGGGCACATTCTTAGGGGTCGCGGGCACGCAGGGTCCTGTCTCTTGAGGCGCCTTATGCCTCGGGTCGGATCGATACGTAGCCTCCATCGTCCCACGGGTGGGCCGCGAGGATCGGTTTGGGCCGGTCGCGGGGCGGCTGGTAACGTGGGCAGCTGTGTCTCTCAGCCCTCTCGGCCACGAGGCACATGTCAGAGAAATCAGCAGTACCTGAACCTGAGAAGGCTCTTTCGTGGCGAACATCAAGTCCCAGATCAAGCGGAACAAGACCAACGAGAAGGCGCGCCAGCGCAACAAGGCCGTCAAGTCCTCGCTGAAGACCGCGATCCGCAAGGCCCGCGAGGCCGTTGCCTCCGGTGACACCCAGAAGGCGACCGAGCTGACCCGCGAGGCTTCGCGCCAGCTCGACAAGGCCGTCTCCAAGGGCGTCATCCACAAGAACCAGGCCGCCAACAAGAAGTCGGCGCTTGCTTCGAAGGCCGCGTCCCTCTAAGGCCGACCAGTGATGTAACCGCCGGGAGGACCAGAGCGGGCCCTCTCTCATCCGCTCCCGACCGGCACCCCGATCCACACGCGGCCTGCGTTCGCCACGCGGGTGTGGATCTTGAAGAGCTTGAGCTTGACCGAAGGCCCCGTGCACTGTCCTTCCCCAGGACGGCGTGCGGGGCTTTTCGGGTTTCTGGGGGTGCGGGGGTCTCGGTCCGGGGGGTCGGGGTCCGGGTTTCTGGGGTCCGGGGTCAAGATCCGGGGTCGGGGTCCGGGGCGGAGCCCCGGTTTCGGGAAGGGGCGGGCTTGGGGAAAGAAAAATCCGCCGCAACGGCGAGCACCCCGAACAAACCGTCCCGGCGGTGCCAGCCCACCCCACCCCTCCAGAGGACAAAAGCCCACCCCACCCTCCGGAGGATGAAAGCCCTCCCCCCCGAGAGGACGAAAAACCCTACCCCCGACGAAGCCGAGCAGCCCGCGCAACGGCGACGACAGCCTTCTCCAAGGCGTACGCGGGATCGTCCCCGCCCCCCTTGACGCCCGCGTCAGCCTCCGCACAGGCCCGAAGCGCCACAGCGACCCCCTCCGGCGTCCACCCCCGCATCTGCTGCCGCACCCGATCGATCTTCCACGGCGGCATCCCCAGCTCACGAGCGAGATCAGCGGGCCGCCCACCCCGCGCGGACGACAGCTTCCCGATGGCCCGCACCCCCTGCGCCAACGCCGAGGTGATCATCACGGGCGCGACACCGGTCGCCAGGGACCAGCGCAGCGCCTCCAGGGCCTCCGCCGCCCTTCCCTCCACGGCCCGGTCGGCCACGGTGAAGCTGGACGCCTCCGCCCGCCCCGTGTAGTACCGCCCGACGACCGCCTCGTCGATCGTGCCCTCGACGTCCGCGACGAGCTGCGCCACGGCGGACGCCAGCTCCCGCAGATCACTGCCGATGGCGTCGACCAGGGCCTGGCACGCCTCCGGCGTCGCCGACCGCCCGAGCGCCCGGAACTCACCCCGCGCGAAGGACAGCCGGTCCGCGGGCTTGGTCATCTTCGGGCAGGCCACCTCCCGCGCCCCCGCCTTGCGTGCGGCGTCGAGCAGCCCCTTGCCCTTGGCGCCGCCCGCGTGCAGCAGCACCAGGGTGATCTCCTCGACGGGCGCCCCCAGATACCCCTTCACGTCCTTGACCGTGTCCGCCGACAGGTCCTGCGCATTGCGTACGACGACGACCTTGCGCTCGGCGAACAGCGAGGGGCTGGTCAGCTCGGCGAGGGTGCCGGGCGCCAGCTGGTCGGGCGTGAGGTCACGGACATCGGTGTCGGCGTCCGCGGCCCGCGCGGCGGCGACGACCTCCTGCACGGCGCGGTCGAGCAGCAGATCCTCCTGCCCCACGGCGACCGTGACAGGAGCGAGCGGATTGTCGTTTGCGTTCTTCCTGGCCATCGCGGTCAAGCATCCCACGCAGCACTGACACCTCAGGCCGAGGCGGCGTCCGGCGGGCGCGGCCGGGGAGGGAGCCAAGGGCCGGGCCCAGGACCGCCGGACCGGACGCGGGGCACGGCCCGACGTCGCCGTATCGGAGAATGGGCAGGTGACCGACGTACGACATGTCCTGGTGCTGCCCGACCGCGACGCCGCCGAGCAGCTCGCCGAAGAACTCCCCGACCGCTTCGGCGTCCCCGACGAACCCCAGCTCGTCCGGGACGCGCTGGCCGGCGAGGACGACGCCGAGGACGCCCAGTGGCTGGTGGTCGTCGAGGACCCCGAGCGCCGTCTGGACCCGGCGGAACTGGACGCGCTGGCAGCCGAGTTCGAGGGCTGGCTGGAGGCGCCCTAGCCGAGGCTCAGGCCTTGGGCAGGACCTGGATGTCCAGCTCGATGGTGATGCTGGCGCCGACCGCCGCGATCCCCCGGGCGAGCATCGTCTGCCACGTGATCGTGAAGTCGTCGCGGTGCAGCTCGGTCGTCGCCCGGCACGCGGCCCGCGTCTCGCCCTCGAGCCCGTGCCCGACCCCCAGGTACTCCGTGTCCAGGGTGACCGTCCGCGTCACACCGTGCAGCGACAGCGCGCCCGTGATCGCCCACCGCGCACCGCCCTTGTGCACGAACTTGTCGCTGTAGAACTCCATCGTCGGAAACCGCGCCACGTCCAGGAAGTCACCCGACCGCAGATGGTCGTCGCGCATCTTGACGGCCGTGTCGATGGAGGACGCGTCGATCACGACGTGCATCGCGGAGTCCTCCATCCGGTCGGCCAGACGTATCGCCCCCGCGAACGTGTTGAACCGGCCGTGGATCCGCGCGAGCCCGATGTGCCGCGCCGTGAACGCGATCGAGGAGTGCAGCGGGTCGATGTCCCAGTCCCCGGACTCCGGCAGCCCCGGGAGCTGTGCGATCTGCAGCGTCACGTCCCCCATCGACGCGTGCGCGCCCTCGCCCACCGTGACGTTCGCCCGGTACGGCGTGAACCCCTCCGCCGACACCGCGAGCCGGTACTCCCCCGCCGGAACCGTCGCGACGAACGACCCGAACGGATCCGTCCCACCACCGACGATCTTGCGGCCCATGGTGTCGCTGACCGACAGCTCCGCGTGCTGCACCGCCTCATTGACGGGATCGAGCACCCGGCAGCTGAGCACCCCCGCGCCGGTCGGCACCGTCATCGCCGACAGCGGCCCGGACCGCCCGTCCCGGCCCCAACGGTTTCCCAGCCAACGGCCGAACACTGCGACACACCCCGCACACCTTGACAACACCTGCAACGAAAAGGCATTCGATCACCGTTGCGGCATTCGATGCAAACGCAACCACTTCAGCAAGAACATTGTGGAATTGACCGGAGCACCCGCACTGTCCCACTGACCCCAATTAACAGTTCCGCCCCACTTCGCCTCCCCTCCCGCGCCGCCTCACTTCGCCTCCCCTCCCGCGCCACCCCACACACCGCCGCGACCGGCGCCTTGAGATCACTCACCCAGCGAGTCGCGGTGCGCGGCCGGCGAGAGGGGCGACGCGCAGTCGAAGTCGAAGGTCTCCACGGCTGCGCCGGCGGGGAACTCCGGGTGGTCGTCCCAGATCCGCGCGAACGCGACCAGGAGGTTCCACGAGGCCACCGCGTGCAGCTCCGTCTCCCCTGCCTGCTCGGCCGGAGAGCTCCGATGGAAGATCACCGCCGCGATCTGCTTCTGCGCGGCCAGCCGCAGGGCCGCGGCCGTGCGGCGCGCTTCGCCTTGAAGCGGGGCCGTATCGGGGATCCGCGCCGACACGAAACCCACCAGCCGCACGAACTGGTCCTCAGTGATCCGTTCCACCCATACCCCCTGATTCCGCCTCCTGCGGTGAGCAAGCCTATTCGCCTGACGCACCGCCAACCGTCACGTCCCGAGGCACCCCCGCCCCCTCCACCCCCACCCCTCACCTGCGTGTAGTCACCCCCAGCTCGACCACCCCGCCCTCACCCCTGCCCCCATCCGCACCCGCACCCGCACCCGCACCTAGACCCTGCCCCGGTGGCTCCGCCCCCGCCCCGGCCCGCCCTCCTGTCACCGCGATGGCCCCGCTCGTGTCCGTCCGCAGCACCTGCGCACCCCCGGCCCGCAGCGCCGCGACCGTCCGGGGCGAGGGGTGTCCGTACGGGTTGTCCTCGCCGCACGACACCAGCGCGAGCCGCGGCCCCACCCGTCGCAACAGCAACGCATCTTGGTACGCCGACCCGTGATGCGCGACCTTCAGGACGTCCACCCGCGACAGCGCGGCGCCCGCCGGGGTGCGCAACAGTGCCCGCTGGGCCGGTGGTTCCAGGTCGCCCAGCAGGAGCAGGGTGAGCCCCGCGACCCGCACGAGGAGGGTGACGCTGGCGTCGTTCGGCCCCTCCGGCCGTGCCCCCGGGCCGGGCGGCGGCCAGAGCACCCGCCACTCCAGCGGCCCGGCCCGTCTCCGCTCCCCGGCGACGGCCCGCGTCAGGGGAATCCCCCGCGCCGCCGCCTCCCTGCGCACGAACTCGGCCTGCCCCGGCGGCTCCTGGAACCCCGTCGTCTGGATCGCCCCCACCGACCGCCCCCGCAGCACCCCGGGCAGCCCCGCCACATGATCCGCGTGAAAGTGCGTCAGGAGCACCAACGGCACCCGTGTGACACCGAGCGAGCGCAGACACCGGTCGACGAGCACGGGATCAGGCCCCGCGTCGACGACCACCCCGGCACCCCCGCCCGCCGCGAGCACGGTCGCGTCCCCTTGCCCCACATCGCACATCACAAGCCGCCACCCCGGCGGCGGCCAGCCCGCGATGACCCGGGCGAGGGGCGGGGGTTGAACGACCGCCAGCAGGAGCAGCAGCACGCAACCCGCACTCAGCCACGGGTGCCGGGCGAGCCTGCGGCAGGCCAGGACCACGACGACGGTGACGAGCACGAGCAGCAGCGCCCCGCTCCAACTGCCCGGCCAGTCGATCCCGTTCCCCGGCAGCGCCGCCCCCGTCCGGGCGATCCCCGCGATCCATCCCACCGGCCAACTCGCGCACCACGCGAGCACCTTGGCCACCGGCATCGCCACCGGCGCCACCGCGAGCGCCGCGAACCCCAGCACGGTGGCAGGCGCCACAGCGAACTCCGCGAGCAGGTTGCACGGCACCGCGACCAGGCTCACCCGCGCCGCGAGCACCGCCACGACCGGCGCACACACCGCCTGCGCCGCCGCCGCGGCCGCCAGCGCCTCGGCCGCCCGCCCCGGCATCCCACGCCGCTGCATCGCCGCACTCCACCTCGGCGCCAGCGTCAGCAACGCCCCCGTCGCAAGCACGGACAACAGGAAGCCGTAACTCCGCGACAGCCAAGGGTCGTACAGCACAAGGAGCAGCACCGCGGCGGCCAGCGCGGGCAGCAGCGATCTGCGCCGCCCCGTGCCGATGGCCAGCAGCACGATCAGCCCACAGGCCGCCGCCCGCAGCACACTCGGCTCCGGTCTGCACACGATGACGAACCCGAGCGTCAGCCCGCCGCCGAGCAACGCCGTCGTGCGCAGCGGGATGCCCAACCTCGGGGCGAGCCCCCGTCGTTCCGCACGGTGGGCCGTCCCTGGCGGTCCGATGAGCAAGGCCAGGACGATGGTGAGGTTCGCACCGCTCACCGCGAGGAGATGGGTGAGGTCGGTCGCGCGGAACGCCTGGTCCAGGTCCGGCGGCACCCGCGAGGTGTCCCCGATCACCAGCCCCGGCAACAGCGCGCGGGCATCATCCGGCAGCCCGTCCGTCGCCTCCCTCAGCCCTGCCCGCAGGTCCCCCGCGAACCGCTGTGTCGCCGACGGCGCCCCGACCACCTGCGGCGCCCGCCCCTCGGGCACCCGCAGCACGGCCGCGATCCGCTCGCTGTCCGACCACGGCACCGCGAGGCTCCCGCGCACCAGCAGCCGCGTGGACGGCAACAGGTCCAGCCACGGCGACCCTCGCGGCCGCGCGGCCGTGTCCCCGGCGCGTCCGTCTGCCACTGCCTCCCCTGCACCTGTCGCCCTCTCGTCCCTCCCCTCCTCTCGCACGATGACCAGCACCGGCGCCCGCGTCCCGCTCGTCGTACCGTCGGCCTCCTTGACGCGGACGACCTCCCCGTTCAGCACGATGGACGGCGGAGCCGCGCGGTCTCCGGTCACCCGGGGACGCGTACGGCGTGGGTCCGACGTCACCTTCACCTCCGCCGTCACCTCGGCGTACCGCTCCGCGAGCTCGGGCACCGGGCCCCGGTGCAGGTCCGCCCCGTGCAGCCCGGCCGAGGCAGCCGACGCCGCGGCGCACAGCAGGATCGCGGCCACGCTCACCCGACCCCACGCGAAGCGGCCCCGTCTCCGGGGCGGGACACGCCCTCCCGTCCGGGCGCGGGCACCCCCTGCACGGGCCTGCCCGCCCCCGCACCCCCACGCGGTCCACGTCACCAGCAGCACTCCGGCCACCACCACGCACACCACGACCGCGCCGACCACCACTCGGGGTGGGGCGTCCAACGCGAGGGCCGCCGCGGCCCAGGCCGCGAGGGCGGGTGGCACGAGGCGAAGGTCGGCGGGGCCCTCCTGGGGCGGGTCGGCGGGGACACCCTGGCGCGGGTCGGCAGGGTCGTCCTGATGCAGGTCGGGTGCGCTGGGGCCGAGGCTGGGATCAGGCCCGGGGCCAGCCGCCCGCCGCCTCATGAACGTCCCCGCGCCTCTCATCCCGGTGCCCCTCGTCCCCGCCCCTCTCGTCCCGGTGCCCCTCGTCCCCGCACGCCCCGTCCCCGACTCCGAGCGCCTCATGGCCGCACAAGGTTCTGCAGATCGGCGAACCGCTTCTCACCGATGCCGTTCACTTCCCGGAGTTCGTCGACCGAGCGGAATCCCCCGTGCTCCGTGCGGTAGTCGATGATGTGCTGCGCCAGGACCGGGCCGACCCCAGGCAGGGTGTCCAGTTGCTCGACGGTGGCGGTGTTGAGCCCCACGGGTCCCGCCGCCGCACCGACGCCGCCTGCCGGTCCGGCCGTTGTGCCTCCTGCCGTCGCTCCGGGGCCGGAGCCCGGTGGGGCGGTCGGCGCGGGGCCCGCTTCCGGTGGGGCGGGGCCGCCCACCACGATCTGCTCGCCGTCGATGAGCAGCCGGGCGCGGTTGAGCCCTTCCGTCTTCGTGCCGGGGCGGACCCCGCCCGCCGCCCGCAGCGCGTCGGCCACGCGGGAGCCTCCCGGCAGTCGTTGCACACCGGGGCTGCGGACCTTGCCCCTGACGTCCACGACGACGCCTGCCGCCGCGCCCGCGCCGCTCCCCGCGCCAGTGGCGTCGCCCGGAGTGCTCTGCGGCAGTTCCCCGTCGGGCGCGGGCGGCGTCCCCGGCGAAGGGGACGGCCCTGGCTCGCCGCCGGGCCCCGCCGCCTCGCCCACCACGTCCGGCGCCCGGACCGGCTGCGTCCGCCCGGCCCAGAAGTGCTGCGCCGCGAAGACCGCCGCCACGATCAGGACCAGGCCGAGCGCGATGACGCTCCGCCGCTCCAGGCCGCACCGCAGCCGAAGCCAGAGCGGCAGCCTCTCCCGCACGGCGAGCCCGGCCCGCACCCGCCACGACGGCTCCGCCCGGGCATCGGCCCCGGAACCCTCATCCACCGCGTCCGGCTCGCCCGCAGGGTTCTCCCGGCCCACCTGGCCCGGGCTCGCCGCGTCCACAGCGCCCGCACCACCAACACCGCCAGCGCCACCAATGCCCCCAACCCAAGCGGGAGTTCGACGCAATCCCCGCTCAGACCCCACAGGCACAACAGGCGTAGCAGGCACAACAGATCCCACCGGCCCCACAGGCCGCGTCGGAGCGCGCCCCCGTCCTCCTCCCCTCACGCCCGGCTCGGCGAAGAGCGCCTCGGCCCGCAGCCGCATGGCCTCCGCCGCCGCGCGCCTGCGTCGGGCCCGGCGCCGAGCATGGCGTCGTGTCGCCTGCCCCACGGCGACGCGGTGTTCTTGCGCACGCCCGTCCGGGCCCGGCGCCTGCCCCGGGCCGCCCCGCACCGTCTCTGAACCTGATCGAAGTCCCATGCCGAGAACGCTAGGCACCGCCACGGGAACTTGTTGATCTTGCTCAATTCCCGGGGATTACCCGGCAGTTGTGGATAACTTCGTCACCCGCACGAGCGAACCTCACCCGCGCAGAAGCGGGAGCCGGACCTCACCGAGGCGACACCACAGCCCCGAGCAGTCCGGGCCCGGTGTGCGCCCCGATCACCGCGCCCACCTCGCTGACGTGCAGGTCGACGAGGCCCGGGACGCGGTCTCGGAGGCGGTCCGCGAGAGTCGCCGCGCGCTCGGGCGCCGCGAGGTGGTGCACGGCGATGTCCACGTCGTGCGCCCCGGCCCGCTCGATCACGATCTCCTCCAGCCGGGCGATCGCCTTCGACGCCGTGCGGACCTTCTCCAGCATCTCGATACGGCCGTCGTCCAGCGCGAGCAGCGGTTTCACGGCGAGCGCGGAACCCAGGAGCGCCTGGGCCGCGCCGATGCGGCCGCCGCGGCGCAGATAGTCGAGGGTGTCGACGTAGAAGTACGCGGACGTCGCCGCGGCCCGCTTCTCCGCGGCCGACACCGCCTCGTCCATCGTGCCGCCCGAGTCGGTGGTCTCGGCCGCGGCGAGGGCGCAGAAGCCGAGGGCCATGGCGACCATGCCGGTGTCGACGACGCGGACCGGCACGGGCGCCTCGCGGGCGGCGAGGACGGCGGCGTCGTACGTTCCGGAGAACTCCGCCGACAGGTGGAGCGAGACGATGCCGGTGGCGCCCGCCTCCGCGACCTTGCGGTAGGTCTGGGCGAACAGCTCGGGGCTGGGGCGCGAGGTGGTCACGGGGTGGCGCTTCTGCAGGGCCAGCGCGAGCGAGCGGGCGGAGATCTCGGTGCCCTCTTCGAGTGCCTGATTGCCGAGTACGACCGTCAGCGGCACCGCGGTGATGTCGTGCCGCTCCATCGTCCGCTGCGGCAAGTAGGCCGTTGAATCGGTGACGATCGCGACATGGCGGGACATGAGCTGGAGATTACCCGCAGGAACCCGGGTGCGGCAGTCCGACCCCTGCACGCGGGCGACGGGGGCGAGGTGCCCCGACGGGGCCTCGGGCATGCGGGAGGTGCGGGCCGTGGTCCTGGGGGCGGGCCCTGCGGGTCAGGTGGTGCTCTCGGGCTTGGGCTTCTTCTGCCAGGGGTACGTCGGCTGCGGTGCCGGCGGGGTGATGGCGGGTCTGGTCGGCTCCTGGGAGGCGCGGTCTTCCTCGGCCGCGCGGTCGGACGCCTGGGGCCGGGACGGCTTGTTCAGGTCGGCCGCCGCGGTGCCGGACCCGGTCTTCGCCTGGTCGGTCTGCGAGGTCGTCGCGGGGTCGGACCACGAGGTGAGGGGCTGGTCGTCGGACGGGCCGGCCGTCCAGTGCCGCAGCGCGCCCGCTTCCATGTCGATCTGCTCGCTGAGCAGGTCCAGGTCGTCGTCCGCGAACTTGTGGGCGCGGTCGCGGGCCGCCCAGCGGAGTGAGTCGGCGGCCTTGACGATCTGCTCGGTGCGCTCCTTCAGGGCGGGCAGGCGCTGGCTGAGCTCGATCCGGTCGGGCTCCCGCTCCAGGCGCTTGAGCTCGTCGTCCAGCTCGTGGCCGTGGGCGCTCAGGCGCTGGAAGAGCGCCAGGGACTCGTGCAGCGAGGAGTCCTCGGCGACGCCCGCGCGCAGCGAGTCCTGGGTGGCCCGCATGGAGGTGCGCAGTCGCAGTCGCAGCTGGGCCAGCTCGCCGACGGCGCCGGGCTGGGCGAAGGTCCGCGCGCGCAGGGTGGTGTCCTCCACCGTGCGGCGGGCCTGCGTGATCGTGCGGTCCATGCCACGCCGGGCCGCTCCGACCGCCTTGACCACCGCATACGCTCCCAATGCCAGGAACAGCACGAAGAGCAGCGCGACCACTGCGATCACGGCTTCCACGATGCTTCTCCTTCGGCCCGGCGAATCGGTCTGCGGCGGTGCGGGGTGGTGCGGGGGTGGTGCGGGACAGCGCGGTTTCCTGCCGAGGGCGCCGAGCTCCCCGTCTTCCGCACGGGCTGATCTCGCCGCCTTCTCCACGGTAAACGCAGCAACCCTCCTGAGGGTTCCAGCGGAACCCCCAAGCTGCCCGTAGGGGACTACCCCGATGCGCGTCGCACGGCCCGCAGTTGGCGGGTCGGCCCAGGCGCGCCACGGCTGGCCACGAACAGAAAGCGGCGGGCCCCCTCAGGGACCCGCCGCTCGCCGACCACACCGGACCAGTCAGCCCAGCCGCCCGGCAGCCCGGCAGCCCGGCAGATCAGCTCAGCCGATCAGCTCGGCCCGGCCACACCACCCCGGCCAGACCACATCGCCCCTCACGCAGGAACGATGTTCACCAGCTTCGGCGCCCGCACGATGACCTTGCGGATGCCCGCGCCGGCCAGCGCGGCGACCACGCGCTCGTCGCCCAGGGCCGCCTTCTCCAGTTCCTCGTCGGAGATGGTGGGCGGGACCTCCAGGCGGGCCTTGACCTTGCCCTTGATCTGCACGACGCAGGTCACGGTCTCGTCCACCACGTACGCGGGGTCGGCGACCGGGAAGTCCTGGTGGACGACCGAGTCGGTGTGGCCCAGCTTGCGCCACAGTTCCTCGGCGATGTGCGGGGCCAGCGGCGCGACCAGCAGCACCAGGCGTTCGGCGACGGAGCGCGACACGGGGCCCGCCGCCTTGGTCAGGTGGTTGTTCAGCTCGGTGATCTTGGCGATGGCGGTGTTGAACCGCATGCCGTCCAGGTCCTGGCGGACGCCGTCGATCGCCTTGTGCAGCGCCCGCAGGGTGTCCTCGTCGGGCTCGGCGTCAGTGACGGTCACCTCGCCGGTGGCCTCGTCGACGATCAGGCGCCACATGCGCTGCAGCAGCCGGTACTGGCCGACGACCGCGCGGGTGTCCCAGGGACGCGAGACGTCCAGGGGACCCATCGCCATCTCGTACAGGCGCAGCGTGTCGGCGCCGTACTCCTCGCAGATCTCGTCCGGAGTGACGGCGTTCTTCAGGGACTTGCCCATCTTGCCCAGCTCGCGCTTGACCGGCTCGCCCTCGAAGAAGAACACCCCGTCGCGCTCCTCGACCTCGGCGGCGGGGACCGGGAAGCCACGGCTGTCGCGGTAGACGTAGGCCTGGATCATGCCCTGGTTGAACAGCTTGTGGAACGGTTCGGCGGACGAGATGTGGCCCAGGTCGAACAGGACCTTCGACCAGAAGCGGGCGTACAGCAGGTGCAGTACGGCGTGCTCGGCGCCGCCGACGTACAGGTCGACGCCGCCGGTGGGCTGGCCCTCACGGGGGCCCATCCAGTAGCGCTCGGCGTCGGGGGCGACCAGCTGCTGGTCGTTGTGCGGGTCCAGGTAACGCAGTTCGTACCAGCAGGAACCGGCCCAGTTGGGCATGGTGTTGGTCTCGCGGCGGTACTTCTTGGGGCCGTCGCCCAGGTCCAGCGTGACGTTGACCCAGTCCCCGTTGCGGGACAGCGGGGTCTCCGGAGAGGTGTCCGCGTCGTCCGGGTCGAAGGTGCGCGGGGAGTAGTCGTCGACCTCCGGCAGCTCCAGGGGCAGCATGGACTCGGGCAGCGAGTGGGCCACGCCGTCCTCGTCGTAGACGATCGGGAAGGGCTCGCCCCAGTAGCGCTGGCGGCTGAACAGCCAGTCGCGCAGACGGAAGTTGACGGTGCCCCGGCCGATGCCCTTGCGCTCCAGCCACTCGGTGATGCGGGCCTTGGCCTCGACGACGACCAGGCCGTCCAAGGTGACGTCGGCTCCAGAGGAGCCGATGATCTTCGCCTCGTAGGAGTCGAAGGAGTCGTCCCACGCGGACGGGTCGGTGCCGCGGCCCGCGGCGGAGCCGCTGTCAGATGCCGTGGAAGGATCGACCACGCAGCGCATCGGCAGCTCGAAGGCGCGCGCGAAGGCGAAGTCGCGGGAGTCGTGCGCGGGGACGGCCATGATGGCGCCGGTGCCGTAGCCCATCAGGACGTAGTCGGCGATGAAGACCGGGACCTGCTCGCCGCTGACGGGGTTCGTCGCGTACGCGCCGGTGAAGACGCCGGTCTTCTCCTTGGCGTCGGCCTGGCGCTCGACGTCGGACTTGGCGGCGGCGAAGGCGCGGTACTTGGCGACGGCCTCGGCGGGGGTGGCGTGGCCGCCCGTCCACACGTCGTGGGTGCCTTCGGGCCAGGCGGCCGGGACGATGGTGTCGACCAGCTCGTGCTCGGGCGCCAGGACCATGTAGGTGGCGCCGAACAGGGTGTCCTGGCGGGTGGTGAAGACGGTGATGGCGTCGCCTTCGGAGCCGACGGGGAAGTCGACGCGCGCGCCTTCGGAGCGGCCGATCCAGTTGCGCTGCTGCAGCTTGATGGCCTCGGGCCAGTCCAGCGCGTCCAGGTCGTCCAGCAGGCGGTCGGCGTAGGCGGTGATGCGCATGTTCCACTGGCGCAGCTTGGCCTTGAAGACGGGGAAGTTGCCGCGCTCGGAGCGGCCGTCGGCGGTGACTTCCTCGTTCGCCAGGACGGTGCCCAGGCCCGGGCACCAGTTGACGGGGGCGTCGGAGGCGTACGCCAGCCGGAAGCCGCTCAGGACGTCGGCGCGCTCCTTGGCGTCCAGGGCGCTCCACGCGCGCGTGGAGTCCGGTACGGCGCGCTCACCGCTGTCGAACTGCGCGATCAGGTCGGCGATCGGGCGGGCCTTCTTCGCCTCGTCGTCGTACCAGGAGTTGAAGATCTGCAGGAAGATCCACTGGGTCCACTTGTAGTAGTCCGGGTCGATCGTCGCGAAGGAGCGGCGCTTGTCGTGGCCCAGGCCCAGGGCGCGCAGCTGTGCCTTCATGTTCTCGATGTTGGCTTCCGTGGACACGCGCGGGTGCGTGCCGGTCTGCACGGCGTACTGCTCGGCGGGCAGGCCGAAGGCGTCGAAGCCCAGGGAGTGCAGGACGTTGTGGCCCGTCATGCGCTGGAAGCGGGCGAAGACGTCGGTGGCGATGTAACCCAGGGGGTGGCCGACGTGCAGGCCCGCACCCGAGGGGTACGGGAACATGTCCATGATGAACTTCTTGGGGCGTGCGACGAGGGCCGGGTCCCCGGCCAGGTCGCCGCTCGGGTTGGGCGCCTCGTACGTGCCGTTCGCGTCCCAGAAGTCCTGCCAGCGTGCCTCGATCTCGGCCGCCAGGGCGGCCGTGTAGCGGTGCGGGGCGGCTGCCTCGGCGGCGGTGGCGCCTCCCGCGCCCGCCGCGCCTTCAGCAGTGGCGGAGGAATTCGTCTCGCTCATGGTCCTCAAAGCTCCATCGATCGTCTCTGCCTGCAGAAATGGCCGGACGGCCAAATAAAAATGCCCCTCGCACAGGAGGGGACGCCGCGCCGATTCCGACCGCGCTCACTGGGCGGTCGGGACTGATCAGCGCGGCCCGCTAAGCAGAAGGCGTACGGCACGCATGGCGTCAGGGTACCGCAGCGCTCCGGAGCCGGGCCACGCGCTTTGTCCGTATCCCCGGCACTCTCTGGAACCCCGCGCGTGTGACGCCCGGTTGCCCCCGGAACCCCACCCATGGCCAAGGATTACTCCGCGTACCGCCCACTATCGGGGCAACACCAAGATCGAGTCGCGCTTTGATAACAACGCAATAACTCAAACCACGTACCCATCGGTATGGCTCGACTTAGCATGCGGCGACCGAACCACTTCGGAGTCGCCCCCATGAACCCTCTGAATCCGCACCGCAAGAGCCGAGGAAGCCCCACGCCCCCCGCAGCGCCGCCGCGGCGCTCCCCCTCGCCGCGGCGGTCCTCCCCGGCGTCCGCGCCCTTCCCGCCGCCCGCACCGCCCTCGGCACCGGCGTTCCCCTCCTTCCGCGCGCCGAGCAGAGCGGCCCGCGGCATCGTCACCACGGCCGCACTGCTGCTGATACCCCTGCTCGTGTTCGCGGGAGGCGACGACTTCCGCGCCGCCCTCGACTTCACCACCGGCGTCCTGTCGCTGGTCGCCCTGACGGCGTCGGTGATGTGGGGCCTCGTCGCCTCCGACCGGCTCTTCCTGCGCTCGCGCCAGCGCCTGCTCGCCCAGGCCGTGCACCGGGCCACGGCGATCGCGTCCGTGGGCTTCCTGCTGCTGCACGGCACCGTGAAGCTCGCCCTCGACCACGTCTCCGCGGTGGGCGCCCTGGTGCCCTTCGGGCTCGGGTTCACGGGCAGCGACGGGCTCATCGGTCTGGGCTCGCTCGCCGGGCTCCTGATGATCACCACCAGCGTCACCGGCGCCCTGCGCAGCGCCTTCGCCTCACCGGTCCAGGTCGCGTCCCGGTGGCGTGCGCTGCACATGCTGGCCTACCCGGCCTGGTGCGCGGCCCTGATCCACGGCCTGTACGCGGGCCGCCCCCCGAAGCCGTGGGTGGTGGTCCTGTACTGCCTGTGCCTGGTCGCGGTCGCCGGAGCGGTGGCGCTGCGCGCGGCGCCGCGTCCGGTCAAGCGCAAGGTGGCCGCCCGGATCTTCGCCCTCCTCGACCCCGACGCCCGGCCCGCGCCCGACCGCTCCCGCCGCCGCGAGGCCCCCGCGCCCACCCGGGACACTGCCTCGGCACCCCTGCCCGGCACCGCCTCGGGCCGCGCCGCCGCCTCGGCCGACCAGCCCCCGGTCGTCGGCATCGCCGCCGCCTACCGCGCGCTGGCCGCCCCCTCCGACCCCGACTCGTCGCTGCCGCCGGACCTCCAGCCGACCGAGGTCCTGCCCACCATGGCCCCCCGTTGGCCGGCCCCCTCCCCGCCCCCTCCGGCCGAGGCGCCCTCGGCCCCGTTCCCGCACGCCTCCGTAGACAACGACTACGACTCCGTAGCGAGCACGTACGACTCCGTGGACATCGGTCACGGGCCGACGGGCAGCGGTGGCGGTCTTCGCGACTCCCAGGACACACAGCACGACTACGGAGACAGGGGCTTCGGCTCCGGGGACGCCGACCCGTACGACGCCTCGTACGACACCGGCCCCCAGCCCGCCTACCACCCGCCCCTGCACGATCCCCTGTCCGTACACGACCCCCTGCACGACCCCGTGTACGACGACGGCCCCGCCACCCAACAGCTACCCGGCCCCTTCCAGGCGCCCAGCAGCGGCGAACCCTGGAACGCGTCCACCGGAGGCAGCAAGTGAACGCGTCACTGCCCGATGTCCCCGAAGTCCGCGTCGTCGGGCTTCCGCTGCTGACCTCGGGCTTCGATCTGGTCGAGCGGCTCGACCTGGCCATGCACCTCAAGGTGCACGGCCCGCTGGAACCCATCGCGGGCGAGCAGCTCGCCACGCTGGCCGAGCAGATCTCGCTGCGTGGCCGCGGCGGCGCGGGCTTCCCGTTCGCCAAGAAGCTGCGGGCCGTCGCCGAGGCCGCGATCCGACGGGGCGTACGGCCCGTGGTCGTCATCAACGGCAGCGAGGACGAGCCCGCGTGCCGCAAGGACACTGTGCTGATCAACCGCGCCCCGCACCTCATCCTGGACGGCGCGCTGCTCGCCGCCGAGGCGCTGGGCGCGCGCACGCTCGTCGTCGGCGTGACACGGGACTCCACGGAGGCCTCGATGCAGGCGGCGCTCGCCGAGCGCGGTCTGAGCAACCGGCGCGGATCGATCCTCCGCGCGCGCGTGCAGCGCAATCCCGTGCGCATGGTCACCGGTGAGTCCTCGGCCCTGGTGCGCTCAGCGGACGGCGGACCACCGTTGCCTCCGGGGCGCAAGGTCCGCACGTCCGACTCCGGGGTGGGCGGCGCGCCGACGCTCCTGTCGAACGCGGAGACCTTCGCGCAGCTGGCTGTCGCCGCCCGCATCGGCGCGGAGCGCTACCGGCGCACGGGCCTGCGCGACGAGCCGGGCACAGTGCTCCTCACCCTCTCCGGAGCCGTCGCCCGGCCGATGGTCCTGGAGGTCCCGACGGGCGTGCCCCTCCGCTACGTTCTCCAGCTCGCCGGTGCCCCCCCATTGCCGCAGGGCGTGCTCACGGGCGGCTATCACGGCAAGTGGCTGGACACGGTCACCGCGCACGACGCGGTCGTGTCCCGGGCCGCCCTGGAGGCCTGTGGGGGCGCGCTCGGCGCGGGCGCGATCCTGCCGCTCGGACCGGGCACCTGTCCGCTGGGCGAGGCCCTGCACGTGGCGAACTGGCTGGCGGCGGAGAGCGCCGGTCAGTGCGGGCCCTGCTATCTGGGGCTCCCCGCCGCCGCGCGCGGGCTCGCCGATGTCCTGGACGGTGGCGGGCCCACCGCTCTGGAGGCGCTGCGCGAGGTGACGCGGGCGGTGAAGCGGCGGGGTGCGTGCAAGCATCCGGACGGCTCGGCGGCGTTCCTGGAGTCGACGATCGCGGCGTTCACCGACGATCTGGCCGCGCACGTCCTGGGCGACGGGTGCGGGCGTCCCGTGGAGGGCGTCCTGCCGCTCCAGGACGACAGCCCCCAGGGGGAGGCGTCGAGCGGCCGCAAGCTCGCCGTCGACTGGACGCTGTGCCAGGGCCACGGCCTGTGCGCGGACATCGTGCCCGAGCTGATCCAGCTGGGACCGGACGGCTTCCCCGCGGTCGCAGAGGCCGCCGTACCGCGCTACTCCGAAGCGCGTGCCCAGCGCGCGGTGCGCCGCTGTCCCGCGCTGGCCCTGCGCATCGAGGAGGCCCCCGCGGCGATCCCGGCGCAGGCGCCGTCGGCGGGCCTGCCGATGCTGCCGCGGGGCCGCGGGCGCAGGGCGCTCGGCAGCGGGCGGTGAGGGAGGCGAGGGCGGGCTGAACAGCCTGTACGAGGGAAGCCCCGGGCACACACCCGGGGCTCCCCAAACGAAAAGCGGGCCACCCGATTCGGGTGGCCCGCTCATCTGCTGTGGAGCTAAGGAGAATTGAACTCCTGACCTCCTGCATGCCATGCAGGCGCTCTACCAACTGAGCTATAGCCCCTTGTTGCTGCTCCGCCCGGTTTCCCCGGCGGCTCCGCAAACATTACACGCACACCCCCGTGGTCCACCAAATCGTTTCCGTCCCGGACACCCGAGGTCACTACGGTCCGACCACGTGTCCGTGATCGCCACCGCTGTCGTCCGCCGCCGTGTGCCCCTGGCCGCCGGGGTCTGCGCGCTCTCCTTCGTCCTCTTCTGGGCCGCTCAGCGCGCGGCCGACGTCTCGATGATCGACCTGTCCGTCTACCGCGCGGAGGGCCTCGCCGTGCGTACGGGCGCCGACCTCTACGCGCTGCGTGCCACCGAGTACGACCTGCCCATGACGTACCCGCCGTTCGCGGCGTTGCTGTTCACACCGCTGACGCTGCTGGCTCCGGCGGACCTGCGCCCGCTCGCCACGCTCGGGAACCTGCTGCTCCTGTTCACCTTCGTACGACTGTCCCTGCGGCTGGTGGGAACGTGGCGGCACGCGCGCGTGGAGACCGCCCTGTGGGTGTCGGCGGTGGCTGTCTGGGCGGAGCCGGTGTGGACGACGCTGCGCTACGGGCAGGTGAATCTGCTGCTCGCCGTGCTGGTGCTGTGGGGCCTCACGCGGCGCCCGGACCACCGGTGGGCGGGCGTGGGCATCGGGATCGCCGCGGCGATCAAGCTGACGCCCGGCCTGTTCGCGGTCTTCCTGCTCCTGGTGGGTGCCGTGGCGGGGATACGGCACGGTGCGTGGCGGCCTCCCGTGCGGCACGCGTGCGTGGCCACCGGCGCGTTCCTGGGGGCGACGCTGGGCGCGGCCGTGGTGCTGCCGGACGACTCCCGGAACTTCTGGACCCGGGTGGTCTTCGAGACCAGCAGGGCCGGGCGGGGGGAGAACACCGCGAACCAGTCGGTGCGCGGCGTCCTCGCGCGGCTGCTGCACACGCCGGAGCCCGGCGCCTGGTGGGCGGCCGGGGCGGCGGCGGTCTGCGTGGCCGGGCTCGCCGTGGCGGTGGCCGCGGCGGCGCGCGGGGACCTGGCCTGGGGCGTGGTCGCCTGCGCGGCGACCGCGCTGCTCGTCAGCCCGGTGTCGTGGTCGCACCACTGGGTGTGGTGCGTGCCGATGGCGCTGCTGCTGTGGACGCGTGCGGCGCGGTGGGGCGGCCGCGGGCGGTGGGCGGTGGCGGGCGGCCTCGTGCTGGCGTTCTGCTCGTACGCGCTGTGGTGGGTGCCGCACGGCCATGGACGGCGTGAACTCGACCAGAACTTTGGCGAGATGACGCTGTCGGCGATCTATCCGCTGGCCGCTTTCGGCTTCCTCGCCGTCGCCGCGGCCGTCGCCCTGGGCCGTCCGCGCACGGGATCAGGGCAGCGGCGCGGAGGCCGGGGCGGCCGGGCAGGGGGGTTCAGGCGCTCGCGGACGCCTCAGGCGGTGGCGAACGAGTAGAAGCGCTTGAGGGTGCAGTGCTCGTCGAGCAGGCGGCCGTAGATCGGCTCCCCTTCGAGTTCGCGGTACGTCTCGATGGGGTCGCCCTTTATGATCAGCGCCCGCGCGCACTCCTCGCACCAGTACTGGTAGTCCGGGTTGACCGGCTCCATGTCGCGGACGATCGGCGTACCACTGCCGCACCAGTCGCATTTACGCCTGTGTGCACCCATCGATCAGCTCCAGCTGTGGCCGCAGGCGGTGCACACGTAACTGACTCCGCCGTTGTCGCCGAGGACTTGAGCCACGTGGGCCGAACCGCAGGAAGGGCAGTGGAGGAGCGTGGCATCGCCGACCTGTATGTCCGCCACTTCGAAGAGGCCCCCGGCCTCTTCGAGGATGCTCGAAGGCATCGCGCTCTCCCTCCCGTCGGGTCACCGTCGGCGCTTTGGTGCAGTCCCCTTCCGGCCCCGTCGATTCTGCCACGACCACGGCGAGACGGTCAGCGACGCATACGTACCAGTCCGGACACGGCCCCCAGGGCGGCCGCCGCGGCGAGCGCGTAGAAGCTCACCAGGAGCGCGTCCGCCGATGAATACGCCCCAGGAGCCCCCTGCGACTCAATCCGGGCGAGGAAAATCGCGCCGAAGACCGCGACGCCGGTGAGCTGTCCCAGCTGGGTGACGGTGGCGAGGAAGCCACTGGCGTCCGCCGCGTCCTCGGGATTCACCGTCGCGAGCGCGCGCGTGAGGGTCGGGCTGAATCCCAGCGCGAGGCCGAGGCCGCCGCCCACGAACGCCACGTACAGCCACAGCCCACCGTCGTCTCCGTCCCGCAGCAGCAGGCCCACCGCGACGCACGACACGGCCGCGAGGGCGAACCCGCCCGGGATCAGCGCCCGTTGCAGGGCCGCCGGCCACTTGCGCCAGGTCAGACCGACCACTCCGAAGACGATCGCGGACGGGGCGAACGTCAGCCCCGCGCGCAGCGCGCTGTAGCCGAGGCCGCCCTGGACGTGCAGGGACAGCACGAAAAGGAACCCGGAGTTGACCGCCATCACCGCGGCGAGCCGGAACACGGCGAGGCCCATGCCCGGCACCCGCAGGACCCGCGGCGAGATCAGCGGCGCCCCACCGCGCCGGGCGAGCCGCGCCTCGTACCAGCAGAACAGGGCGAAGAGCACGGCGGCGGCGCCGAGGGACACCCAGGTCCACAGCGGCCAGCCCTCCTGCTCGCCGAGGACGAGCGGCACCGTGAACGCCGAGACGGCGGCGGCGAGCAGCACGAGCCCCGGCAGGTCGAGCCCGCGCGCCCGGCCCGCGTCACTCCGGTCGTCGCGGGGCAGCACCCGGGCGGCGACGAACAGCAGGGCCACGCCGACCGGCACGTTCACCAGGAACACGGGGCGCCAGCCGGTGCCGAACAGGTCGGCGCTGACGAGGACGCCGCCGACGACCTGTCCCGCGGCGGCGCCGGTGGCAAGGACCGCCGAGTACGCGCCGAGCGCCTTCATCCGTGCCTCGCCGGTGAAGTTCCGCTGGATCAGGCTGAGCACCTGCGGGATGAGGACGGCGGAGCCCGCGCCCTGCAGGAGCCGGAAGGCGATCAGCTGACCGGTGCTCTGGCTCAGCCCGCAGGCGAGGGAGGCGGCGGTGAAGACGGCGAGCCCGACGAGGTAGACGCGGCGGTGGCCGAGGCGCTCGCCGAGGCGCGCTCCGGTGATCAGCAGGACGGCGTACGTGATGGTGTACCCGGCGATGACGAGTTGCAGCCCGGCGCCGGACGCGTGCAGTTCCTCGCGGATCGTGGGCGCGGCGACGTTGACGATGAACACGTCGAGCAGGGCCATGAACTGGGCGGTGAGCACGACCGCGAGGAGCCGTCCGGGGCGGATGTCAGTGCCAGGGGCTTTACTGGACGCAGGAGTTGGGGCGGAGGTCGCCGCGGGTGGGGTCGTAGTCGTCATGCCCCGAGCGTGGTCGCGGGCGGGTACAGGTAGTGAGAGCCCGCCGATGCTGGTACTGGCAGCACCTGGCAAGGGCCGGGACGGGGACGGACGATGGGGGACGTGACGACGATGGACATGACGGGGACACCACGCACGGTGCCGTCCGCACGAACGACACCGCCCGCACGCGCGGCACGGCCCGCACGCGCGGCACGGCCCGCCCGCACGGCACCCACGGGCACGACCACGCCCGGCCCCCTGCCCGCACCCGCGCCCACATCCACCGCCCCCCGCCGCCGCCCCGAGCTGGCCGCGTTCCTGCGAGGCCGCAGAGCCCTCGTCACCCCGGCCGACGTGGGCATGCCTCCCGGCCCCCGGCGCCGCACGCCGGGCCTGCGCCGCGAGGAGGTCGCCCAGCTCTCCGGCGTGGGCGTGACGTGGTACACGTGGCTGGAGCAGGGCCGCCCCATCAACGCCTCCGCCCAGGTCCTGGACGCCGTCGCGCGCACACTGCGCCTGGACAAGGCCGAGCGCGAGCACCTGTACGACCTGGCGGAGGTGCCGTACGCCGCGCGGAAGGAAGCGGCCGCGGAGACGGTGGGCGCGGAGATACAGGGCATCATCGACGCCTTGGACCCGCACCCGGCGGTGGTCTACAACACGCGGTACGACATCCTCGCCACCAATCCCGCCTACAGGGACCTCTTCCTCGTCCCGCCGATCGAGGCGATAGGCGTGGAGAACGTGCTGTGGACGCTGTTCGTCGTGCCGGAGAAGCACTGCCCGCTGGTCTTCCGGGACTCGGAGCTGCCGGTGATGGTGGCGACCCTGCGCGGGGAGTACGGCCGGCATGTGGGCGAGCCCGCCTGGGAGACCTTCATCCGGGAACTGTCCGCGGCCAGCCCGGAGTTCGCGCGGCTGTGGGCGAGCGGCTATGTGGTGCCGCCGGGGCCACGGGTGAAGACGTTCTGGCACAAGGCGGTCGGTGAGCTGCGGATGACGTCGGTGTCGCTGTCGATCAACGGCATGCCGGACTGCCGCATCGTGGCGTACACACCGGATGACGAGGAGACGAAGGATCGGATGGCCCGGCTGCGCGGGCTGCGCCGTGACGGCGAGTCCGGGTGAGAGGAGGACGCCGGTGAGGAGGGCATGGGTGGGGAGGGCGCCGATGAGAAAGATGCCGGGAATGACGAAAGCGACGCGGCTCACGTTTTCCGTGAGCACACGCCGCTCGTCGTGCGAGTGGAGCTAAGGAGAATTGAACTCCTGACCTCCTGCATGCCATGCAGGCGCTCTACCAACTGAGCTATAGCCCCGCGTGTTCTTCCCGCTCGGCGGGCGAACAAGAAGAACTTTAGCCTGCGACCTGCCCGAATGTGAAATCCGGCCCCCGGACCCTGTGACCTGGGCTTCCGCCGGGACACGCCGACTCGTCGAACCGGCCCTAGTCGTCGTCGCCGAGCACCGGCTCGGGCAGCGTGCCCGCGTTGTGCTCGAGCAGGCGCCAGCCGCGCGCGCCCTGGCCGAGGACCGACCAGCAGCAGTTGGAGAGCCCACCCAGGCTCTCCCAGTGGTGCGGCTCCAGGCCGAGGAGACGCCCGATGGTGGTGCGGATGGTGCCGCCGTGGCTGGCGACGACCAGCGTGCCGTTGTCGGGCAGCTTCTCCGCGTGCCGCAGCACGACCGGGGCGGCGCGGTCGGCCACCTCGGTCTCCAGCTCACCGCCGCCGCGGCGGACCGGCTCGCCGCGCTTCCACGCGGCGTACTGCTCGCCGTGCAGGGCGATGATCTCGTCGTGGGTCAGGCCCTGCCAGGCCCCGGCGTAGGTCTCGCGCAGGGACTCGTCGTGGGTGACGTCGAGGCCCGTGACGGCGGCCAGCTCGGCGGCGGTGGCCGCGGCCCGCCTGAGGTCGGACGCGATGATCGCGTCCGGCTTCAGGGAGGCGAGCAGCCGGGCGGCGCGCCGGGCCTGACCGAGGCCGACGTCGGTCAGCTCGATGTCCGTGGTGCCCTGGAAGCGGCGCTCCAGGTTCCAGGCGGTCTGGCCGTGCCGCCACAGGATGATCCGGCAGCCGCGGTTGCTCACCGCAGCTCACCGCCCAGCTCGCGCAGGGCTCCGGCCTCCTCGGCGGCCTGCTGCCGGTCGGCGTACTCGGCGGCCTTGCCGCGGGTGGCCTTGGCCTCGGCGGGCAGCTCGATCTCGGGGCAGTCCTTCCACAGGCGCTCGAGCGCGTAGAAGACACGCTCCTCGCTGTGCTGGACGTGCACCACGATGTCGACGTAGTCGAGGAGGACCCAGCGGGCCTCGCGGTCGCCCTCGCGGCGCACCGGCTTGGCGCCGAGTTCCTTGTTGAGGCGCTCCTCGATCTCGTCGACGATCGACTTGACCTGGCGGTCGTTGGGCGCGGAGGCGAGCAGGAAGGCGTCCGTGATCGACAGCACGTCGCTGACGTCGTACGCGATGATGTCGTGCGCGAGCTTGTCGGCGGCCGCCTGGGCGGCGACGGTGATGAGCTCGGTGGAGCGGTCCGTGGCGGTCACTAGAGAGCTTTCCTTCAGATGGGCAATACCCATCAAGGGTCTCACGGACCGCCCACGGGTCCCCAGAAGATTGTTTCGACCACGCCAGAACCGCTCCGGGGCCTGCTCCGGGACCTGCTCCGAGGCCTGTCCCGGGCCTGCCCGGGACCTGTCCGGGCCTAGTAATCCCCGCCGAGCACCACCGACACATCCGCGTTCGGAGCCGTCTTGCCCTTGCGGACCGCTCCCGTGGGCAGGCCGAGGGTCTTGGCGACCTCCTGCGCCTCCGCCTTCTTGCCCGCGTCGGCATAGGTGACCTGCGACGACGCGGACGTGGCGGAGCCGCCGTCGACGAAGGTGTAGCCGCCGTTGACCAGCGCGATGCGGGCCTTCTCCGTGGAGTCCTTGTCGCCGGTGGCGTTGCGCACGCCGACCCGGACGGCCGCGCCCTGCTCGGGGCTCTTCACGGCACCGCCGAGGACGTCCTTGACCACGCTCGTGCTGGCCTTCTCGGTCAGCGTCCCGTCGTCCTGGACCGGAAGGAGCGCGGTGGAGTAGTCGCCGCCCTTGGCGCGGTCGGCGAGCTTCGCGAGGAAGGTGCCGAGGTCCTTCTCCTTCAGCGACGGGTCGAGGATCTGCGCGAGCGACTGCACGGTGACGGTCGCGGCCTGCGGGTCGGACGACAGCTTGCGCAGCACGCCCTGCATGACCTGCCCGAACCGGGTGAGCTGCGCGGTCTCGGACTCGCCCGATGCGCGGTAGGTGGCGTACGCGACGGCCATCGGTCCGCTGAGGGTCTGCTGCTCGCCCTTCTTGACGAGCGGCGCCTCGCCCTTCTTCTTCGACTTCGGGTCGGGGACGTCGGCGTTGGTGTCGATGTCGATGTTGCCGACGAGTTCGACGAGGTTGTTGAGGTAGGGGGTGTCCAGGCGCCAGGTGCCCTCGACGTGGGTGCCGAGGGCCGTGTCGATCTCCTCGCGCGTGCCGGTCGAGCCGTCGTCCTCGACGGACTTGGCGAGCGTCGTCGCACTGCCGTCGTCGCCGGTCAGGGCGAGGGAGTCGGGGAGCAGGACGGTGCTGCCGCGCTTGGTGGTGGTGTTGTTCACGAGCAGCGCCGTGGAGGTGCCGCCGCCCTTGGTGTTGTGCAGGTGGACGACGATCACGTCGCGCTTCTGGGGCCCGGCGGCGGCCTCCCCGCCGGACTTCTCCTCCGAGCCGCCGGGCAGCTTGCCCGCCGACCACAGGTAGCCGACGCCGCCGACGACGGCGAGGGCCAGCACGACGACGAGCGCGACGACGCGCGAGCGACCCCGCCGCTTGGCCTCCTCGCGCCGCTCGGTGCGGCTCTCGGTGAACTTGAGCCAGTCGATGACGTCTTCGGATTCCTCGTCCGGTTCCTCTATGAACGAGAACTGCTCGGTGCGGTACTCGGGCGCCTCGTCGCCCTCGTGCGGCCGCTCAGGCCCGGCTTCCCGCTCCGGGGACGGCTCGGCCTGCCGCTGGCGCGGGGGCTGTTGGTGCGACGGCGACGGCTGCGTGTGCTGCGGCTGTTGGGGCGCCTGCGCCTGGTGCGACTGCTGCTGCGGAACCCACCCGGTCTGCTCCCGCGTGTCGTACGCGCCCCCGCCGGAGTGGTACGTGTCGTACGGCGACGGCGGCACCGCCGCCTGCTGCCCGGTCGAGCCCTCCGCCGCGTACGGGTCGTAGCCGTACCCCTGCGGCTGCTGCTGCGCGGCGTACGTGTCGTAGCCGGGCGTCGCCTGCGGGGGCACCTGGGGCTGCTGCACCAGTTGGTACACCGGCCGCCCGTACTCGTCGTACCCGACGACCTCGTACTGGTCCGCCGCGTCACCCGCGTACTGACCCGCATACGGGTCCTGGCCCGCATAGGGGTCGTACTGTCGGTCGTTCACCGGTGCCCCTCTCGGCTCAGTCGCCGCGGTACAGCTCGCGCTTGTCGATGTAACGCACCACACCGTCCGGCACCAGATACCAGACGGGGTCCCCCTTGGCGACCCGCGTACGGCAGTCCGTCGACGAGATCGCCAGGGCCGGTACCTCCACGAAGGAGACGCCGCCCTCGGGCAGGCCGGGGTCGGCCAGGGTGTGGCCGGGCCGGGTGACGCCGATGAAGTGCGCCAGCGAGAACAGCTCTTCGGTGTCGCGCCAGGTGAGGATCTGGCCGAGCGCGTCGGCGCCCGTGATGAAGAAGAGGTCGGTCTCGGGGTTGAGGCGGCGCAGGTCGCGCAGGGTGTCCGTGGTGTACGTGGCGCCGCCGCGGTCGATGTCGATGCGGCTGACCGAGAACTGCGGGTTCTCGGCGGTCGCGATGACCGTCATCAGATAGCGGTCCTCGGCCGGCGAGACCTTCTTGTCGCTCTTCTGCCACGGCTGCCCGGTCGGCACGAACACGACCTCGTCGAGGTGGAACTGCGCGGCGACCTCACTGGCCGCCACCAGGTGTCCGTGGTGGATCGGGTCGAACGTTCCGCCCATGACGCCGAGTCGGCGCTTGGCGGCACTGGCCGGTCCCGAGCCCGGGCCGCCCTGCGGGCCGGTAGGCATGTCCTGCTCTCCCATGCGTGCAGACACTACCGGCCCCACCGGCAGGCCCCGGTCTCAGCCGTCCGGGGCCGGGCTGCGACGGCTCAGCGGTCGCGGTTGAAGCGGGTGGTGATCCAGAGCAGCAGGAGCAGCACGACGAAGGCGCCGCCGCCGGTCACGTAGGGGCTGATGCTCGCGTGCTCGTCGGTGTGCTCGCCGCCCTCGGAGGCGAGAGTGACCAACTGGGCGGCGGTGCTGTGGAAGCTCATCGTCAGCAGGACCTATCCGGTGTGGGATCGGGGTAAAGACTTGGGCACATCGTATGCGGGGCCCAGGGGTGCGGCCACGGCGCCCTGCCGGGGGGCCTGCAGACGTCGGCCGGCGTCAGTCCTTCCGGTACCCGCGCAGCAGCAGCCAGCCCACCAGGACGCAGCCCACCACCATCACGATCAGTACGACGCGCAGCAGGTTGCCGAGGCCTGGCTCGTCCTGGGTGCCGGCGGCCAGGGCGAGGGCGTGAGCTGCGGAGATGTGCTCCATGGCGGATGACTCCTTCTGTGTGCTGCCCTGTCACGGTATCTCCGCCTAGGCTGGGGACCGCCTCGGGGGCAGGAACGAGGACACGACATGGGGGATGCGGCATGACCAACGGCAAGCACAACGGCAACGACAACGGCACGGGGGACGGACAGGAGAACGTGCCGAGCCGGCAGCGCAGGCGCTTCCCCGGCATCTCCTCGCGGGCGTACGAGCACCCGGCGGACCGCTCGGCCCTGGTGGCCCTGCGCAAGCTCAGCGGCTTCGACACGGTCTTCAAGGCCCTCAGCGGGCTGCTGCCGGAGCGCAGCCTGCGCCTGCTGTTCCTCTCGGACTCGGTGCGGGTGTCCGACGCCCAGTTCGCGCACCTGCACACGATGCTGCGGGACGCCTGTTACATCCTGGACCTGGAGAAGGTCCCCGCGATGTACGTCCAGCAGGACCCGAAGCCGAACGCCATGTGCATCGGCCTCGACGAGCCGATCATCGTCGTGACGACCGGCCTGGTCGAGCTGCTCGACGAGGAGGAGATGCGCGCGGTGGTGGGCCACGAGGTGGGCCACGCCCTCTCCGGCCACTCCGTGTACCGCACGATCCTGCTGTTCCTCACCAACCTCGCCCTCAAGGTCGCGTGGATCCCGCTCGGCAATGTCGCGATCATGGCGATCGTGACCGCGCTGCGCGAGTGGTTCCGCAAGTCCGAGCTGTCCGCGGACCGCGCGGGCCTGCTCGTCGGCCAGGACCTGCAGGCGTCGATGCGCGGCCTGATGAAGATCGCGGGCGGCAACCACCTGCACGAGATGAACGTGGACGCGTTCCTGGAGCAGGCCGAGGAGTACGAGGCGGGCGGCGACCTGCGCGACTCCGTCCTGAAGATCCTGAACGTGCTGCCGCGTTCGCACCCCTTCACCACCGTGCGCGCCGCCGAGCTGAAGAAGTGGGCCGCGACCCGCGACTACCAGCGGATCATGGACGGTCACTACCCGCGCCGCGAGGACGACAAGGACACCTCGGTCAGCGACTCCTTCCGCCAGTCCGCTTCGTCGTACGCGGACAACGTCCGCACCAGCAAGGACCCGCTGATGAAGCTGGTCAACGACATCGCGGGCGGCGCGGGCGACCTGGGCGGCAAGCTGCGCGGGAAGTTCACCGGGCAGGGCGGCCAGGGCAACGGCGGCTCCGCGTCCAACGACTCGTCGGACCGCCCGTCCGACAGCTAGCCGTCGGGCAACCGGCCGTCCGGCAACGAGCCGTCCGGCAACGAATAACGAGTACTCACAGCGAAGGCTGGGCGGACCGCGCCAGCGTCCCGCACAGCGCCGTGGCGTCCCCCGTCGCGTACGGGTCGGTGCCCGCGGGGCCGCCCGCCTTCGCCTTCTCGCCCGCGAGCAGCGGCCGCAGCTGCCGGGTGGTGTCGGCGGCGCAGGCGAGCGGCCCGGCCTGGACGTAGGAGGCGAGCAGCTCGGCCTGGTGCATGCGCAGGTCGTCGCGGTCGAAGCGGAAGTGCAGCTCGCGCCGGACGGTGAACAGGGAGGCCGCCGCGCGGGCGTCGGCGCGGGCCGGGCGCAGCGCGTACACGAAGGTGTGGTCCGAGGCGACCTCGAGGGTGTCCTTGTCGGTCTCGGAGGCGCGCAGGCTGCCCTGGACGCGCACGCCGGGGTCGGCGAGCGCCGTCCGTGCCCGGTCGAAGCGGACCAGCCAGCCGGTGGGGGCGTGCCGCCCGTCGGCCGCCGGGTGCGTGAAGCTGCGGTCGAACTGGTCGAGCTGGCCGGGGTCGAGCAGGACGCGGGCGGAGCGCACGGCGCGCCCCATGAGCACCTCGGGGTCGAGTGCGGACTGCACCAGGTAGTCCTTGGCCGTGGCGAGCGCGGAGACGACCTGGCCCTCGGAGAAGTGGGCGGTGCGGCGGGCCGCGGGCAGGTTGATGCCGCCGGCGCCGATGCGGAACTGCGCCGCGGGGCTCTTGGCGAACAGGTCGGCGACCTTCGCGGAGCCGGGCACGCGGCCCTGGGGGGCGAGCGGTATGACGGTCATCCGGAGCGGGTCGGGGCGTTTGGCGGCCGGGCTGCTGTACGGGTGTCGTACGCCCATGTAGATCGCGGTGCCGAAGGCGACGGCGATGAGGACGACGAGGACGACGATCTGCCGGGAGAGGCGGCGGTGGGGGGTGGGCCTGCGGCGCACGGCGCGCGCGTGGTCGCCCATCCGTTCCCGCGCGGAGAACTCCTGCAGCCGCGCAGCGCGCACGAACGACTCGTCGAAGACGACGGATCGGTACTCGTCCTCACCACCGGGAGCGCCCTCGGGTGTCCCCGCAGGTGGTTCTCCTGGCCCGCCCATACCTTCAGGGTAGGTCTCCGGGCCGTCAGGTAAACGCCCTGGTACACGACAACTTCTGACAACTCCTCACGCTCGCAGCCCAGTTGGCGGGCGCCGGCGTGCGCGGGCGGTCTCGGTGGGTCCGGCCTGGGCGGACGCGCCCGGCGCTCAGGGGGTGCGGGGCTCGGCGGGGACCGGGGACTGGCCGAACTCCGCCGACGCGGAGGGGCTGCCGGAGTCCCCAGGGCCCGCGTTCTGTTCGACCTCGGTGGTGGCGGGCGGGGGTATCCGGTCCTGGCGGCCGGACGACGCCCCCCGGTAGACCGCGGCGAAGGCGAAGGCGACCATGCCTATGCCGAGCAGGAGGGCGAGCATCCAGGCCACGGGGCGGTGCCAGCGGACCTTGGCGGCGCGGCGGCCGTAGCGCCCGCGGCCGTCCTTGAGGTAGTCCGGGTCGTCGAGGTCGTCGTAGTCGTCGAGGTCGCCGTCGCGGCCGAACTCGCCGGTGTCGTAGCCCTCGTAGAGGTAGTCGTCGTCGTCCGGTCCCGAGCCGTCGGCGCCGTGCGGGCCGCGGCGGCGGGCGCGGCCCCTGCGGGCCTCGGCCTCGGACGCCTCGGCGCGGGCCTCGGCGGCGGCGAGCAGCCGCTCCACCGCGGTGGGTTCATGGATCTCGGCGGCGCGCACGAAATCCTCGTCGAAGACCACGGAGGCGAACTCTTCGTCCGCACCCCCGTGGTCGCGGTCGTCGTCGGGTTCCCAGCCGTCGGGAAACGGCGAACCCCCCACGTCCTCCGGCACCCGTCCAGCGTAGACCTGGACGGGGCAATTTGGGCAGACGCAAAGGCAATTCGGGGGTTGTGACCCTCAACGCCCCACTACCCCGCGGGCGTCACGCGACGTGACGCGCGCCGCGCGCGACCGTCACCGGACGTGACCGTCGCCCGTCACGATGTACTTCGTGGAGGTGAGTTCCGGCAGGCCCATCGGGCCGCGGGCGTGCAGCTTCTGCGTGGAGATGCCGATCTCGGCGCCGAAGCCGAACTGGCCGCCGTCGGTGAACCGCGTGGAGGCGTTCACGGCGACCGTGGTGGAGTCCACGAGCTGGGTGAAGCGGCGCGCGGCCTGCTGGGAGGTGGTGACGATGGCCTCGGTGTGCCCGGAGGTCCACAGCCGGATGTGCTCCACGGCCTGTTCGAGGGAGTCGACGACGGCGGCGGCGATGTCGTACGAGAGGTACTCGGTCTCCCAGTCCTCGGT